>NZ_CP066771.1:621090-931635 GCF_016466415.2 Ralstonia pickettii | reverse complement strand
GGCGGATGGCTTGCTTGAAGACGTCGATATCGATCAGGCCGTTGTCCTTCACGTCCAGGTAGGTCACCTCGAAGCCCTGGCGCTCCAGCTCACGCGTCGTGTCCAGCACAGCCTTGTGCTCGGTCTTCACGGTGATGATGTGCTTGCCCTTGCTGCTGTAGAAGTTGGCAGCGCCCTTGATTGCCAGGTTGTCGGATTCGGTCGCACCCGACGTCCAGACGATTTCGCGCGGGTCGGCATTCACCAGCGCGGCGACCTGCTCGCGCGCGGTCTCGACGGCCTTCTCGGCTTCCCAGCCAAACGGGTGGCTGCGCGAAGCCGGGTTACCGAAGCTCTCGCGCAGATACGGAATCATCTTGTCGACCACGCGCGGGTCCACCGGCGTCGTCGCGGAATAGTCCATGTAGATGGGAAGTTGCGGGGTGCTCATATCTTGTCTGCCTTGTGTGGGGGGCGATGTTCTTGTGTGGACTGGCGTCGTGGCCAGTCTCACGCTGGCGCAATCACGACTGCGCCAGACTGAAAACGGAGTTGACCAGCGGTGCTCGCTTGACGGGCTCGGCGGCCACCGACGTGGTAGCCGGCGTATCAACGGCGCGGGCGCGTGTCGGTGTGCGTTCGCGGCGAGCCGGACGCGCTTCACGCATGTCCTGGATCACTTCGGGCTGACGCTCGCGTTGCTGATCGACCAGGTTCTGCAGCGACACCGAATCGAGATACTCGACCATCTTCTGATTGAGTGTGGCCCACAGGTCGTGCGTCATGCAGCGGCCCGTATGGCCACCGACATGCTCTTCGCCGCCGCAGTTGCCCTTGCCGCCGCATTGGGTCGCATCGAGCGGCTCATCCACGGCAATGATGATGTCGGCAACGGTCACGTCGTCGGCGCGGCGCGCGAGGCTGTAGCCGCCGCCCGGGCCGCGCACGCTTTCCACGATTTCGTGGCGGCGCAGTTTGCCGAACAGCTGCTCCAGATACGACAGCGAAATTTTCTGACGCTGGCTGATGCCGGCCAGCGTGACCGGGCCCTGCTCTTGGCGCAGCGCCAAGTCAATCATGGCGGTGACCGCGAAGCGGCCTTTGGTGGTCAATCTCATGGCGTCGGGGAAATACCTGATCGTTTTGCTCAAGTATAAAGGAACCCGACAAAATCGGTCAACTAAGGTGTCGGGGGATTCCGCGTCGCAGCAAGGGGATTTGCAGAGCCCGAAAAACGGGATGGCCACGCGGCAGGCCGTATTGTGGACTAAAACAATCAACCACGTTGGATAGGGCTATCCCGTCACTCCCGCAGCGCAACTTGCGAGTCCATCGTCAGGGCACCATCACTCCGGGTTTTTACTTATGCGGTGGAAAGCGCAATTTCGTTGACTTCTGTTACGCGGTAGCCGAGACTGTCAGGTACGCAAACGTTTGCGAAGAGCGAGGCGCAATTGCCCTTACCTATGCCTGACGGTATGGGGCAGCGACGACGCCCGCACCCACCCGCCCCAGATAGCCCTCTTCCTGGAGGAGACACCATGGATATCCGCCGTCGCCGCGCCCTGCAACTTGGCGTGGGCTCTGCCGTAGCCGCTGCTCTGCCGTTCCCGTTTTCGCTCGCGCATGCCGCTAACCAGCCGCCCAAGGTGGCGTTGGTGATGAAGTCGCTTGCCAACGAGTTCTTCCTGACCATGGAGAACGGCGCACGTAAGCATCAGAAGGATCACGCGTCGGAGTATTCACTGCTGACCAACGGCATTCGCGACGAAACCGACACCGCTGGCCAGATTCGTCTGGTCGAGCAGATGATCGTCGCGCGCGTGGATGCGCTGGTGCTGGCCCCGGCCGATTCCAAGGCGTTGGTGCCGGTCGTCAAGAAGGCCGTGGACGCGGGCATTCTCGTCATCAACATCGACAACAGGCTGGACCCCGCGGCACTGAAAGAGAAAGGGCTGAACGTGCCCTTCGTGGGGCCGGACAACCGCAAGGGTGCACGACTGGTGGGCGACTTCGTTGCCAAGTCGCTCAAGCCGGGCGATGCCGTGGGCATCATCGAAGGCATACCGACCACCACGAACGCCCAGCAACGTACCGCTGGCTTCAAGGACGCCGCCGAAGCCGCCAAGCTGAAGATCGCGGGGGTGCAATCGGGCGAATGGGAAATCGACAAGGGAAACAAGGTGGCAGCCGCCATGCTGCGCTCCGAGCCCGACCTGAAGGCCCTGCTGTGCGGCAACGACAACATGGCGATCGGCGCCGTATCGGCTGTGCGCGCGGCGGGCAAGCTGGGCAAGGTGCTGATTGGCGGCTATGACAACATCGACGCCATCAAGGCCATGCTGGCTGACGGGCGTGTCGTTGCGACGGCCGATCAGCACGCCGATCAGCAAGCCGTCTACGGCATCGAAACCGCGCTGAAGGCCTTGGCCTCCAAGACGCCGCAGGCGAAGCTGTCGGGTGTCGTCGAGACACCGGTCAACCTCGTCACGCGCTCCTGACGCCACAGACCGGCAAGCCGCCGCCAGCCATGTCTGCCGCTTACGAACCGCGCACACCGCTGCTGCGCGTCTCCGCGCTCAGCAAGCACTACGCCGCCCCCGTGCTGCGAGATATCGATCTCGACGTGCACGCGGGCGAGGTGCTTGCGCTCACGGGGGAGAACGGCGCCGGCAAGAGCACGCTCTCCAAGATCCTCTGCGGGCTGGAGACGGCAACCTGCGGGTCGATGACGCTTGCCGGCACGCTCTACGCGCCTGATTCGCGCAGCGCAGCCGAGGCGCTGGGCGTGCGCATGGTGCTGCAGGAACTGAGCATGGTGCCGACGCTGACAGTGGCCGAAAACCTGTTCCTCGGCGAACTCCCCCGGCGGCTGGGTTTCGTGGATCGCTCTACGCTGCGCTTTCGGGCCGAACAGGCGCTTGCGCGCGTGGGCCTGGACCTCGACCCCTGGACGCCCGTACACACGCTCGGCATCGGCCACCGGCAGATGATCGAGATTGCCCGCGCGTTGGCAAGCGCATGCCGTGTGCTGATCCTCGACGAGCCGACGGCGATGCTGAGCGCGCACGAAAGCGCCACGCTGTTCGAGCGCATCGACGCGCTGCGCCGCGAAGGCGTGGCGATCCTCTACATCTCTCACCGCCTGGACGAACTGGCGCGCATTGCCGATCGCATCGTCGTGCTGCGTGACGGCAAGCTCGTCACCGATGCGCCGGCTGCGACGGTCACGCAGGATGCGCTGATCCAGGCGATGGTCGGTCGCGACGTGGCCGCCTCGTCCGAAACGCAGCGGGCCGCGCGCGAACCGTGGCTCGGTGACGGCTCACCGGCGCTGCGGGTGACCGGGCTGACGCGTGCCCCGGCTGTGCGCGATGTGAGCTTTGACGTGGCGCCGGGAGAAATCTTCGGCATCGCGGGCCTGGTCGGTGCGGGGCGCACGGAACTGCTGCGGCTGATCTTCGGTGCGGACCGCGCGGATGCGGGCAGCGTCGAAGTCGGCTCGCCGCTGGCGCCAGTGCGCATCCGTTCGCCGGGCGACGCGGTGCGCCACGGCATCAGCCTGCTCACCGAGGACCGCAAGGACGAAGGCCTGATGCTGAGCCTGCCCATCGCGACCAACATCGCGCTGGGCAACATGCCAAGCGTAACGAAGCGAGGCTGGCTGCAACCGGCGCGCGAGCGGGTGCTGGCGCAGCGGCACATCGGCGCATTGCGCATCCGTTGCGCTGGGCCTGAGCAACCGGTCGGTGAACTCTCGGGCGGCAATCAGCAGAAGGTGGCAATTGCGCGCTGGCTGGAGCGCGACACGCCTGTGCTGCTCTTCGATGAGCCCACGCGGGGTGTGGATGTCGGCGCCAAGTTCGACATCTATACGCTGCTCGACGCGCTGGCCGCGCGAGGCAAGGCGCTGGTCGTGGTGTCGAGCGATCTGCGCGAACTCATGCAACTGTGTGGTCGCATTGGCGTCATGCGCGCCGGGCGGCTTACGCACATCTTCCAACGCGGTGGCTGGAGCCAGGACGCCCTGCTCGCCGCTGCCTTCGGTGAATCGGAAGAATCCGATTCATATGCACCTCAATCGCCCTCGGAGACCGCAGATGCGCTCTGATTCCACCATCCCCCCGACGCGGCCCGCTGCAACAGCCGGCACGCGCGCGGCGCTGGGCATGTCGCTTGGCACCATCGGCGGGTTGCTCGCTGCGCTGATCGCCATGCTGGTGCTGTTCGGCACGCTGTCGCCAACGTTCTTCTCGCTGCCCACGTTCACAACCATCGCCAACGAGATTCCCGACCTGCTCGTGATGGCGGTGGGCATGACATTCATCCTGATGATCGGCGGCATTGATCTGTCGGTGGGCTCGGTGCTGGCGCTGTCGGCTTCGGTGCTGTCGGTGGCCATGAGCCAATTGGGTTGGGGCTTGTTGCCGGCTGCGCTCGCGGGCGTGGTGCTGGCCACGGCGGCCGGCATGCTGACGGGCGCGGTCACGGTGCACTGGGGCATTCCGTCGTTCATCGTGTCACTGGGCGTGCTGGAAATGGCGCGGGGCCTCGCCTACAGCCTCACCGATTCGCGCACGGTGTACATCGGCAGCGCGGTCGACTGGCTGGCCAACCCCATCGCGCTGGGCATCGCGCCGTCGTTCCTGATTGCGATTGCCATCACGGTGGTTGGCCAGATCGTGCTGGTGCGCACGGTGTTCGGCCGCTACCTGGTGGCCATCGGCACCAATGAAGAGGCCGTGCGGCTGGCGGGCGTGAATCCGCGCCCCTACAAGATTGCGGTGTTCGCGCTGATGGGGCTGCTCTCGGGCCTGGCTGCGTTGTTCCAGGTGTCGCGCCTGGAAGCCGCCGATCCGAATGCTGGCGTCGGCATGGAGCTGCAGGTGATCGCGGCCGTGGTGATCGGCGGCACGAGCCTGATGGGCGGACGCGGGTCGGTCGTGCGCACGCTGTTCGGCGTGCTGATCATCTCGGTGCTCGAATCGGGCCTTGCACAGATCGGCGCCTCCGAGCCCACCAAACGCATCATCACGGGCGCGGTCATCGTCGCGGCCGTGGTCATGGATACCTATCGCAGCAAGCGCAACCGCAGCAAACACCATTAAGAGACCGAGGAGATCGTCATGGCAACCATCAAAGACGTGGCCGCACTGGCCGGAGTTTCGTTCACCACCGTCTCGCACGTCATCAACAACACAAGGCCAGTCAACGCCGAGACGCGCAAGCGCGTGGAAGAAGCCATCCGGGCCACTCGCTACGTGCCCAGCGCCGTGGCCCGCTCGCTCAAGCACCGCACCACGCGCACCATCGGCGTGCTCGTGCCCACGGCCACCAACCCCTACTTTGCAGAGCTGGCGCGGGGCATTGAAGACGTGTGCGCCGCCGCCGGCTACAGCGTCATCCTCTGCAACTCCGACGACGACCCCCGCAAGCAGCGCGACTACCTGCGCGTGCTGATGGAAAAACGCGTCGACGGCATCATCGTCAGCAGCGCCGGGCCCGACACGGCATTGATCGAAGCGCTTGGTGAATCCGCCCTTCCCATCGTGATGGTCGACCGCCCGACCGAAGGCATCCAGGCCGATCAGGTGCAGGTCGATCACGAAGAAGGTGCGTACATGGCGACCAAGCATCTGCTGGACCTCGGCCACCGCCGCATCGCCTGCATCAGCGGGCCGTCGTCGCTGAGCGTGACGGCGGAGCGCCTGGCCGGTTTCCACCGCGCGCTGCGCGAAGCCGGCGTGCCCGAAGCCACCGTCCGCATTGCCGAAGGCGATTTCACCAGCCCCGGCGGCTACCGCGCGGCGCGCCAGCTGCTGACCGAAGGCGAAATGCCCACCGCGATCTTTGCCGGCAACGACCTGATGGGCATCGGTGCACTGCGCGCTGCCGCCGAGCTGGGCATTCCCGTTCCGAAGGCCCTATCGGTGATCGGCTTTGACGACATCGAACTGAGCCGCTACGTCTATCCCGCGCTGTCCACTGTCGGCCAATCGATCCGCCAGTTGGGCGAGACCACCGCGCAGACGCTGCTCGAGCATCTCGGCGACAACGCCCTGCGGCATCCCGTGGAAGAGCCGCGCGCACGCCGCATCGTGCTGCCGCCGCGCCTGTCCTTGCGCGAGTCGACCGCCGAACCCGAACGCCCGGCCCGCGCCGCCTGATTCCGTATTCCTTTCACGCTTTCGACGTCGTCCCGACATGGTGGCCAAGCGCCCTTCCGCCTCTTCCGCGCACCCCGCTGCCGACGTGCTGATCGTCGGCAGCCTGAACATGGATCTCGTGATCCGCACGCCCCGCTTGCCGCGTCCCGGGCAAACGGTTGCAGCCCCTGCGCTGGAAACCATCCCCGGCGGCAAGGGCGCCAACCAGGCCGTGGCAGCCGCACGCCTGGGGGCCCGTGTCGCCATGCTCGGCTGCGTGGGTGATGACGCGTACGGCACCGCGTTGCGCGAGGGCCTGCGCCGCGAAGGCGTGGACACATCGATGGTGTCGGTACACGCCGGGGCGGCCACCGGCATCGCGTGCGTGACCGTGGCCAAGAGCGGCCAGAACACCATCGTCATCGTGGCCGGCGCCAACGAAATGCTGACGCCAACGATGATCGAAGCGCAGCGTGCCGCGTTCGAGCGCGCACGCGTGATCGTCTGCCAGTTGGAATCACCACCGGATGCGGTGGAATGCGCGCTCAAGCTGGGCCAGCGGCTTGGCAAGACGGTCATCCTGAATCCGGCACCTGCGATCGGCCCCTTGCCTACGCCGTGGATCGCCGCCTGCGATTACCTGATCCCGAACGAAACCGAAGCCGCGCTGCTGACGGCCCGGCCCGTCGATTCGCCGGAAGCGGCTCTGGATGCCGCTGCCGATCTCCACGCGCAAGGTGCGCGGCACGTGATTGTCACGCTGGGCGCGCGCGGCGTTGCCTACGTGGATGCCCACTCGCGCCTGCTGATGCCGGCGCCCACCGCGCATGCCATCGATACCACCGCCGCTGGCGATACGTTCGTGGGTGCGCTGGCAGCGGCATTGGCGGAAGACGCGGCAGCCGATGCAGCCATCGAGTTTGGGCAAGCCGCGGCGGCCGTGTCAGTCACGCGGCTCGGCGCGCAGCCGTCCATTCCGTTCCGCAGCGAGCTGGGTGCGCCTGCCGCGCCTGCCACCCACTAGACCGGCGTACTGGTGCCGGGCGGCGTGCTCGCGGTCGGGGCGCGCGGTATCAGCAGGCAAAGCGGATCCCGCAAGATGCGCCGCCACACGGCACCCGTCACTCGCTTGCGATCGACGCCGCGCAGGTTGCGCGAGCGCATCGCCATGTTGAAGGCCAGCGCAAACGACACCAGGACGTTCAGCACGCCCATCAGCGCAATGCCCGCCACGGCCAGCCAGAACGGCGCCGTGTGCATCACGCTGGGCCCCAGTACGCCCACGGCGGTTGCCACCGCACCCGTCGACAGCGTGACATGACGCACTTCCATATGCGGGCCGAAGAACGACAGGATCTCGGGCCCCAGCCCCAGCATGAAGCCCAGCGACACATTGGCCACGATGCCCGACAAATTGCGCTTCCAGAAGCTGGCAATGCGTTGCGCCCCCTGCGGGCCGACCATGAAACGCAGGCGCCTGTGGTAGGCAATCACGTCGTGCACACGGTGCAGCGCAAACCAGTTGTCGGCCCAACCCGCGGCCAGGCTTGACGCCCACAGCAGAACGCCCGTGAAGATGGCATACAGCGGCGTCGGCCCAAGAATGGAAAACGAATCGATGGTCGCCATCGCTTTTGCGGCCGAAATCAGGTCCGTATGGAAGAACCGCCCGGCCAACCACTGCGCCAGAAAGGCCACCGGCGCCACGGCCACGAGGTTGCCCGCAATCGCCGCCGCGTTGGAGCGGATCATGGCGACGGTGTCGTCGACAAAGCGGTCCAGCCCTTCCGGACGGCTCACCTGGTCGAGCCGGTGCGCCAGTGCGGGCGCCGTCATGGCAGGCTGCTTGGTCGCCAGCGTGAAATGCGCGAAATGGATGCCGAGAAAGCTGACCGCATAGTTGATCGACGCGAACAGCCCTTCGGTAAAGCGCGACAGATGCGCCCCGGTGATGAAGAACTTGATGTACACCGTAGCCGCCGTAATGACGCCGCCGCCGGCCGCCGCCTTGACCATCGCGCCGTATTCCTTGCCGTCGCGCGTAATGTAGTGCTCGCCGCTCTGGGCAGACCGCTCGACCACCTTGCGTGCCAGATCGGCAAACGTGGAGCGGATCAGATACCCCACGCTGCGGCGATGCTGGCTCGCCGATACCAATTCGGCCGTCATATGCACGAAGCGGCGCGAGCCTTTGGCGTTGGCCCATGCCGTCAGCAGCAGATCGATGCGGCCCAGCCAGGCTTTCATCCGCTCGACCTGGAACACGACTTCCACCGAAACGCCGTTCTCGTCCAGGTGCTGATACACGCTGGCCGTCGCCGTGCGGCAACGGTCCAGCACCGCGCGGAAATAGTTCAGTTCCTGCAGAAACCGCTCGGGGCTTGCCAGCTCCGCGTTGGGTCGCTCCAGGAAGATCGCGTTGGCCGCATCGGCCAGCAGATAGAACGGAGAGTCGGTGATTTCCGCATGGTCCATGCGGCTGCGGATGCCCCGCGACAGCCCCGCCGCGCGTACCTGGCTGATCAGGATCTGGATACCGATGCCGAGGCTGCGCTCCAACCGTGTCTGGCCCGCCGCGTGCTCGTCTTCGGTCATCCCGGCACGGAACAGCGCGTAGAGGCGCGTCACCAGTTCGTCGTCCAGGCCATCGACCCACTGCGCGTCGGTGGGCCCTACAAACATCAGCGCAAACAACGTCGCCAGCTGCGGCTGATTGGGTGCAGGCGGCAGCAGGCGCGCCTGCCAGCGGTCGAGCAACTCGCTCCAGAATCCGGAGCGTGACGACAACCCCGTATCGCACAGCAGCGACACCGGATCGTTGTCTTGCACGATGCTGCGCAGTGTCCGCCCGACACGCTCTGCCAGGGCCGGATTGTTTTCCAGCACCTGCAGGAGATAACGCAGGCGGGCATAACGCCAGGACTCCGATGCGGCCCCCGCTGGCCGGTCCGCCCGGCGCAACCAGTAAGCCAGCTCGATGAGCCATTCATTGCGTTCGGCGAGACTGCGCGTGGGCTCGAACTGCGCCAGGATGGCATCGAGTTGATGGCTGGCGTGCCGGGAATCGCGCCACTTGCGCCACGGGCTAAGCAAAAATTTGAACATCGAACTCCCTTGATGGCAGACGCGCGCAGCCACGCGCTGCCGCAGATGCCGGCTTCCCGGTCAGACAACGCGCACAGCCGCCCGAATTTGATCCGAAATGGTGTCAACAGCAACATCCTCTACCCGGCACGAGGTAGCGAGGTGTCAAGCGACGGCCGCGCGGTTCAGGCGGCCGGAACGATATGGTCTTCGCCGCTCGCCCCAAAGAGCTGCGACTTGAGCTTGGCAAGCTGATCGCGCACCGCCGCCGCCTTTTCGAATTCGAGGTTCTTGGCGTGGTCGAGCATCTGTTTTTCCAGGCGCTTGATTTCCTTGGACGCCTGCTTCTCGCTCATGTCTTCGTACTTGGCGGCCTCTTGCGCGGCCTTCAGCTCGGCGCGCGCATCGTCGACGTTGTACACACCGTCGATGATGTCCTTGATGCGCTTGACCACGCCGCGCGGCGTAATGCCATGCGCCTCGTTGTGGGCGATCTGCTTGGCGCGGCGGCGCTCGGTTTCGTCGATCGCCTTCTTCATCGAATCGGTCATGCGATCCGCATAGAGAATGGCGGTCCCGTTCACGTTCCGCGCGGCGCGGCCAATCGTCTGGATAAGCGAACGCTCGGCGCGCAGGAAGCCTTCCTTGTCCGCATCCAGGATCGCCACGAGCGACACTTCGGGAATATCCAGGCCCTCGCGCAGCAGGTTGATCCCGACCAGCACATCGAACGTCCCCAGACGCAGGTCGCGGATGATCTCCACGCGCTCCACGGTATCGATGTCCGAATGCAGGTAGCGGACCTTGACGCCGTTCTCCGACAGGAACTCGGTCAGTTGCTCGGCCATGCGCTTGGTGAGCGTGGTCACCAGCACGCGCTCGCCGGCCTCGACACGCACATGGATCTCGGAAAGCAGATCGTCGACCTGCGTCGTGGCGGGGCGCACCTCGATGATCGGGTCGACGAGGCCCGTGGGGCGAACGACCTGCTCGACGACTTCCGTGCCCGCGGTCTTCTTTTCGTAATCCCCCGGCGTGGCAGACACGAAGGTCACCTGCCGCATCTTGGTCTCGAATTCGGCGAACTTCAGCGGCCGGTTGTCGAGCGCAGAAGGCAGCCGGAAGCCGTATTCGGCCAGCGTTTCCTTGCGCGCGCGGTCACCGTTGTACATGCCGTTGAGCTGGCCGATCAGCACGTGCGATTCATCAAGGAACATCAGCGCATCGGGCGGCAGGTAGTCGACCAGCGTCGGCGGCGGTTCGCCGGGCGCGGAGCCAGAAAGGTGCCGCGAATAATTTTCGATGCCCTTGCAGAAGCCCAGCTCCTGCAGCATCTCCAGATCGAAGCGCGTGCGCTGCTCCAACCGCTGCGCTTCCACCAGCTTGTTTTCCTTGTAGAAGAAATCGAGCCGCTCGCGCAGTTCAGCCTTGATGGTCTCGATGGCGCGCAGCACGGTCTCGCGCGGCGTCACGTAGTGGCTCGACGGGTACACCGTAAAGCGCGGAATCTTCTGCCGCACACGGCCGGTCAGCGGATCGAACAGCTGCAGCGATTCGACTTCGTCGTCGAACAGCTCCAGGCGCACCGCCATTTCTGCATGCTCGGCGGGGAAGATGTCGACCGTGTCGCCGCGCACGCGGAAGGTGCCGCGCTGGAAATCCGTCTCGTTGCGTGTGTATTGCATGGCGATCAGGCGCGCGATCACGTCGCGCTGGCTGACCTTGTCCCCCGCGCGCAGCGTCAAGATCATCTGGTGGTATTCGCTCGGATTGCCGATACCGTAGATGGCCGAGACGGTGGCCACGATCACCACATCGCGGCGCTCCAGCAGGCTCTTGGTGGCGGAGAGCCGCATCTGCTCGATGTGCTCGTTGATCGACGAATCCTTCTCGATGAAGAGGTCGCGCTGCGGCACGTAGGCCTCAGGCTGGTAGTAGTCGTAGTACGAGACGAAGTATTCGACCGCATTGCGCGGGAAGAACTCGCGGAACTCCGAATACAGCTGCGCCGCCAGCGTCTTGTTCGGCGCAAACACAATCGCCGGACGCCCCACCTGCGCGATCACATTGGCCATGGTGAAGGTCTTGCCCGAGCCCGTCACGCCCAGCAGTGTCTGGTACGACAGGCCGTCTTCGATGTTCTCGACGAGCTGGCGGATCGCTTCCGGCTGGTCGCCGGCCGGCGGATACGGCTGGTACAACTGGAACGGCGAGCCCTCGAAAGTCACGAACTTCGACTCGTCGTGCGGGCTGGGGACTTGGCTCAGATCGGTCATGGCGGCGGGTGGGATGGCAGCGCGGGAAGTCGACAAAGTGACTTGCACGCCCTGTCCAGATGAGGGCAGCAGCGGCAATTGCAACCAATCGTCTAGTGTAGCCTGCAGCTCGAGCAATCGTTTGGACAGCCGGGGCCGCACCTCTGTACTGGCCTTTGAACCGCTTTAGGCCCCTGTTCTGCAAGGATTTTGCGGGCGATTAGAGCGTGTATTCGGTACAATTCATCCTCGGGCGCGCCTCGTTGTGCATCTGGCGCCGGGCGACCCGCCCCGAAGTCCACGCCGCACCGCCTGCAAGATCCCACTGAATTCCGAACCAACCGATCGAGACATCTCATGTCGCTTTTCTCCGCCGTCGAACTGGCTCCGCGCGATCCCATCCTGGGCCTGAATGAAGCTTTCAACGCCGATACCCGCAGCACCAAAGTGAATCTGGGCGTGGGCGTGTACTTCACCGACGAAGGGAAAATTCCGGTGCTGCGCGCCGTGCAGGAAGCCGAAAAGGCCCGCCTGGCCGCCGCTGCTCCGCGCGGCTACCTGCCGATCGAAGGCATCGCCGCCTACGACCAGGCTGTGCAGAAGCTGTTGTTCGGCGCTGATTCGCCCCTCATCACCGAAGGCCGCGTGGTCACCGCGCAAGCCCTGGGCGGCACCGGCGCGCTGAAGATCGGCGCCGACTTCCTCAAGCGCCTGTACCCGAACGCCAAGGTCGCGATTTCCGACCCGAGCTGGGAAAACCATCGCGCGCTGTTCGAGTCGGCCGGTTTCGAAGTGGTCAACTATGCCTACTACGATGCCCCGTCGCACGGCCTGAACTTCGCCGGCATGATGGATTCGCTGAACAGCTACGCGCCGAACACCATCGTCGTGCTGCACGCCTGCTGCCACAACCCGACTGGCGTGGACATGACCACCGAGCAGTGGAAGCAGGTCGTGGAAGTCATCAAGGCCAAGAACCTGATCCCGTTCCTCGACATGGCTTACCAAGGCTTCGCCGACGGCATCCAGCAAGACGGCCTGGCTGTGCGCCTGTTTGCTGAATCGGGCCTGCCGTTCTTCGTCTCCAGCTCGTTCTCGAAGTCGTTCTCGCTGTACGGCGAGCGCGTCGGCGCGCTGTCGATCGTGACGACCAGCAAGGACGAAGCCACCCGCGTGCTGTCGCAAGTCAAGCGCGTGATCCGCACGAACTACTCGAACCCGCCGACGCACGGCGGCACGATCGTCGCCAGCGTGCTGACGAGCCCCGAGCTGCGCGCGATGTGGGAGCAGGAACTGGGCGAAATGCGCGATCGCATCAAGTCGATGCGCAATGCACTGGTCGACAAACTGGCCGCCAAGGGCGTGAAGACCGACTTCTCGTTCGTAAAGGCACAGCGCGGCATGTTCTCATACTCGGGCCTGACCTCCGCACAAGTGGATCGCCTGCGTACCGAGCACGGCATCTACGCTGTGTCGACCGGCCGTATCTGCGTGGCCGCGCTGAACACCCACAACATCGACGCCGTGGTGAACGCCATTGCAGATGTGCTGTAAGGTGCGGTAGGCGTCACGCCCTACAGGCAATTGCAAAAAGAAAAGCGGCTTCGGCCGCTTTTTTGCTGCATGGGAATAGACTGACACGGGCGCATCATAGAAGCAGCGCAACACTCTCGTATCAGGGTTTATGCTGCATCGCAGTAACCTGCACTCAGGTGCATAATCGTTTGCGTTGCCCTCGCCACCACAGACCGGTCCAGCCATGCTTTACCAGCTTCACGAATTCCAGCGCGCCCTGCTCAGCCCCATGACGGCTTGGGCCCAGGCAACTGCCAAGACCTTCACCAACCCCCTGAGTCCGCTGTCTCTGATGCCGGGCGCCCAACGCTACGCTGCGGGCTACGAACTGCTGTATCGCCTGGGCAAAGAGTACGAAAAGCCGGAATTCGGCATCCGCTCCGTCAAATCCAACGGCCGCGACATTCCGATCGTCGAGCAGACCATCATCGAGAAGCCGTTCTGCCGCCTCATCCGCTTCAAGCGCTACGCCGACGACGCCGAGACCATCAAGCTGCTCAAGGATGAGCCGGTTGTGCTGGTGTGTGCGCCGCTGTCTGGCCATCACTCCACGCTGCTGCGCGACACCGTGCGCACGCTGCTGCAGGATCACAAGGTGTACGTGACCGACTGGATCGACGCACGCATGGTGCCGATTGAAGAAGGTGCGTTCCACCTGTCGGACTACATCAACTACATCCGCGAATTCATCAATCACATTGGCGCCGACAAGCTGCACGTGATCTCGGTGTGCCAACCGACCGTGCCCGTCCTGGCCGCCATCTCGTTGATGGCTTCGGACGGCGAGAAGACGCCGCGCACGATGACCATGATGGGCGGCCCCATCGACGCACGTAAGAGCCCGACCGCCGTCAACTCGCTTGCGACGAACAAGGCGCATAGCTGGTTCGAAAACAACGTGATCTACACGGTGCCCGCCAACTATCCGGGCCACGGCCGCAAGGTGTATCCGGGCTTCCTGCAGCACGCCGGCTTCGTCGCGATGAACCCGGACCGCCACCTGTCATCGCACTACGATTACTACCTGAACCTGATCGAGGGCGACACGGAAGACGCTGAGGCCCACGTACGCTTCTACGACGAGTACAACGCTGTGCTGGACATGGCCGCCGAGTACTACCTGGAGACCATCCGCGACGTATTCCAGGAGTTCCACCTGGCCAACGGCACGTGGGTGGTGGAAGGCAAGCCGGTGCGTCCGCAGGACATCAAGAGCACCGCGCTCTTCACCATCGAAGGCGAATTGGACGACATCTCCGGCAGCGGCCAGACCGAAGCCGCACATGGCCTGTGCACCGGCATCCCGAGCACGCGCAAGCAACATCTGACGGCGCCCAAGTGCGGGCACTACGGCATCTTCTCGGGCCGCCGCTGGCGCGAGCAGGTGTATCCGCAGTTGCGTGATTTCATCCGCCGCAACGAAGAAACCGCACCGCGCATCAAGGCCGTCGCCTGAGCCTGGAGCACCCAACAAAAAGCCTCGCAGTTGCGAGGCTTTTTGTTGCGCGACGATACTTTCGCCGATCAGCCCTTGGGCCGATCCAGATACGCCAGCAGCATCTTGATATGCAGTTGCGCGAAGGCTTCGTGCTCGTCGGCAGAGGCAATGTCGCGCCCCACCACGGCACTGATCGTGTAACGGTTGGACAGCACGTAATAGCCCAGCGCCGAGATCGTCAGATACAGACGCGACACATCGACGTCGTCGCGAAAGATGCCGGCGCGCCGGCCGCGCTCCACCACACCTCGCAGCACCTCGATGACCGGGTTGACCAGCTCGCCCAAGTGCGGCGAGGTCTTCAGATGCCGCGCCTCGTGCAGGTTTTCGCTGTTGAGCAAGCGGATGAACTCGGGGTTCTCGTAATAGAAATCCCAGACGAACCGCGCAAGCTGGATGACCGCCTCACGCGGGTCCGACGACTCGATCTGTACCTGCTCTTCCGCCTCTTTGAAGCGGAAATACATGTGCTCGAGCACGGTCAGGAAGAGTTTTTCCTTGCTGCCGTAGTAGTAATACAGCATGCGCTCGTTGGTCTCGGCGCGCCGGGCGATGGCGTCGACGCGCGCGCCGGCAAATCCACCGCGCGCAAACTCCTCGATTGCAGCAGCAAGGATGCGTCGGCGCGTGCCGGCGGGGTCGCGACGCGTGCGGGGTGCGGCGGATTCGCCGTGAGCATCGGCTTCGATGTCGGCGAGTGGCGCGGCTGGGTGAGACGGCATGGCACGTCGGTCCGTTTAGAACGCAGGAATTATGTCATACGGTCAAGACATGCCCGCCGTATGCGATGTCAGGGCATGCACGCCTTGCGCAGGGGCCAAATCGGCGATAATGGCAGACTATTCAAACGACAAGTCCCATCGTGGTTTCCTTGGTCCCCGCAGTGGCCGCATCCTTGGCCGACCGGCTCGAAAACCTCTTGCCGCAAACGCAATGCACCAAGTGCGGCTACAACGGCTGCCGTCCCTACGCGGAAGCCATGGCCAGCGGCGAGGCGCTCCCCAACCGTTGCCCACCTGGCGGGGCGGAAGGTATTCGCCGGCTGTCCGACGCACTTGGCCGCACAGGCGAACTGCTGCCGCTGGACCCGTCCAACGGCATCGAACAGCCTCGCGCCATCGCAGTCATCGACCCGGAACGCTGCATCGGTTGCACGCTGTGCATTCAGGCGTGCCCGGTCGACGCCATCGTGGGCGCGCCCAAGGCGATGCACACGGTGCTGGAGGACTGGTGCACCGGTTGCGACCTCTGCGTGCCCCCCTGCCCTGTCGATTGCATCGACATGATCCCTGTCACTGGCGAACGCACGGGCTGGGATGCGTGGAGCCAGCAACAGGCCGATGTCGCGCGGGACCGCTACGTCTTCCGCAACGCGCGCCTCAAGCGCGAACAAGCCGAGAACGAAGCGCGCCTCGCCGCCAAGGCAGCGGCCAAACTCGCTGCCCTCGGCGCTGAACAACCGGCCGATGAGGCTGAGCTTGCCGCGCAAGCGCGCAAGAAGGCGATCATCCAGGCCGCCATTGAACGGGCGCGCCAGAAGCAGGCCGAGATGGCCGCGCGCGGACAAGGTCCACGCAACGTGACCAACGTGACGGCGGACGTGCAAGCCCAGATCGACGAGGCCGAAGCCCGCCGCAAGCGCATCGCCAGCCAGATCGAACAGAGCACCAAACCCGACGCAGACGCCCACTGAACCCAGCCCGACGATGAATCCTGCCAAGCGCCACGCCATCTTCGAGACCCTGCGCGAGAACAACCCGACGCCGACCACCGAGCTGGAATACACCACGCCGTTCGAACTGCTGATCGCGGTGCTGCTCTCGGCACAGGCGACCGACGTTGGCGTGAACAAGGCGACGCGCAAGCTGTTTCCCGTGGCCAATACACCCGCCAAGCTGCTGGCGCTCGGCGAGGAAGGCATCACCGAATACATCAAGACCATCGGGCTATATCGGACCAAGTGCAAGCACATCCTGCAGACGTGCCGCATCCTGCTCGACCAATACGGCGGTGAAGTGCCGCGTGACCGCGCCGCGCTCGAAGAGCTGCCGGGCGTGGGCCGCAAGACCGCCAACGTGGTGATGAACACGGCCTTTGGTGAGCCGACGATCGCGGTCGACACGCACATTTTTCGCGTGGCCAATCGCACCGGGCTGGCGCCCGGCAAGAACGTGCTCGAAGTCGAGCTGAAGCTGCTCAAGGTGGTGCCGGAAGCGTTTCGGCAGGACGCGCACCACTGGCTGATCCTGCATGGGCGCTATGTGTGCAAGGCGCGCAAGCCCGAGTGTTGGCATTGCGCGATCGAGCCGCTGTGTGAATTCAGGCCGAAGACGCCAGCGCCGAAGGAATGAAAAACGGGGACTGCACCGTCTGATGCGAGTCCCCGTTTTCTTTGTGCGACCGGTCGTCGATCAAAGGATCTTGCACGCCTCTTCGAACGACAGGCGCGGGTTGCGCGGGTGCAGCTTCTCGGCGTCACCGTAGCCGATGTTCATGATGAAGTTGACCTTCCACTGACCATCGGGGAAGAACGTCTCGTTCACCTTGTCGGCATCGAAGCCGGCCATCGGGCCGCAGTCCAGACCGAGCGCACGGGCAGCAAGCACCAGATAGCCGCCCTGCAACGAGCCGTTCATCAGCGCGGCGGCGTTGATCTTGGCCTGGTCGCCGGCGTACCAGGAACGTGCATCGGCGTGCGGAAACAGCTTGGGCAGTTGCTCGTGGAACTGCGTGTCGTACGCGACGATCACGGCCACGGGCGCTTGGCGGGTCTTTTCCTGATTGCCGGCCGACATGCATGGAATCAGACGCTCCTTGGCAGCAGCGCTCTTGACGAATACGAAACGGGCCGGCGTGCTGTTCGCAGCGGTCGGGCCGTACTTCACGGTGTCATACAGCGTGTGCAGCAGTTCGTCATCGACCGGCTTGTCCAGCCACACGTTGTGGGTACGGGCTGCGTGGAACAGTTGGTCCAGCGCGGACGGTTCAAGCATCGGCATTGCAAGGTGCTCCGGAAAAAGTTGAGGACCGCATTGTAATGCGCCATATCCGCGTGCGCCGGACACCCGCACGCCCCGGATGGACACCCTGGGCGCCGTCAGCAGCCCAGTGGCTTGAGAAAAACCGACATGCCTTCTTTGTATTTAATCGCACTTACTGCGATGCACCACCGCATTGACATGGCCATTTTTACAGTCCATCGCACACGATGAAAAACAGCCCTTTACAACGGTTTGCTTACGAACTACTTTTTCGTTCGTCATTGCATTACCCGCAGGGTTGGACGTATCGGATTCGCGCCTTGTTTTAAAAAGGGCGCGCGGCTCCGTTCATCTCCATGTTTTCGCACAGCCCTTGCCAAGCTTTGCGCAAAAGCCTTGAGGGCTTGACCCCGCAATCCATCTGTTTTTGAGATCCGCTTGGATTTCAGGGGCTTCTTTTGCCGAATAAATAACAATTGCATTAATTTCCGCAAACAAGGCGGGAAATCAGAATATTCGTTTCGCGTCGCATAGAAATGAAAAAACGCAAAGCGAATATGGAGCCCACTTAAAACCACACGTTTTAAGTGATGGCGTTCGTCACCCTGAAAAAGGCCATTATCGCCATGAAAAAATCCAGGTTATCGACCAGTGATTTTGCAGGTTTGTCCCGGACCCTTGGTGTATCGTTTGCGGCCGCGGCGCTGTCCGCCGTGCTGATGACGGGTTGCGGCGGCGGAGACTCGTCCGCCACGGCCAACCCCAGCGGCGTTGCCGCCAACGCCGGCAACGCAACCACACAGCCGGTGACGGCCGCCGTGCCGCCCGACCAGCCCTACGTCGACCCGAACGTCTACGGCACCGGGCCCAACGACGCGCTTGCCGCCGATCCTGGCGAAAGTGCGGCCATCACGCACCACACGGTGACAATCGGCGGCAAGAGCATCGCCTATACGGCCACCGCGGGCCACCTGACGACCATCGACCCGGTCACGTCGCAATCGAACGCCACGATGTTCTACGTGGCCTACACGCAAGACAACCCCGATCCGGCAAAGCCACGTCCGGTGACGTTCTTCTATAACGGCGGCCCCGGCTCGTCGTCGGTGTTCCTGCTGCTGGGCTCGTTCGGCCCGAAGCGGCTGCAGTCGTCGTTCCCGAATTTCACACCGCCTGCACCGTACAAGTTGCCCGACAACCCGGACAGCCTGCTCGACCGCTCCGATCTCGTGTTCATCAACCCCGTGGGCACCGGATACTCGGCGGCCATCGCCCCGGCCAAGAACAAAGACTTCTGGGGCACCGACCAAGACGCCCGCTCCATCGACCGCTTCATCCAGCGCTACCTGACGAAGAACTCGCGCTGGAATTCGCCCAAGTTCCTGTATGGCGAGTCGTATGGCACGGCGCGCAGTGCGGTGCTGTCATGGGTGCTGCATGAAGACGGCATCGAGCTGAACGGGATCACGCTGCAATCGTCGATCCTCGACTACGCGAATGCGCTCTCGGCCGTCGGTACTTTCCCGACGCTGGCCGCCGACGCCTTCTACTGGAAGAAGACGACGCTCAACCCGGCACCGACGGACCTCGACAGCTACATGGTCCAGGCCCGCAACTACGCCGACAACACGCTCGCCCCGCTGGCACAAGCACCGAGCGCCGCAGATGGCGGGTTCGTCAACGTCCGTCTGAACCTGAACCTGGCGACGGCGCAGACGATGGGCTCGTACATCGGCACTGATCCGGTCTCGCTGATCCAGACGTTCGGCAATCCGGCAGCGCTGGGCAATGTTCCGTCGCAGAACAACAACCCGCCGTACACGTTCTTCCTGACGCTCAACCCGGGCATCCAGATCGGCCAGTATGACGGCCGCGCCAACTACACGGGCCAGGGCATTGCGCCGTTCATCCTGCCGAACTCGGGCAGCAACGATCCGTCGATCTCGAACATCGGGGGCGCGTATACGGTGCTGTGGAACAGCTACCTGAACACCCAGCTCAAGTACACGTCGACCTCCTCGTTCGTGGACCTGAACGACGCCGTGTTCAACAACTGGAACTTCAGTCACATCGACCCGACGGGTGCCAACAAGGGCGGCGGCAATACGCTGTACACGGCTGGCGACCTGGCCGCGACGATGAGCCTGAACCCCGACCTGAAGGTGCTGCAGGCGAGCGGCTATTTCGACGCCGTCACGCCGTTCCACCAGACCGAGCTGACGTTGGCGCAAATGCCGCTCGATCCGACACTCAAGGCGAAGAACCTGACGATCAAGAACTATCCGTCGGGCCACATGATCTATCTGAACGATGCGTCGCGCACCGCACTCAAGGGCGACCTGGCTTCGTTTTACGATGGCGTGATGGCCGATCGTCCGGCCCTGATGCGGGTGCAGAGCCTGCAACGCCTGCCGAGCGGCCCAAAGAAGTAACCGACTGAAGGCCGAAAGCAAAACCGCCCAGTTCTTGCTGGGCGGTTTTTTTGGGGGCGTGAAGATTCCGCTTCAGGCCATTTCGTCCGCGCTGTGACCGGCAGGCTTGGCATCTGCACGGGTCAACCACAGCACGCCCGCCAGGATCAATGCGCCGCCTGTCACCTGCATGGGCGCGATCGACTCGCCGAGCAGCAACGCCGCGAGCAGCACGGTCACCACCGGCTCCAGCGTCGACAGCATCGACGCCTGCGCCGCCCCCAGTTTCTGCAGGCCGGCAAAGAACGTCAGGATAGCCACCACCGTCGACAAGCCTGCAATGGCCAGCGCCGCGGCCCAGCCGCTGAACGTGCCCGGCAGATGCGCCGGTGCACCGAGCAACGCCATCCCCGTGTACACGACGGCCGCAGCGGTACAGATGACGGTCGTGCACGCCAGTGGATCGAGCCCGCGCGTCACACGGGCACCGACCGTGATGTAGATCGAGTAAATGACCGCCGAGGCCACGCCCAGCCCGATGCCGAGAAGGCTGCCGCCCGACAGGCCCGCACCGCCCACCGTCAGCCCCGCCCCGACCGAGCACAGCACCAGCGCGATGATCGCCGTGGTGGTCAGCCGCTCGCGCAGGAAAATCGCCGCCAGCACCGTGACGAACATCGGATACAGATACAGCAGCAGCGCCACCAGGCTGGCCGGTGCGTAGTTCAACGCCGTGAAAAACGCGAACGACTGTCCGGCATAGCCGATGCCGCCCATGGCCGCCAGCCCCGCTACGCGCGACCACGGCGGTATGCCGATGCGGCGGACTCGCATCACGACCATCAGCGCCGCGGCCGCGATCACAAAGCGCACGATCAGCAGACCCACCACGTTGGCGCCACTCGCATAGGCGTAATGCGTGAAGATGGCCATCGCGCCGAAGGATGCGGCGGACACGGCGATCAGCAGCACGCCTAGGAGCTTGTCGGCGGCGCGCGCAGCGAGGGAGGAAGTGATCGGTTGTCTCATGGCATGCGGCGTTCTTGTTGGGGTCGCCGTCTGGAGATGGGGGCGCCATTGTAGCGTTGCCGTCTCGCCAAGCTGCCGGCAGGCGTCAAGGCGCGCCGGTACAATGTTGAAATCATGTTCAATCCATCCCGCGACGAAGTCCGTCAATTCTTCTGTGGCGCATGGCGCAAGCACCGCCAGGCAGAAATCCTCACGCCGCTCGAGGCCATGGCGCTCGACTGGATGCTGCAGCATCCCGAATACCACGACACCCTGGAGGCCGGCGAAGAAGCGCTCGCCCGCGACTACACGCCGGAAAGCGGACAGAGCAACCCGTTCCTCCACCTGTCGATGCACCTGTCGATCAGCGAGCAGGTGTCGGTGGATCAGCCGCGCGGCATTCGCGCTGCGTATGAAGCGCTGGCCCAGCGGCTCGACTCGCCGCATGAGGCGCAGCACCAGGTGATGGAATGCCTTGGCCAGATGCTCTGGACGGCGCAGCGCACGGGCCTGCCGCCCGACGGCGACGCCTATATCGAGTGCGTGCGCAAGCGCGCCACCGCCCGCTGAATCTGAAGCCAACAAAAAACCGCTCCGAAGAGCGGTTTTTCTTTACCGGCGATGCCGCATTACTTCTTGAGCACCAGCGAGCCCGGCAGCGATTCGATGTACGCAGCAATGTCCTTCAGCTCAGCCTGCGTAAAGGGACGCGGCTTGCCGTCGGCACCGATGGTGGCGGGGTTGCTGTTGACCTGGCCCGCCATGATGGCGTTGCTGCGGCCCACCAGCGGGTTGTTGCTGGTCTGATAGGCCAGCAGCGCGTGATAGATGTAATCGCCGTGCTGGCCTGCGAGCTTCGGATAGTCCGGCGAGATCGGAGCGTTCAGGCCGGCGCCATGGCAGGCCACGCAAGCGCCCTTCTCCACCAGTTGCTTGCCCTTTTCAATATCGGCAGCCTGCGCAGACACAGCGGCTGCCAGCATCAGCGCGCCCAGATTGAACGAGATTGCGAGCGAGATCTTCTTCATATTGTTCCTCGTCACTTCTGCGGATTGTTTTGGGTGGCCGGCGTCTGCGCCGCGTAGTAGGCGGCGAGGTTGGCGATGTCCTGGTCAGTCAGCGACCCGGCGATGGCGCGCATGGTCGGGTGCTTGCGGTCACCCTTCTGATACGCATGCAGCGCGCTTTCAATGTATTTGGCGTTCTGGCCGCCCAGATAGGGCACGCGATACACCTCGGGGAACGACGCCTTGTAATCGGGGATGGCATGGCAGCCGATACACATGGCGACCTTGTTTTCCGCGGCGGCAGCGTTGCCCTGGACGTCGGCTGCGGCGGCGCTGCTGGGTGCGGCGAACAGTGCGCCTAACGTGCCCAATGCGGCCACCATGGTGAGGATCTTTTTCATCTCGTTCTTAAGCGTGGAGTTTCAGAATCCTGCTCGCCCTGCCGGCTTGGCTCGTCTCAGCCGGCTGTCTCGCTGGGCGCATTCACCCGCCGTTGGCAACAAGCCAGAAGACGGTCATTTGAGGTGCGTCAAACCGGCGCATTGTACCGCACCGTTTTTTTGCCAGTCCAGTTAGGGCTCCCGTGACTTGACAGCAAGGAATGGCACGGCGCGCGCGCCCCGCTGGCGTTCGGCGTCAAACACCCAAATGCTCTTATACTGGCCGTTTCCAAATCTTTTACCGCTCAGTAGGCTTGCACGATGAACATCACCACCTCGCCTGCCCCATCCGACCAGCGCACACGCTTCGAAGGCTCTGACCAGTACGTCGCCACCGATGACCTCAAGCTTGCCGTCAACGCATCGATGACGCTGCAGCGGCCGCTGCTCATCAAGGGCGAGCCGGGCACAGGCAAGACCATGCTGGCCGAGGAAGTGGCCGCCGCACTGGGTATGCCGCTGTTGCAGTGGCACGTGAAGTCGACCACCAAGGCCCAGCAGGGCTTGTACGAATACGATGCCGTCTCGCGCCTGCGCGACTCGCAGCTCGGCGATGACAAAGTGCACGACATCCGCAACTACATCGTCAAGGGCGTGTTGTGGCAGGCCTTCGAGGCGGACGAACCTGTCGTGCTGCTGATCGACGAGATCGACAAGGCCGACATCGAATTCCCCAATGATCTGCTGCGCGAACTGGATCGCATGGAGTTCTACGTGTACGAAACGCGCGAAACCATCCGCGCCAAGCACCGCCCGCTGGTGATCATCACGTCGAACAACGAGAAGGAATTGCCCGACGCGTTCCTGCGCCGCTGCTTCTTCCACTACATCAAGTTTCCCGATGCCGAGACGATGCAGGCGATCGTCGATGTGCACTACCCGGGTATCAAGCCGGCGCTGGTCAAGGCTGCGCTGGATGCGTTCTACGAGATGCGCAACCTGCCGGGGCTGAAGAAAAAGCCGTCGACGTCGGAGCTGATCGACTGGCTCAAGCTGCTGCTGGCCGAAGACATTCCGCCGGAATCGCTGCGCAGCCAGGACAAGAACGCCGCCATTCCGCCGCTGCACGGGGCGCTGCTCAAGAACGAACAGGACGTACACCTGTTCGAGCGCCTGGTATTCATGAACCGCGCCAACCGCTGAGCGAGCCACCACCATGCCGCGCCTGATCGAGCCTGTCACGCTGTCCGGCCAGCACGCCTGGCTGGAGCCGCTCGGCCCGGAGCACGAGGACGAAGTGCGCGCCGCGGCCGCCGATGGCGAGCTGTGGAAGCTTTGGTACACGTCCGTCCCGTCGCCCGACAAGACCGGCGAGTGGCTGGCCATTGCGCTGGACATGCGTGAACGCCTCGGCGCGATGCCGTTTGTCGTGCGCGATATGCGTGACGGACAGCCCGGCAAGGTGGTCGGTGCGACGCGCCTCTTCAACGTCGACGAAGCTAACCGCCGGCTCGAAATCGGCCACACGTGGTACGCCAAATCCGTACAGCGCACGGCCGTCAACACCGAATGCAAGTTGCTGCTGCTCACGCACGCATTCGAGACACTGCGCTGCATTGCGGTGGAATTCCGCACACACTGGATGAATCACCAGAGCCGCGCGGCCATCGCCCGGCTGGGCGCCAAGCAGGACGGCGTGCTGCGCAATCACCAGCGCATGCCGGACGGCAGCTTCCGCGACACGGTCGTGTTTTCGATCATCGAATCGGAATGGCTGACCGTGAAACGCCATCTGCAATACAAGCTCGAGCAACCGCGCGCTTGAGCGCCGGAGGACCACCATGCTCATCGATTTCTTCTTCACGCTGCGGCACGCCAAGCTGCCGGTCTCGGTCAAGGAATACCTAACGCTGCTGGAAGGGCTCAAGCAGCAGGTCATCGCGCCGTCGCTCGACGAGTTCTACTTCCTGGCGCGCATGACGCTGGTGAAGGACGAAAAGCACTTCGACAAGTTTGACCAAGCGTTCGGCGCCTACTTCAAGGGCGTGGAAGGTGCGGTCGATTGGCGTGCGGACATTCCGCTGGATTGGCTCACCAAGAAGCTGGAGCGCGAACTCTCGCCCGAGGAGAAAGCCAAGATCGAGGTCATGGGCGGCCTCGACAAACTGATGGAGCGGCTGAAAGAACTGCTGAACGAGCAGCACGAGCGTCACGAAGGCGGCAACAAGTGGATCGGGACGGGTGGCACGTCGCCGTTCGGGCACGGCGGCTACAACCCGGAAGGCATCCGCATCGGCGGGCCATCGAAGGGCAACCGCACTGCGGTCAAGGTATGGGAAGCGCGCGCGTACGAGGACTACGACGACACCGTTGAACTCGGCACCCGCAACATCAAGGTGGCGCTGCGCCGCCTGCGCAAGTTCGCGCGTGATGGTGCCGACATCGAGCTGGACCTGGACGACACCATCCACTCCACCGCTGCCAACGCCGGCATGCTCGACATCAAGATGCGCCCCGAGCGGCACAACAACGTCAAGGTGCTGATGCTGATGGATGTGGGCGGCTCGATGGACGACCACATCAAGCGCGTGGAAGAACTTTTTTCCGCCGCCAAGACCGAATTCAAGCACCTCGAGTACTACTACTTCCACAACTGCGTCTACGAATGGCTGTGGAAGCACAACCGGCGCCGCCACGCGGAGCGCTTCTCCACCTGGGACGTCATCCGCAAATACCCGCCCGACTACAAGCTGATCTTCGTGGGTGACGCGACCATGAGCCCGTACGAAATCCTGCAGGCGGGGGGCTCGGTGGAATACAACAACGCCGAAGCCGGCGCCACATGGCTCAAGCGGCTGATCGAACAGTTCCCGAAGTTTGTCTGGCTCAACCCCGAGCCGGAGGGCCTGTGGGAATACCGCCAGTCCATCTCGGTCATCAACCAGATCGTGAAGACGCGGATGTATCCGGTGACGATTGCCGGGTTGGAATCGGCGATGCGGCTGTTATCGAAGTAACGCACCTCCCCACGTTTCTCCGGGCGTGGACGCGGTGATTACCTGACGCGTAATCGACACCATCCACGCTGCCGCCGAAGATGAAGCCATCCAGCGCATGACCCATCACCGCGCTGGGCAAGCTTCCCACTTCGAACGGAGAAACGTCATGACCGCCACCCAACTCGCCGCCAACGACACGCTCGCCGATACGCTGGTCGACCGTTACATCGCTGCGTGGAACGCAACAGACGCTGCCCAGCGCCGCGCCCTCGTCGCGCAAACCTGGACTGAAAGCGCCACGTATGACGATCCTCTGATGCAGGGCGCCGGCCATGACGGCATCGAGGCGCTCATTGCCAGCGTGCAGGCCAAGTTTCCGGGCTTCCGCTTCGCGCGCGACGGCAGCGCGGATGTCGTGCAGGACACGATCCGCTTCCGCTGGACCCTCGGGCCCGAGGGCCAGGCACTGGTCAAGGGCACCGATTTCGTACGCATCGAAGGCGACCGCATGCAGACGGTGACCGGCTTTATCGACCAGATGCCAGGCATGGGCGGCGCCGGCTGAGCGCGCCCGCACAAAAGCAAACGCCCCGAAAGTCGGGGCGTTTTGAATGGGACGGCGCGCGGCAGCGATCAGATCGACAGCGCGTCTTCCTGACCGGCATTGGCACTGCGCAGGCCGTCGACCCAGCCCTTGGTCGGCAGTTTGAGCGAGGCCTGCAGCGCGGCGGCGCGCGCCTGCACGGCTTCCCAGCTGACCTGCAGCGGCGGGCCATTGAATGCCAGCGCAATCACGTTGCCGTCATGCACTTCGGGAAAGACAAGCACGCGATTGTCGAACGCGTCACAGATGCGCTCGATATTGCGCGGGAAGCTGGTGTGGTCGCCAAACAGGTTGATCGTCATCACACCCGGCGAGCGCAATACCTGGCGGCAAGCCTTGTAGAACGCCGGAGTATCGAGCACGGGGCCGCGCGCGGTGGCGTCATACAGGTCGATCTGCAGCGCATCGACGGTGCCGTGGTGGCTCGCGTCCGTCACCCAGTCGTACGCATCCTGCTCGAGCACGCTCAAGCGTGCATCGTCAAACGGCAGGCCGAACATGCTGCGCGCCGCGACGATCACCGACGGGTTCAGCTCCACCGCCGTCACCTGCGCGGGCGCGAGATGACGATGGCAGAACTTGGTCAGAGCGGCAGCGCCGAGACCCAGTTGCACGACGTGGAAGTCCGCTCGCGCAGCCGCGTCGAGAAACAGCAGCCACGCCATCATCTGCTGCGCATATTCCAGCTCGATGGCATCGGGCTTGGACAGCCGCATAGCGCCCTGCACCCATTCGGTACCGAAATGCAGATAGCGGACCCCCGCCAGTTCAGAGAACGTGACGGGCGCAAAGCGCGGGGCCATGCGTTTCGGTTCGTCATCGTGGCTCTGGCGGTCTTCGCGCTTGGCACGGGCCGGACGGCGCGAGGCGACGGCCTCGATGGATTTACGTTTCAACAGCATCATAAAGCGGATCAACGGGAAGAAGACTGAGCGGCCGCGGCACGCTGCAGCCATTCGCGATTGTGGTCTTTGGCGTAGCGCGTCCAGTGCTTGGCGTCGCGCAGGATCTCTTCAAACAGGGCCTGCGCCCGCTGCTTGTCGGCATCGTTGTTCATGGCGAGGAGCCATTCGCCGAAGAGGCAACGGGCCGCAGCATCGTTCGCGCAGGTCAGGGCCTGCTCGAACGCTTCACGCGTATTCGGCGCATTCGTCGCGGCCAATGCACGTGCGTACAGCAATGTCGGATCGGGCTGCTGGCGAGTCACGCGATGCGCTTCGAACAGCTTGTCGAGCGTGCACTTGGCGAGCGCCGCATCGCCCGTGGCGAACTGCGCGCGGGCCAGGCCGAGCAGCACGGCCGGGTCGCCGGCAAACGGGCCGGTGGCTGCCTGCTCGAAGTGCTGGCGTGCTTCCTTCGCATCGCCGGCGTCCAGCAGAGCTTCGCCCAGGCGCAGCCGGTGCTGCACGGTCGGCGCACGGTCGAAATCGTTGCGGGCTTCGCGCACCGCGCGGTTGGGGTCGATCAGTTGCGTCACAGCGCGGCTGGCAACGCGGGCACCGCGCGAGTGGCGCATCTCCGGAAGATAGATCGCGAAGAAATAGACCACGCTGCCCAGCAGCGGGAACGCAAACAGGATGAACAACCAGTACATGTTCTGGTTGTTGCGCACGACGTGCACCGCAAAGAACAGCGCGACGATGACGTGAAACCCGATTCCAAGAAACGGCATGTGAAGGCCCGATAGAGAAATGCACCGACGCCCCCCGCGTCGGCCTCGGGCGCGATTGTGACAGATGCGCTGCAGCGGGGGGATGCCGCGCCCTTGACGCCTGCACCCTGCTCGCCCGGAAGCCGCATAGAGCCGGTCTTCAGGGTCGATGGGGCAATGGCCTAGGCGAAGCGAACCTCAGGGATGACCCAGGAAGTCCAGCTTGCCGATCTCCACGCCGTTGTGGCGCAGCAGCGCGTAAGCCGTGGTGACATGGAAATACAGGTTCGGCAGCACGAAACCGCGCAGATAATCGAGGCCTGTGAACTGCAGTTCGCGGGTCGGGCTCTTGAGCGTGATCTGGCGACCCTCGCTGCCGGCGAAGGCTGCGGGGTCGATGCTGTTGACGAACTCCAGCGTCTTGGCAATGCGCGCCTTCAGCTCCGGAATGGTCGTCTCCACATCCGGATACGACGGCACCTCGTTGCCGGACAGACGCGCCGCGCCGCCCTTGGCCTGATCACAGGCAATCTGGACCTGCCGCGTGAACGGATGCATGTCCGGCGCAAGACGCGCGGTCATCAGGTTGGCCGGGTCGAACTTCTTCGCTTCTGCATGGGCGGCAGCCTTGTCGAGCAGGGCCGACAGATTGCCAAGCATGCGGTTGGCAGTCGGTACGAGAAACTCGTACATCGAAGGTGTGGTCATGGGAGTGATTTCCTTGGTATCCGTGTTGTGGCCGCCAACAGTCTTCAGGCAACCGCGGGCGCAGCGCATTCTTGCGCTGGGCACAGTGTAGGCCAGCGATTCGGGCGGTGCATGGCGCGCACGCATGCCTTGTCATGCGGCATTTGGCACGAGATTGGTGGGGCGGAGCCTTTGGCCATGCGCCGCTCGACATGCACGTCGGCAGCTCTTGCGCAGCATGGCAGTTGGCTCGACAAGAAATGACGCGACCACTTCGTAGTCAGATTTGCCGGGCCGCGCTACGACAGCCACTCGCGCAATGTCTGCCACGCGGCCAACTTCTGGTCATACGGCACGGCTGCATAGGCCGGGCTGCTGGAAGGGAGTTTGAGGATGGCGTGGCGGTCGCCAATGTCGCCCAGCGCCTTCATGCCGATGCGCGCTGCGGTGCCGCCGTTAAAGGCAATGACGGCCAGTTCAGGTAACGAGGCGATCAACCCGGCAAGATCATTCCCGGCATGATCCCGAATCTTGCTGTCGAGGCTGCCTTCGCGCTTGGCTTCGGCCACCACGTCCCACAAGCCGATGCGATGCGCGAGCAGCGCCTTCAAGCGCGCGGCGTATTCCATGCCCGGCAGGTCCTGGCCGATGACCGCACCGGCCAGGCGCCAGAACTGGTTGTGCTTGTAGGCGTAGTACTGCGACTGCGCAAGCGATGCTTCGCCGGGCAGGCTGCCCAGGATCAGCACGCGCGCGTGCGCGTCGACCACAGGCGGAAAGCATCGCTTGAGCGTCACGCGGGTCGTCAGGCCAGCAGGCGGTTCACGCGCTGCACGTACGCCGCCGGGTCGGCCAACGCGCCGCCCTCAGCCAGTAGGGCCTGGTCGAACAGCACGTGCAGGCGATCCTCAAAAGCGGCGCGATCGGCTTCGTTGCCGGTCACGGTTTCCAGTAGCGCGAGCTTGCGCACGAGCGGGTGCGTCGGGTTCAGCTCCAACACCGGCTTGCTGTCGGGGGCTTGTTGGCCGGCTTGCTTGAGCAGACGGGCCAGCGTGCCGCTGATGTCGCCTTCATCGGCCACCAGACACGACGGCGAATCGGTCAGACGATGCGTGATGCGCACGTCCTTGGCCTTGTCGCCGAGCACAGCCTTGGCACGCTCGACCAGCGGCTTGAACTCGCCTTCCACCTTGGCGTGCTCGGCCTTCTCGGCTTCGTCTTCCAAGGCGCCCAGGTCGAGATCACCGCGCGCCACCGACACCAGTTCCTTCTCTTCGAAGTCGTGCAGGAACGACAGCATCCACTCGTCCACGCGGTCGGTCAGCAGCAGCACTTCCACACCCTTCTTGCGGAAGATTTCCAGATGCGGGCTCGACTTGGCGGCCGTCCAGTTTTCGGCGGTCACGTAGTAGATCTTGTCCTGGCCTTCCTTCATGCGGCCGGCGTAATCGGCCAGCGAGACGGTCTGGGCGCTGTCTTCGTTGTGCGTGGAAGCGAAGCGCAGCAGCTTGGCAATGCGGTCTTTATTGGCGTGGTCTTCGCCGATGCCCTCCTTGAGCACCTGGCCGAAGTTCTGCCAGAACGTGGCGTACTTCTCCTTCTCGGCTGCGTCATCCGACTCGGCCATCGATTCCAGCATGCCCAGAACGCGCTTGGTGGAGCCTTCGCGGATAGCCCTCACGTCGCGGCTTTCCTGCAGGATTTCGCGCGAGACATTCAACGGCAGATCGGCCGAATCGATCACGCCCTTCACAAAACGCAGGTAGCCCGGCAGCAGTTGCTCTGCGTCGTCCATGATGAAGACGCGCTTGACGTACAGCTTCAGGCCGCTGCGGCGCTCGCGGTCCCACAGGTCGAACGGCGCGTTGGTCGGGAGGTACAGCAGCTGCGTGTATTCGCTACGGCCTTCCACGCGGTTGTGCGTCCAGGCGAGCGGCTTGCCGTTTTCGTGGGCAATGTGCTGGTAGAACGCGATGTACTGATCATCGGTCACGTCAGCGCGCGGACGGGCCCACAGCGCGCTGCCCTGGTTGATGGTTTCCCATTCGTCCTGGGCCACCATCGCCTTCTTCTCTTCGTCCCACGCTTCCTTGCGCATCTGGATTGGCAGGGAGATGTGGTCCGAATACTTTTGCACGACCGACTTGATGCGCCAAGCGGAGAGGAAATCGTCCTCACCCTCGCGCAGGTGCAGCGTGATGGTGGTGCCTCGCTCGGCACGTTCGATGCTGTCGACGGTGAATTCGCCGTCGCCGGTGCTTTCCCAGCGCACGGCTTCATTGGCGGCCACACCGGCGCGGCGCGATTCCACCGTCACGCGGTCGGCCACGATAAACGCCGAGTAGAAACCCACGCCAAACTGCCCGATCAAGGCAGCATCCTTCTGCTGGTCGCCCGAAAGCTGGCTGAAGAACTCGCGCGTGCCCGAGCGGGCGATGGTGCCGAGGTTGCGGATGGCCTCGTCGCGGCTCATGCCGATACCGTTGTCGGCGATCGTGATGGTGCGCGCGGCCGCATCAAAGCCGATGCGGATGCCAAGCTCGCCGCCGCCTTCCAGCAGCGACGGATTGGCGATGCCCTCAAAACGAAGCTTGTCCACCGCATCGGACGCATTGGAAACCAGTTCCCGCAGGAAGATTTCCTTGTTGCTGTACAGCGAGTGGATCATCAGATGCAGAAGCTGCTTCACTTCTGCCTGGAAAGCCATCTTCTCGTGCGGTGCGCTCATGGTCTGCATCAAAATGGTCTGAAAAATGGAAAGAGAAGCGGGCGACACCTTGCACGTGCGCCCGTATGGATTTGTGAGGCTAGATAGGGCGTCGGGCTCGGTTTTCAAGCCCCACGATCGAGCTGCCCGGCCAGGAACCGGAGCAGATCCGGGTCCGCACTGGTCGCAATGTTGAAGCGCATCCACGTCGACGGCATCTGCGACGGCGAGAACAGGCTTCCGGGCGCAAACACATAGCCCTGTTCGTGCCCGGCGCGGGCAATGGCGTTGGTGTCCTGCCCCGTATCGGCCCAGAGGAACATGCCCGCGCCGTGCTGCGCAAACAGCTTCAGCCCCATGCGCTCGAGGCTGCGCTGCACGCCGTCGCGGGCGCGGTCCAGACGGGCGCGTATGCGTTCGACATGCTTGCGGTAATGGCCTTCGGTCAGGATCTTGTAGAGCACGCGCTCGATGATCTCGGGCGTGACCAGGCCCGTCAGCAGTTTGCCGTCGACGAGGTTCTTGGCCAGCTCGGGGTGGCAGGCAATGAACCCCACGCGCAGGTTGGCCGCGAGCGTCTTGGAGAAGCTGCTCAGGTAGATCACACGGCGCAGCTGGTCGAGGCTGGCCAGCCGCGTGCCGGGGTGTCCGGGCGGGGCGAGATCGCCGTAGATATCGTCTTCGACGATCAGGAAACCGTACTGCTCGGCCAGCCGCAGCAACTGAAACGCCTTGGCCGCCGACAGCGACGTGCCCGTCGGGTTATGCAGGATCGAGTTGATGATCAGCAGCTTGGGCCGGCGCACCTGCACCAGCCCCTCCAGCGCCATCAGGTCGGGCCCCTCGGCGGTGTACGGCACGCCGATCACCTGCGCCCCTTGCGCGGCAAAGCGGCCGAACATCAGGAACCACGCCGGATCGCCCACCAGCACCGTATCGCCGGGCTGCACGTACTGGCGCGCGATCAGGTCCAGCGACGAGGTGATGCCCGAGGTCATGACGATCTGTTCCGGCCGCGCGCCGATCTCCAGCTCCGCCAACCGTGTCTGCAACTGCTGACGCAGCGGCAAAAAGCCCTGCGGCGATCCCCACGCGAGAAACTGGTTGCCGTTCTGCCGGCCGAGCGTGCGCAGCGCGTTGGCGATCAGCTCGCCGTCGAGCCAGCCGTTGGGCAGAAAGCCGATGCCCGGCGCCTTGCGCGGCTCGGCAGAATGGAACATGTTCCGCAGCAGCCATGTCACGTCGATCTTGCGGGCGGCGGTGGGCGGCGGCGCAACCGGCTCCTCGGGCAGTGGCGCCTGGCGCTCCTTGACGTAGAAGCCCGATCCGCGGCGCGATTCCAGATACCCCTGCGCCACCAGCCGCTCGTACGCCTCCACCACGGTGAAGCGCGAAATGCTCTTCTCCTGCGCCAGTTGCCGGATCGACGGCATGCGCATGCCGGCACGAAACACGCGCTCGTCGATGCGCATGCGCGCCCATTCGGTGAGCTGATCCACCAGCGTCATCTGCGCGGATGGAATCGGATCGGGCAACTGCTCCGCCGCCGGGCGGGCGGCTGCGCGGCGGGCATCCAGGCTGATGATGTGGGAGGTGGAATTCATGACGAGGTAGGCGTGAGCGGGCCGAAAACTGTACAGAAAGCGCCACGACAAAGTGTACAGGTACTGTACAGACACAGTTCGGTAGGATCAAGGTCAGAATTCCGCCCCCAGCGAACCCGGAGACGCCGCCATGCCAACGTTGAAACGTTTTGACGAAGACGCTTACCGCACCACCTGCGATGCCACCGTCGTCGCTCTGCACCCGGAAGGCATTGAGCTGGACGCAACGGTGTTTTACGCCCGCAGCGGCGGCCAGGCTGGCGATACCGGCACACTCGTCCTGGCCGATGGAACAACCATCGCGATTGCCGACACCGTCTACAGCCCGGATCGCCAAACCGTCCTGCATGTGCCCGCCGACAATGCTGGCCTCACGCTGCTCGCACCCGGCACGGCCATCACGGCCACCATCGACTGGGACCGCCGCCACCGGCTGATGCGGCTGCATACTTGCCTGCACCTGCTGGGCTCGCTAATTCCGGTGCCCGTCACGGGCTGCGGTATCTCGCCAGACGCCGGCCGCATCGATTTCGACCTGCCGGAATCGACGCTCGACCGCGACACGCTGACCACACAGCTCAACGAACTCATCGGCCGTAACACGCCGGTGCGCATCGACCTGATCACCCCGGAAGAACTGCCCGCCCAGCCCGAACTCGTGCGCACCATCGGCGCGGCGCCGCCGGCGGGCGCATCGGCCATCCGCATCATCCACATCGACGGCATCGACCGGCAGCCGTGCGGTGGCACCCACGTGCGCGCCACCGGCGAAATCGGCCGCGTGATCGTCACCAAGATCGAAAAGAAGAGCCGCCAGAACCGACGCGTGGCCGTAGCGTTTGCAGACTGAGCGGCCACCATGAACAAGTCCGCCGCCCTCCCCATGCAACACGCCGACCATGCCGAACGCCGGGGCTTGCTGCTCGGCTTCATCGGCGTGGCCATCTTCAGCCAGACGCTGCCATTCACGCGCATGGCCGTCGCCGAGTTGGATGCGACCTTCGTGGCACTGGCGCGTGCCGTTCTGGCAAGCGTTCTGGCGCTCGTGCTGCTCGCGGTCACGGGCGCGTTCTCGGCCGGCAAGCGCCCGCGCGGCCATCAATGGTGGCAATTGGCGGTGACGGCGATGGGCGTGGTGGTCGGCTTTCCGCTGTTCTCGTCGCTGGCGATGCGCGATGTGCCGGCAGCGCATGGCGCCATCATCACCGGCCTGCTGCCGCTTGCGACCGCCATCTTCGCCGCCTGGTTTGGGCGCGAGCGGCCGTCCCCCGGGTTTTGGCTCTGCGCGGTCATTGGCAGCGTGCTTGTTGTTTCATTTGCACTGCTGCAAGGAGCGGGCGCCCTGCACCGCGCCGATTGGCTACTCTTCGCCGCGATGGTGACCGGCGCCCTCGGCTATGCCACCGGCGGCAAGCTTGCGCGCGAGCTGGGCGGCACGCGGACGATTGCCTGGGCGCTGGTCGTCTCGCTCCCTGTGCTGCTCCCGATCGTGGGGGCGCTAGCGTGGATGCCGTCATCCCATCAGGCCGAAGCCCTGGTGCATGCGTCGTCCCGTGCCTGGATGGGGCTGGCTTATGTATCGGCCTTTTCCATGTTCATCGGCTTCCTGTTCTGGTACTCCGGCCTGGCGGCAGGCGGTGTTGCGCGGGTCGGGCAGATACAATTGCTGCAACCTTTCATGACGTTGATCGGCGGCTGGCTGCTGCTGGGCGAATCGCTCGATGCGCCGACCGTACTGTTTGCGCTGGCCGTGATTGCCGTGGTCGGCATCGGCCGGCGCACGTCGGTCCGCCGATAGCAACGTCTTCCCTCTTTTGTTGACCGCACTTACCAAGGAGTCTTCATGACCGCCTCGCACGACGCTCAGGCCAAGCTCAAGCAACTCGGCATCGAACTGCCTGCCGCCGGCGCCCCCGCTGCCGCCTACGTCATGGCCGCGCAAACCGGCAACCAGGTCTTCCTGTCCGGCCACATCGCCAAGAAAGACGGCAAGCCGTGGGTTGGCAAGCTCGGCGCCGACATGACCACGGAACAAGGCAAGGCCGCGGCACGCGCCATCGCCATCGACCTGATCGCCACGCTGAACACGCACCTGGGCGGTGATCTCAGCCGCGTCAAGCGGATCGTCAAGGTGATGAGCCTGGTCAACTCCACCCAGGAGTTCACCGAGCAGCACTTGGTGACCAACGGCGCATCGGAACTGTTCGTCGAGGTGTTTGGCGACGCCGGCAAGCACGCACGCAGCGCCTTCGGCGTCGCACAGATTCCGTTTGGTGCGTGCGTCGAGATCGAGCTGATTGCAGAAGTCGCCTGAGCGACGCTTTTTCCTGCTGTGCCACCGGCAGCCGGCCAGTGTTAGACGGGTCGGTTGCCTGCTATTCTCACCGTCTTGCCCACCCACGGCGCTCGCTCACGAGGTGGGCGCTGTAACACTAGGACCACACCATGGACCACACCGCCTGTACCTTCTCCAGCCGCGCTCAGAAACTGACCAGCTCGGCGATCCGGGAAATCCTCAAGATCACCGAACGTCCTGAGGTCATTTCGTTTGCCGGCGGCCTGCCCGCCCCGGTCACCTTCCCGGTCGAAGCGATTCAGGCGGCGTGTGCCCGCATGTTTGCCGACAATCCGCAGGCCTCGCTGCAATACACGCCGACGGAAGGCCTGTCGGTGCTGCGCGAGTGGATTGCCCAGCGTCATGGCACCACCGCCTCGCGCGTGCTGATCACCACGGGCTCGCAGCAGGGCCTGGACCTGCTCGGCAAGATCTTCATCGACCCGCAAAGCAAGGTGCTGGTCGAAACGCCGACGTACCTGGGCGCGCTGCAAGCGTTCTCGCTGTTCGAGCCGACCTATACGTCCATCGCCACCGATGACCAAGGCCTGCTGCCGGACGCGCTCACGCCGGAGCTGGCGGCGGGCGCGCGCTTCTTCTACACGATCCCGAACTTCCAGAACCCGACCGGCCGCCGCCTGCCGCTGGACCGCCGCCAGGCCCTGGTGGCCCGCGCGAAGGAACTGGGCGTGCTGCTCGTAGAAGACGATCCGTACGGTGAACTGAGCTACACCGGCGACGCCCTGCCCTCGCTGCGCTCGCTCAATCCGGACGGCGTGGTCTACATGGGCTCGTTCTCGAAGATCCTGGCACCGGGCATGCGCCTGGGCTACATCATTGCGCCCGAACACATCCACTTCAAACTCGTGCAGGCCAAGCAGGCATCGGATCTGCACACGCCGAGCTTCACGCAGCGTGTGGCGTACGAGGTGCTGAAGACCGGGCTGCTCGATACGCACATCCCGAGCATCCGAAACCTCTACGGCAAGCAATGCGAAGCGATGCTCGACTCGCTCACGCGCCACATGCCGGCCGGCGTGCACTGGAACCGTCCGGAAGGCGGCATGTTCATCTGGGTGGAAGTGCCGGAAGGCATCGACACGATGGCGCTGCTGGAGAAGGCCGTCGCGCGCAACGTGGCGTTTGTGCCGGGCGCGCCGTTCTATGCCAATGCGCCGCGCCGCAACACACTCCGCCTCGCGTTCGTAACAGTGACACCGGAGCGTATCGAGCAAGGCATTGCCGTGCTGGGCGAGTTGATGCGCGCGGAAATCGCGGCGCTCACGCCCAAGGCCGCCTAAATTACCTAACTAACCACTCCATCCATTCAAAAAAGGAGCCGTCGTCGATGCTGCGGATCTGGGGAAGACTCTCTTCGGTCAACGTTCAGAAGGTCGTCTGGTGCGCGCATGAGCTGTCGCTGGACCACGAGCGCATCGACGTCGGCGGCGCCTTCGGCGGCGTTGACACGCCGGAATTCAAGGCGATGAACCCGAACGGGATGATCCCTGTCATCGAAGATGGCCTGGACGATGCCGGCGACACGCGCTTCGTGCTGTGGGAATCCAACGCCATCGTGCGCTATCTCTCGGCGCGCTACGGCCCGGGCAACCTCTACCCCCTCGAACTTCACGAGCGCGCCGATGCCGACCGCTGGATGGATTGGCAGACCACGTCCTACAGCCCATCGATGGTGGATGCGTTCCTGCAGCTCGTGCGCACGCCGGAAGACCAGCGCGACGCCGCGCGCATTGAACGCTCGCGCCAGGCCGCGGAGCGCAGCACCGCCATCCTCGAAGCCGTGCTGGCCAAGCAGCCGTACGTGGCCGGCCGTCGCTTCACCATGGCCGACATCGTCTGCGGCTGCGCCACGCACCGCTGGCTGGGCCTGCCGATGGACCGTCCTGCGCGACCGAACCTCGAGCGCTGGATGGCCGAACTGCGCGACCGCCGCGCCGCGCGGGAAGTCCTGGCACTGCCCGTGGTCTAAGCCCGCCTGAAACCGATTGCGGTAGCATCATCAACCGCGCACGGCACCGACGCCGGCGCGGTTTTTGTTTTCACCGAGGGAAACCCGGATGCCATTGAACCGACCTTCAACGACCGTCGCCACGGCCCTCTGGGGCGCGCTTTACCTGGTTGCCGCCATCGTGTCGCACCGGCTGAACGGGCCGATCGACATGACGGGCTACATCTGGCTGCCGGCGGGCGTGGCCATGGCCGCGTTCATGCTGCGGCCGTATCGCGAATGGCCCGGGCTGGGGGCAGCGTTTGCCGTGGCGCAGCTGATGCTGGCGGCGATCGAGCGCACCAACCCCGCGCACGCCATGCTCTTCGTGCTCGACGAAGCCGGTAGTGCGGCCCTGGCCGTGGCGCTGGTGAGGCTCGCGCGCGTGCCGCTCGAAGGCCTCTACTTCGTGCGCGCAATGCTGGTGGCGGGCGCGGTCAGTGCGCTGCTTGGGGCGTTGTTCGGCGCGGCGTGGTTTGCCTGGTCGCAGGGCGGCTCGTTCGGACACGTGCTGCGCATCTGGGCGGCTTCGGATTTCCTGGGCGTGCTGATCGTCACGCCGGTGCTCGCGGCATGGTCGCGCTTTCGCGCATTCCGCTCGGGTGGCACCGACCGCACGGATTTCCTGCTCGGTCTGGCGGCCGTCGTTGCGCTGGCGCTGTCGTCATACATCATTTTCGATGGCAACAGCGATGCCAAGTTTGGCGATGGAATCGGCTTTGCGCTGACGTACGTCCCGCTGTTCTTTGCCGTGGTGGTGGCGCTGATGTGGGGCGGCCGCGGTGGCTCGTTGGCGGTGCTGCTGCTCACGCTGGTGGCGCTCACGCAAACCGCCGAAGGCGACGGCCCGTTCGCCGTGCTGGATCACCACTATGGCCAGTCGCTGCTGGAAACGCAGCTGTACCTCGGCATTGCCGCGCTGCTGGTGCTGCTGGTGAGCGCACTCAAGACCACGCGCGAACAACTGCACGAGCAAAGCGCGCAGTGGCAAAACCGCGTCGAACTGGCGCTGGCGGCGTCGGGCCAGCTTGTCTACACCATCGACCCAGCCAGCGGCCGCATTGACTGGGGCGGCGACGTCGCGCTCATGTTCGGACACGAACCGGCAAGCATGGCGTCGATCTCGACCGTACTGCAACTGGTGCATCCGGATGACCGCGATGCGCTGCGCGCGCGCTGGCTCGGGGCCGCCGTGCTGGAGGGCGATGCAGCAACGCCCGCACGCCGCCAGACGCTGCGCATCACCGCACGCGACGGCACACTGCACACCGTGGTGGATACCGGTCGCCCCCTGACGGATGCGGTTGGCAACACGGCGCTCGTGGCCGGGACCTGGTCGGTCGAGACCGCACTGTGACCCCATCGGTGCCCGGCAGCACGGCCGTGCTGCTGATCCATGGTCTGGGCGGCACAGCCTACGACGTGGGCGTGCTGCAGAAAGCGCTGCGCAACGCCGGCGCGGTCACGCACGTGCCGACCTTGCCCGGCCACGGCACGCGCCCGGAAGACCTGATCCACATGCCTGCCGAGGCGTGGCTTGAAACGCTTACGCAAGCGTATGAACGGCTTGCCGCCGAGCATGACACCGTGCATATCGCGGGGATGTGCATGGGCGCATTGCTGGCACTGGTGCTGGCGCACCGGGTTCGGCATGGCATTGCGCGCCCGCAGAACAGGCTGGCGCTGCTCGCCACGCCCGTCCATATCGATGGCTGGTCGACACCGTGGTATCGGGATCTACGCTACGCGGTGTATCGCATCCCGGGCATGGCGGCGCGCATGCGCGTGGAAGAGGACGAGCCGTTCGGCATCAAGAACCCGCTGTTGCGGCGGATCATCAAGGCGAAGCTCGCACGCGGTGACAGCTTCCACTACCCGTGGGTGCCGCTGGCGTGCATTCGGCAGGTGGACCGGCTGCGACGCTGGGCACTGGCCGGGGCGCCCGATACGCAGTGCCAGACGCTGGTGATCCATTCGCGTGAAGACGAACTCACCAGCCTGCGTTCCGCCCAAACGCTGCAGGCCACCCTGCCCCATGCGCGCAGCGTGGTGCTGGAAAACAGCTACCACATGATCTGCGTGGACAACGACCGCGATCAGGTCGCAGCAGAGGTCCTTGGCTTTTTCGGCTTCGACCCGGCAGCAGCCAGGCGCAAAGGCCCAGCCGCCGCAGATTGATGCCGACGCCGATCAGGCGGCCGGCCCGGCCGTCTCGTGCTCGTGCGCCGCGTCCAGCCGGCGCTGCCGCTCGCTGCCCTTGAACACGCGCCGCACCACCACAAAGAACACCGGCACCAGGAACACCGCCAGCACCGTTGCAGCGATGATCCCGCCCAGCACGCCCGTGCCGATAGCGCGCTGGCTGGCCGATGCCGTGCCGCTTGCAAGCGCCAGTGGCACGACGCCAAACGCAAACGCGAGCGACGTCATCACGATCGGCCGGAACCGCAACCGCGCAGCTTCCAGCGTGGCTTCAATCAAGCCCATCCCTTGCGCCACCAGATCCTTGGCCACTTCGATGATCAGGATCGCGTTCTTGGCCGACAGGCCGATGGTGGCAATCAGCCCGACCTTGAAGTAGATGTCGTTGGGCAGGAAGCGCAGCGTGGCGCCCAACAGCGCGCCCAGCACGCCGAGCGGCACCACCAGCAAGACCGCCAGCGGAATTGACCAGCTCTCGTACAGCGCGGCCAGGCACAGGAACACGACGAGGATCGACAACGCAAACAGCGCCGGCGCCTGCGCGCCCGACAGCTGCTCCTCGAACGACTGCCCCGTCCACTCGTAGCCGAAGCCTGCAGGCAGGCCGCGCGCGATCGACTCCATCGCCGCCATCGCCTCGCCGGAGCTATGACCGGGTGCAGGCGCGCCGGTGATCGTCATGGCCGGAAAGCCGTTGTAGCGATCCAGCTTGAGCGGCCCGACGATCCACTTGGTGGTGGTGAATGCGGAAAGCGGCACCATGGCCCCTGCTGCATTGCGCACGTGCATGCGGCCAAGCTGCTCGACCGAAACGCGCTGCTTGCCGTCGGCCTGCACGATCACGCGGCGCACCTGGTTGCGGTAGACGAAATCGCCCGCGTAGTCGGAGCCGAACATCACGGCCAGCGTGCGGTTGATGTCTTCGATCGACACGCCCATCGCCAGGGCTTTCTTGCGGTCCACATCGATCAGAACCTGCGGCGCATCGCCCTGGCCTGCAAACGTGACTTCCGACAGCGCAGGATGCTTCGCCGCCTCGGCGAGCATGTGGTCGCGTGCCTGCGCGAGGCGCTCGTAGCCGGCACCGCCGCGGTCTTGCAAGCGCAGGTCGAACCCCGGCTTGCTGCCCAGTTCCGGCAGGGCCGGCGAGTTCATCGCCATGACCATCGCGCCCTTGATCTTGCCGAATGCCGCGTTGGCGCGCTCGACCACGGCATCGACATGCTGGCCAGCACCCTTGCGCTGCTTCCAGTCCTTGAGCGTCAGGAACAGCATGGCCGCGTTCTGGCCGTTGCCGTACAAGCTGAACCCGGTGATGGCGAGCGTAGACGCCACGGCCGGTTCCTGCGTCATGAAGTACTGCTCTGCCTGCCGAACGACGTCGAGCGTCTGCGCCTGTGTGGCGCCGGTCGGCAGCATGACGACGGTCATGAACTCACCGGTATCTTCCTCCGGCAGAAAGGCCGTCGGCAGTTGCATGAACAGCAGCACGACCACGCCGATAACCGCGCCGTACGCCACCAGTGCACGGCCCGTGCGATTCAGCAGCATGGCAACGCCGCCCCGGTAGCGTGCCGTCAACCGCGCAAAGCCCCGGTTGAATGCGCCGAAGAAGCCCTTGCGCTCGGCGCCGTGGTCCGGCTGCACCGGCTTGAGCAGCGTCGCGCAAAGCGCCGGCGTGAGCGTCAATGCCAGGAATGCCGAGAACACCATCGACACGGCAAGCGACAGCGAAAACTGCCGGTAAATGTTGCCTACCGCGCCGCCAAAGAACGCCATCGGCACGAACACTGCCGTCAGCACCAGCGAGATGCCGACAATCGCACCGCTGATCTGCCGCATCGCCTTGGCCGTTGCCTCGCGCGGCGAGAGCCCTTCTTCGTGCATCACGCGTTCGACGTTTTCCACCACCACGATGGCATCGTCGACAAGGATGCCGATGGCGAGCACCAGGCCGAACAGCGTCAGCACGTTGATGGAGAAACCCATGGGCAGCATCACCGCGAACGTACCCAGCAGCGCGATCGGCACGACCAGCGTCGGGATGAGCGTCGCGCGCAGGTTCTGCATGAACAGCATCATCACCAGGAACACCAGCACCACGGCTTCGAGCAGCGTCTTGACCACCTGCTCGATGGCGATACCGACAAAGCGCGAACTATCGTACGCCACCTCGTAGCGCACGCCGGGCGGGAATCGCGCCTGCGCTTGGTCCAGCACCGCGCGCACGCGCTTGGCGACGCCCACGGCGTTGGCACCCGGCGCCAGTTTGATTCCGATGGTCGTGGCCGGCTTGCCATTCATGCGCGAGAGGTATAGGTAATCGCTACCGCCCAGTTCCACACGCGCCACATCGCGCAGCAGCACCATGCGGCCCTGCGCGTCCGCACGCAGCGGGATCTGGCCGAACGCATCGGGCGTAGTCAGCCCATCGTCACCGGTGACGCTCGCGTTGATGGGCGCGCTGCCCGGCACGGCGCCGCTGCCAATTTCACCCACGGTGATGCGCGCGTTGTACCGGCGCACGGCATCGCTCAAATCACCGGCGGTCAGGCCCAATGCAGTCAACTTGTCGGCATCGGGCCAGATGCGCATGGCGTATTCCGCATCGAACAACTGCGCAGTGCCGACGCCCGGCACGCGGCGCAACTGCGGAATCAGATCAGACGAAGCGAGGTCGCCCAGGTCGATGCCGTCAAAGCGCCCGCGCTCGGCCGTCAGCGACAGATACATCATGTAGTTCTCGGCCGCCTTCTCGATGCGGATGCCATTGCGGCGCACGACTTCAGGCAGGCGCTCCTCGACGATCTTCAGCCGGTTCTGCACCTCCACCGCCGCAAGATCCGGGCTCGTACCCTGCGTGAACGACAGGTTGATCGACACGTTGCCCGCCGCATCGGACGACGACGACATGTACAGCAGCCCCGGCGCGCCGTTCATCTCGCGCTCGATGATGGCGGTGACGGCACTCTCCACCGTGCGCGCGGACGCGCCCGGGTAGTTGGCCGAGATGCTGACGTTGGGCGGCGCGATGTTCGGATACTGCGCCACCGGCAGCTTGGGCAGTGCGAGCACGCCGGCCAGGATGATGGCCAGCGCAATCACCCAGGCAAAGACCGGGCGGTCGATAAAGAAGCGCGCCATGGTCAGCCTTTCTTCGGCTCGGTGTCAGCACGCGGTGCTGCGGGCACCGGCTTGACCGCCATGCCCGCTTCCAGCGCCTGCATGCCCGGAATGGCGAGGCGCTCTCCGCCGGACAGCCCACTGGTCACCAGCCATTGGTCGCCGGCCAACGTTTGCGCAGCCACGGGCCGCGCGGCCAGCGTATTGTCGGCCTGCACCACGAACACCGATGCCCCCTGGCGATCGCGCTGCAATGCGCCCTTCGGAACCGTCACCGCGCCCTGCTGCACGGCGTGCGAGAGCTTCACGCGCACATACATGCCGGGCAGCAGCAAGCCATCGGGGTTGGGCAGCACGGCGCGCATCGAAACGTTATCGGTCGCGCGGTCCACCGCCAGATCGGAGAACAGCAACCTGCCGGGGCGCTCGTACGCCACGCCATCGCTCAGGATGACCTGCACGCCGATGTCCTTGCCGCTCAATGCAGCGGCCTGGCCCTTCTTGAGCGCGCGCTGCAAGGCCAGCACCTCGGCGGCGGGCTGCGCAAAGTCGACGTAGATCGGGTCGATCTGCTCGACGGTGGTCAGCGGCGTGGCGGCGTCTTCCTTGACCAGCGCGCCTTCGGTGACCTGCGCGCGGCGCGAGCGGCCGGCAATCGGCGCCGTAACAGTGGCATAGCCCAGACGCAGTTGCGCGGTTTCCAGCGCAGCACGGCTGGACACCACGTCTGCGGCGGCCTGACGCTCTGCGGCTTGCGCTTCTGCGTATTCCAGCTCGCTCACGGCACGCGTGGCGGCCAGCCCCTTGTAGCGGGCAGCCTTGTCGCGCGCGATGGCGAGTTGTGCCTGCGCACGAGTAAGCGCGCCTTGCGCGGCGTCCACCTGTGCCTTGAGCGGCGCCGGATCGATGCGGAACAGCACCTGGCCGGCCTTGACCACTTGGCCTTCTTCATAGGCGCGCTTGAGGACGATGCCGTCCACGCGCGCGCGCACTTGCGCCGTGCGATACGGCTCCAGGCGGCCCGGCAGTTCGGTCACAAGCGGCGCATCGGAGCGCTGTGCAACGACAAACTCGACCTCCGGCGGGCCAGCGGGCTTGGCGGCCTCATCAGCATGCTTGCCGCAGCCCTGCAACGCAGCCAAGGCGCACACGCACAGCAACCACGGGGACGAACGGTAACGACGGAACAACACGGAGAACATCATGGGAAAGGGGGCTGGGCGCGACCGCGCCCGAGGTCTTGAACGAAGCGAAGCGGAAGGCTAGCACGCACATCCGCTGCAAGCTGACCGATTGATTTCCCAATCTGATCAAGACCTTACGAAGCAGGCGCTGACCGTACGCCAGGCTGGCCTGCTGCCCCTTGATGCGGTTTCAGAAGACGCGACCGAGCTGCAGGTACACGTTCCACACGCCCTGCGGCGCCACCGCAAAACCGAAGTAGAGCGGCCCGATCGGGCTGGTGCCGCCAACAAATACGCTGCCGCTCTTCAGGTAAGGGCCCTTGCCAAAGTTGTTGCGCAGCTGCCAGACATTCCCGGCCTCGGCGCTGGCGCCGAACACCGGCGCGCGCAGGCCGAGCAGATCTTCGACGCGCAGGTCGTACAGATAGGTCAGGCGGCCATACAGCATGTACTGGCCGTTGAACTGATCCTGCGCATACGCCGAAAGGTGCTGGAAGCCGCCCAGGAAGAAGCCTTCGTTGGCGCCGTTGCTCGTGTTGCCGTCGTTTTCACGCGTCGGGCTGTTGATGCCAAACTGGCCCGCCCCTTCCAACGCCACATTGAACGTGTGGCGCCCATAGCTCGTGGCCCATAAGCCCTTGGCCTGGGCGGTGTTGAACTTCTTGTCGAGCGAGCCGAAGCCCGTTTCCACGCTGCTGTAGAAGTAATAGCCGCTACGCGGGAACAGCGGATCGTCGAGCTGGTCCAGCGTGAGCTGGGCGCGGAAGGCCGGTTGCTGCGCGCGCGTGGGGTCAACAGCCGTCGCATCCACGACATTCCCGAATTCGTCCGCGATCAATTGCAGGTAATTGAACGTTGCCGTCTTCCTGACGTAGTTCACGCCCAGGCGCAGTTCACCCTTGCGGCCCAGCGGGATGCCCAGGTCAACGCCGGCGCGTGCCGTCTCGATGGTCAGGTTGTTGAACGGCTTGGCGTCCCGGGTGGGGGGCTGATCGTCAAAGTAAAGATCGGAGCGCCGGCGCGAGTACTCGGCGTACGGCGCCACGTAGAACCCGCGCGCCTGCCACAGCGGCTGGCGCAGCTCGGTATGGATGCTCGCCCGGTTGCTGCCGAGCACGATGTCGTTGCGCCACTCCAGCCCGCTCTGCGTGAGCCACGGATACCGATGGCCAAGGTTGATGTTGAATGCGCCACGCCCGTCGAAGTTGGTCGACATGCCCAGCCCGAACAGGAAGAACTGGTTGCCCCACGACTTCTCGTGTGCGTCGATCTTGAGCGTATGTACGCCGTTCTGTTCCACCAGTTGCTGCGTGACGGTTTCGAAGTCGCCGGTGGTGGCTAGCGCCGACAGCTCGCGGTTCAGCGCCTCGGCGTCATACGCATCGCCTTCGCGCACCTTGATCAACTGGCGCACACGCGCCGCAGGCACACGGCCGTTGGTGGTCACATCGATGGCGTCGATGCGCGCGCCTGCCACCAACGTGCCTTGCGGCTGATGGGCAGCGCGGTACGCGGCATACGCCTGCGGCGACAGCGACAACGTCGCGAGCTTCGCCTCGACGCCCTGCGCCGCGCGCTCGCCTTGCCGCACACCCTGCGGGCCCTTGGCGAAATCGGTGAACGAAAGTTCCGTGAGCTGTGGCTCGATCAGCACATCCTTGTCGCGCAGCAGCGCCTTTTGCGCACGCACGTTCTGGCCCACGAGGATGGTGATCATCTGTTGTGTCACCGCCGCAGGCGAGGCCAGGTCTTCAGGCCGCTCCAAGTCCGACCCGATGTTGACGGCGATGATGATGTCAGCCCCCATGTCGCGCGCAAGCTGCACAGGGAGGTTGCTCACCAGGCCGCCATCCACCAGCGTGCGCCCGCCCACCTCGAAGGGCGCGAACAGCCCCGGCACCGCCATGCTGGCCCGCATGGCCAGTGGCAGCGAGCCGTGGTCGAGAATCACCCCGTCGCCCGTGGCCAGATCCGTCGCCATGGCCTTGAACGGAATCGGCAGGCGCGAGAACTCGATGTTGTCGGGCCACTGCGCCGTCCAGTTCTTGAGCAGCGCGAGCAGGCGGTTGCCCTGCACCAGCCCGGCCGGCAGCTTGAGGTTGCCGTTGCCATAGCCGGCGGACAGGCCGATCGGATACTGGAAATCATCCTCGCGCAGCGACTGCGGCAGCTTGGCGCGATCGTTGCGATCGAACGCGATGTCGCTCAGGTCGACCTGCGAGAGCTTCTGCTCCAGCGCATCCGCCCGAATACCGCTGGCGTACAACCCGCCCACGACGGCGCCCATGCTCGTGGCGGCAATCACATCCACGGGAATGCGCAGGCGCTCCAGCATCTTCAGCACGCCAATATGCGCATAGCCGCGCGCCCCGCCGCCCGAGAGCACCAGACCGATTCGCGGCCGCGTCGATTCGGTGTTCGCCTGCGTTGGCGCCGCCGCAGTCTGGCCATGCACGGCGGGCGGCAACGTCGTCAGTGCCACAAACGCGGTAAGCACGGCGACAGCCAATCGGGAGCCGCGGCGGCGAAGCAGGAAGGCCATCAGAGAAGCCATGAATGGAGGGCGAACTAGGGTTATGGGGATGCTGGGCAGCGCTGCAGGCGCAATGATTCCACAACCCGGATTTACCCGGTGCAATTGCGTGCGCCGCGCCAAACAACGCCTCGGCGCCGATGAATACTTTTCAGGGCGAAAGTGACAGAATATTGCCGGGACCCGGACACGCTTGTTCCTACAATCCGCGTTTGCCCCTGCGAAAAGGGGCAACAGAAGACGTTCGGTATCGACAAGAACTGAAACGCCCAAACAGGAGGAGATCAAGATGTGGAATCAAGTCTATGACCCGCTCGGCAGCGCCGTGTGGTCGACCATCGCAGCCGGGATACCGGTGGCGGTGCTGCTATGCTCGCTGGCGTTCTTCCATATGCAGGCGCATCTGGCCGCCGGCCTGGCGCTGATCGTCGGGGTGGGAATCGCCTCGTTCGTGTTCGGCATGCCGACCGCGATGGCCAGCAAGGCAGCCGGTCTGGGCATCGTCTCCGGCCTGTTCCCGATTGGCTGGATTGTTCTCAACATCATCTTCCTGCACCGGCTCACCACCTTGAACGGGTCGTTCAAGGTGTTACAGAGCTCGATTTCCGGCATTACCGAAGACCGCCGCCTGCAGCTGCTGCTGGTAGCGTTCAGCTTCGGCGCGTTCTTTGAAGGCGCGGCGGGCTTCGGCACGCCGGTGGCCGTCACGGGGGCCATCCTGATCGGCCTGGGTTTCTCGCCACTGGCCGCGTCGGGCCTGGCCCTGATCGCCAACACCGCACCGGTGGCCTACGGCGCGCTGGGTGCCCCGCTCATCGGGCTGGCTTCGGTCACGGGGCTGGACCTGCTGCAGCTCTCCGCCATGGTTGGCCGCCAGTTGCCGTTCTTCTCGGTGCTGGTGCCGTTCTGGCTGATCTGGGCGTTCGCGGGCTTCCGCGGCATGCTGCAGATCTGGCCGGCAATCCTGGTGGCGGGCGTGTCGTTTGCGATTCCGCAGTTCCTGGTGTCGAACTTCCACGGCCCGTGGCTGGTGGACGTGATTGCGGCGCTGGTGTCGATGGGCACGCTCACGCTGTTCCTGAAGGTGTGGAAGCCCAAGACGATCTGGACCTCGACCGCCCTGCGCAACCGCGAAGACAACTCCCGCGTCGACCCCGAAGCCGCGGCCGAAGCCCGCGAAACCACCACGGCCACCAACGGCAAGATCACGCGCGTGCAGGCATGGTTGCCGTGGGTCATCCTGACCGTGTTCGTGTTCATCTGGGGCGTGCCGCAATTCAAGGCATTTGCCGACGGCCTCTGGGCATTCAAGTTCGCCATCCCGGGCCTCGACAAGATGGTGCTCAAGGGCCCGCCGGTGGTGCCCAAGGTGATTGCCGAAGGCGCAGTGTTCAACTTCAACGTCCTGTCGATGGCGGGTACGGGCATCCTGGTATCGGCCATCGTCGGCGGCCTGCTGATGGGCTACTCGCTGCCGCGCATGCTCAAGGAGTACTGGAACACCATCAAGCTCACGCGCTATTCGCTGCTGACGATCTGCGCGATGTTCGGCATCGGTTACCTCACGCGCTACTCCGGCCTGGACGCGACGCTGGGTCTGGCCTTCGCCCACACGGGCGTGCTGTACCCGCTGTTCGGCACGATGCTGGGCTGGCTGGGCGTGGCGCTCACCGGTTCCGATACGGCATCGAACGTGCTGTTCGGCGGCCTGCAGAAGACCACGGCCGAACAGCTTGGCCTGTCGCCGATCCTCATGTCGGCGGCCAACAGTTCGGGCGGCGTGATGGGCAAGATGATCGACGCGCAGTCCATCGTCGTGGCTTCCACCGCCACCAAGTGGTATGGCCACGAGGGCGACATCCTGCGGTATGTGTTCTTCCATTCGCTGGCGCTCGCCTTCCTGGTGGGGCTGATGATCACCCTGCAGGCTTATGTGGAGCCGTTCTCGCGGATGGTAGTGCACTGAGCCCCGCTCCCGACGGAACCCGAAAGCCGCTCAATCGAGCGGCTTTTTTCATGCGAACCCGACACGTCGAGCGAAAAACCTCGCACGTCCGGTTCCGAACTCCAGCGGCGAAGTTCAAAACCTCTCGTGTCCAGTTTCGAACCCCAATCGCCTGGTTCGACAACCTCACGCGTCGCGTTCTGAACGCCAACCACCGGGTCCAAAACCTCGCGCGTCGCGTTCTGAACCCCAATCGCCAAGTTCAACAACCCCACGCGTGGCGTTCGGAACCCCAATCGTCAAGTTCAAAACCTCACGCACGGCGTTCAGAACGCCGATCGCCGAGCCCTGCACTCCGTAAGCCGCCCCGCCAACATGGGCACTTTCACGCGCGTATCATGGGCGGCTCTTCCGCGCACGTCCCGCCCTGGGGCGTCGGTCTCCTCTTCCCCCCCCGACCCGACATGCTGCTGCGCCGCCTGGAAAAGCTCATCGATCCGTTCCGCCCGCTGCCCGACACCCAGCCTCCGGCAAATGTCTGGCGCTTCTACGCCCACTTCCTGCGCGAGGTGCGCGGCGTCTTCGCGTTCCTGCTGCTCGTGGGGTTGCTGGGCGCGCTGATTGAAGTCGCGCTGTTCGACTTCCTCGGCCGCATCGTCGACATGATCCAGGCAACCCCCGGCGCGGAGTTCTTCGGCCGCCACCGCAGCGAACTGCTGTGGATGGCCTTTGTGGCGCTGATCGCGCGGCCGGTCATCTTCGGCTTGCACGACGTGCTCGTGCATCAGGTCATCAACCCCAACCTGTCGAACCTGATCCGCTGGCAGAACCACCGCTACGTGCTCAAGCAGAGCCTGACGTTTTTCCAGAACGACTTTGCGGGCCGCATCGCGCAACGCATCATGCAGACCGGTTTTTCGCTGCGCGATTCCGCCGTGCAGGCCGTGGACGCGCTCTGGCATGTCGTCATCTACGCGATCAGTGCGATGGTGCTGTTCGCCCGGGCCGACTGGTGGCTCGTTGTGCCGCTGCTGGTGTGGATTGGCTGCTACATCGCGGCACTGAGCTATTTCGTGCCGCGCGTGAAAGCGCGTTCGGTCATCGCCACGGAGTCGCGTTCCAAGCTGATGGGCCGCATCGTTGACGGCTACACCAACATCACCACGCTCAAGCTGTTCGCGCATACGCAGCATGAAGAAAGCTACGCGCGCGAGGCCATGGCCGAGCAGACGGACAAGACCCGCCTGTCGGGCCGCATGATCAGCGGCATGGATTTCACCATCACGGCCATGAACGGCCTGTTGATTGTCGGCACGTCGGCGCTCGCGCTGTGGTTGTGGAGCCAGGGCCGTGTGAGCGCCGGCACCATTGCGCTGACCACGGGGCTGGTGATTCGCATCAACAACATGTCGGGCTGGATCATGTGGGTGGTGAACGGCATCTTTGAAAACGTCGGTCAGGTGCAGGACGGCATGCAGACCATCGCGCTGCCGCGCGCCGTGATCGACCAGCCTGATGCCAAGCCGCTGCAAGTGACACGGGGCGAAGTGCGCTTCGAGCACGTCGGCTTTCACTACGGCAAGGGCAGCGGCGTGATCGAAGGGCTGGACCTCGTGGTGCGCCCCGGTGAACGCATCGGGCTCGTCGGCCCGTCGGGTGCGGGCAAATCGACGCTGGTCAATCTGCTGCTGCGGCTGTACGACGTGGAGCGCGGCCGGATTCTCGTCGACGGCCAGGACATTGCGGCCGTGACACAGGAGAGCCTGCGGGAGCAGATCGGCATGGTCACGCAAGACACGTCGCTGCTGCACCGCTCCATCCGCGATAACCTGCGCTACGGCAAACCCGACAGCACCGAGGCGGAATTGATGCAAGCGGTGCACCGGGCCCGCGCCGACGAGTTCATCCCGCAGCTGTTCGATGCGCAAGGGCGGCGCGGCTTTGATGCGTTGGTTGGGGAACGTGGCGTGAAGCTGTCGGGCGGTCAACGCCAGCGCATTGCGATTGCGCGTGTGCTGCTCAAGGACGCGCCGATCCTGATCCTGGACGAAGCCACGTCAGCGCTGGATTCGGAAGTGGAAGCCGCCATCCAGGAAAGCCTGGAAACGCTGATGCAGGGCAAGACCGTGATTGCCATTGCGCACCGGCTCTCGACCATCGCGCGCATGGACCGGCTGGTCGTGCTCGATGGCGGGCGCATCGTCGAGAGCGGCACGCACGCCGAGTTGCTGGAACATGGCGGGCTGTATGCGCGGCTGTGGGCGCACCAGACCGGCGGTTTCGTCGGGGTGGACTGAGCGTTACGACAGTGGGCGGCCGAGCGTTTCGGGCACCATCGCCAGCCCGATCAGCGAGACCAACCCGCAGCCGATCACGTAGAAGGCCGGCGCATTCGCGTTGCCCGTGAGGTCGATCAGCTCGGTGGAGAAGAACTGCGCAAATCCACCGAAGATCGCAATGGCCACACAGTAGGCAATCGACAGCCCCGTGGCGCGCAGCCGCTGCGGCAGCACCTCGCTCACCAGCACCATCGATGCCGGCGAGGTCATCGACATCGGCACCGACAGGCAGCCGACCACGATCAGCAACCGAGTCAGCGAAGGGTCGGCGTTGATGAGAGCGAAGGCCGGATAGATCATCGCCAGCAGCGCAACGCGCGACCACAGCACGACCTTGCGGCGCCCGACGCGATCGGCCAGCCGGCCCGCAAACGGCGACAGTACTACCTGCACCAGCGCCGCAATGCACGCGGCCCAGATGCCCAGCGACAGCGGCATGTGCAGCACGCTCACGGCGTAGTTGCTGAGGTAGTACACGATGATGTACGTGGACGACGCCACGCCGATCATCAGCAGAATGCTCGCCACCAGCGTGCGACGGTGTTCGCGCAGCAGCGGCAGCGTGGCGTCGGCTTCGCGCGTGCTGGGCGATGCGGCGGTTTCCTCCAGCCGGCGTCGGATGATCAGGCCGACCGGGATCACGAGAATGCCGATCACGAATGCGAGCCGCCAGCCCCACGACTCCAGTGCCGAGGGCGCCAGCACATTGCTCAGCAGCAAGCCGACCAGCGCGCCAAACAGCGCCGCCAGCCCCTGGCTGAACGGCTGCCAGCTCGTGTAGAAACCGCGCGAGCGGTCGTCGGCGTACTCCAGCAGCAGCGCTGTCGAAGCGCCCGTCTCGCCGCCGATGGCAAAGCCCTGCACCAGCCGCGCCAGCACGACGAACATGGGCGCGAGGATGCCGATCTGGGCGTAGGTCGGCGTGATGACGAAGATCAGCGACGACAGGCCCATCAGCCACAGCGTGAGCGCCACGGCGGGCTTGCGGCCTGCGCGGTCGGCGTACATGCCGATCAGCAGACCGCCGAGCGGCCGCATCAGGAAGCCGACGCCAAACGTGGCGAACGACATGAGCAACTGGCCGGTCGCGTTGCCGACCGGAAAGTACAGCCGGCCGATCAGCGTGGCGAAGAAGCTATAGACCACGAAGTCATAGAACTCCAGGCCGTTGCCGATGGTGATGGCGGCAATGGCGCGCGTGCGCGACAGCGGTTGCGCGTGGCCGGTCGCCTGCGCGTCGGCGCGGCCGGCGTACGACGGCGCAGAGGTGTGGTTCGACATGGGTTATCTCCGAAACTTGTCTGTTCTTGGCGGGGGGCCGGGTTCAAACCCCGCTTGCCTCTTCAGCCAGAACGGCTGCTGCGTTGGGCTTCACGCGCAGATACCACGCTGCCGACATGAGCAGCACCCAGCCTGCGCCAACGTAGAGCGCCACGCGCGTGTCTTCCATGGTGCCCAGCACGCCAATCACGAACAGCATGAACGCGATGGCAAGGGCCGGCCCGACGGGCCACAGCGGCACCTTGAACTTGAGCGCGCGCACCTCTTCAGCCGACAGGCGCCGGCGCATGGCCACCTGCGAGAGCAGGATCATCAGCCAGACCCAGACGGTCGCGAACGTGGCGATCGACGCGATGATCACGAAGACGTTTTCGGGAATCAGATAGTTCAGCACCACGCCGCACAGCAGCGCGCCGGCCATGAACAGCACCGTCACCCAGGGCACACCGTGACGCGACGTGGCCGCAAAGATGCGCGGCGCCTGGCCCTGCTCGGCCATGCCGTACATCATCCGGCCCGCGCCGAAGATGTTGCTGTTGATGGCCGAGATGGCTGCCGAAATGACGATGAGGTTGAGGATCGCCGCCGCAGACTGGATGCCCAGTCCGGAGAAGATCTGCACGAACGGGCTGCCCTGGCCGTCGATGCCGGTCCACGGGAAGATCGCCATCAGCACGCACATGGTCAGCACGTAGAAGAGCAGGATGCGCGCCGGCACGGCGTTGATGGCCTTCGGGATGACCTTGTCGGGGTTCTGTGCCTCGCCGCCGGTAATGCCGATGATCTCGACGCCGCCGTACGCAAACATCACCACGGCAAACGACGCCACGAGGCCGCCCACGCCGTGCGGCAGGAACCCGCCGTGCGACCAGAGATTGCTGAGGCCCGACGCGTGCTCGCCGTTCATCTTCACGCCGAGGAACAGGATGACGGTGCCGCCGACGATCATGGCGCCGATCGCCGCGATCTTGATCAGCGCGAGCCAGAATTCCATCTCGCCGAACACCTTGACGTTGCAGAGGTTCAGGCCGCAGATGAGCATGACGATACCGAGCACCCAAACCCATTGCGGCACCTCGGGAAACCAGAAGCCCATGTAGATGCCGAAGGCGGTCACGTCGGCCAGGCAGACGATCACCATTTCGAGGATGTACGTCCAGCCGGTGAGAAAGCCGGCGAGCGGACCGAGGTTGTCGCGCGCATAGCGCCCGAACGAACCGGAGACCGGCTGGCGCACCGCCATCTCGCCGAGCGCGCGCATGACCATGTAGACGGCCGCGCCGCCGATGATGTACGCGAGGATCACGGCCGGCCCGGCCAACTGGATGGCCGAAGCGGACCCGTAGAAAAGGCCCGTGCCGATGGCCGAACCGAGCGCGAGAAAGCGGATATGCCGCGCGCGCAGGTTGCGTTGAAGGTGTTCCAAACTGTCTCCTCTTTATGTCGGCGAGGCTGTCAGCGCAGTGCCGGGCTGTACGGATGCGTCGAGCGGATCGAAATTCACATACAGACAACATCGCTTTGATCGATATGTTGTTGTATATACATCATGAACGGCATTGGGGTATTCCCGAGGGCCGTGGCGCCGTCTCGTTGGCGAGCGGGCCAACAAAAAAGGCGGACATGCGTCCGCCTTGGTTTTTGCAGGCCGGGCGACCCGGGCGCTACACCCAGCCCATGCCGCCGACCAATGCGCCGAGCCCCACCAGCACCAGCGGGTGGACGCGGGTGAAGGAGCACGCCAAGACCGTCGCCACGGTCAGCGCGATGGTGCTGAAGCTGCTGTTTGCGCCGCGTGCGAGCACCCAGCCAGTGGAGAACAGCAGGCCGATCGTGAGCGGTGCGAGGCCGCGGCGGACCAGCGCAATCCAGCGCGCGTCGGGCTTGCGGTCCATGACGCGCGCGATGACGGCGGCAATCACGCACGACGGCCCGCAGATGCCGACCAGCGAGGCAATCGCCCCACCCAGACCCGCCGCCTGCCAGCCGAACAACTCCACGAAGAGCACGTTGGGGCCCGGCGCCGCCTGCGAGATGGCGTACATGGCGCTCAGCTGCTCGCTCGTCATGTAGTGCCGGGTGTCGACCAGAAAGCGGTGCATGTCGGGCAGCGTCGAGCTGGCCCCGCCGATGGCGAGAAACGACAGCACAAGAAAGTGCCAGAACAGGTCGAAGACGGTGGTGAGGTAGCTCATCGCATCGCCCACCATTCGAGCACGAGTGCGAGCGGAATCAGCACCAGCATCACGGGAAGCAGCGGCCACTGCAGGACGCCAATGGTCAGGAAAACCGCCAGGCCGATGCCGAGCGCTCGCCACGTGCGCGACTGCCCCTGCGCCAGCTTGACGGCCGTTGAAAGCACCAGCCCCGCTGCCACCGCCGCCATGCCCTTGAGCAGGTTCTGCACCACCGAGAGGGCGCTGAAATGGTCGTACAGCATGACGATCAGCAACAGCAGCACCGAAGGCGTCAGCACCAGTCCGGCCATTGCGGCTGCGGCGCCCCGCACCCCGTGAAAGCGGTAGCCGAGCATCACCGAGAGGTTGACCACATTCGGGCCGGGCAACACCTGACCCAGACTCAGCAACTCGGCGAACTCGGTATTGGAGAGCCAGCGGTTGCGATCGACAATACCGGCGCGCGCAAAGGGCAGCACGCCGCCGAAGCCCGACAGGCCCATCCGCGCAAACTCGGTGAAGAGCTTGCTGCAGGACGGAATGTTTGTGTTTGCTGCGGTGTTGGCGTCAGGTGCGGCGCTCGGATCGCTCATGGGCTCAGGCGGCGTCCGGCGCGGGCTTGGGCAACGAGAGCTTCGGATCGCGCAGCTTGGGCTCGAGCGTCTTACCCTTGCGCGCGCGCTTGCCGGCGTACGGCTCCTGCGCGCGGGTCGTCATAGTCTGCTCGACCGCCTTGCCGCCGCGTGGGCCGGTGCCAGAGAGCACAAAGCCCGCTGCACCAAAGGCCACCGCCTGGAGCAGCGCTTCGTTCTTCTCCAGTTCCATCAGGATCACGCCACGACCACCGCTGGCGAGCGTCTTCAACTCGCTGATCTGGAACAGCAGCAAGCGGCCGCCTTCGGACAGGCACGCCACGCCATAGGCGTCGGCCGGCACCGGCGCTGGCTTGTTGGGCTGGTCGCCCTCATCCAGCGTTAGGAACGCCTTGCCAGCCTTCTGGCGGCCGACCATGTCGCCCACCTTGGCCAGGAAGCCGTTGCCGCCGCGCGTGGAAATGACCAGACTCTGTTCGGCGTGACCCGCGAACGTGTGGGCGATATGCGTGCCCGGCGCGAGTTCGATCAGCGTCGTCAGCGGCACACCGTCGCCACGGCCGCCCGGCAGGTTGGCCACGGCCACGGAATAGACGCGGCCCGTGCCCTTGTCGTCGCGCGTGCCGAAGATCAACAGCGCATCGGTGGTCCGGCATTCAAACGTGTCGTACAGCGTGTCGCCTGCCTTGAAGGTGAATTGCGTGGCGTCGTGGCCATGGCCCTGGCGCGTGCGTACCCAGCCCTTCTGCGAAACAATCACCGTGACGGGTTCGTCGACCACCTTCACTTCGGCAGCGGCGCGGCGCTCTTCCTGGATGAAGGTGCGGCGGTCGTCGCCGTATTGCTTCGCGTCGGTCTCGATTTCCTTGATGATGCGACGGCGCATCATGGTCTCGGACTTCAGCAGCACGTCCAGCTCGCCCTGCTCTTCGCGCAGGTTCTTCAGCTCCTGCTCGATCTTGATCGCTTCCAGGCGAGCAAGCTGACGCAGGCGGATTTCCAGAATGTCTTCGGCCTGGCGGTCGCTCAGGTTGAAGACCTGGATCAGCGCGGCCTTGGGTTCCTCGCTCTCGCGGATGATCCGGATCACGTCTTCAACGCGCAGCAGTACCAGTTGCCGACCTTCGAGGATGTGGATGCGGTCTTCCACCTTGCCCAGACGATGGCGCGTGCGGCGCGTGACCGTGGCGAAGCGGTACGTGATCCACTCGCGCAGGATCTCGGCCAGGCCCTTCTGCCGAGGCCGCCCGTCCGTGCCGATCATCACCAGGTTGATGGCCGCGCCCGACTCCAGCGACGTATGGGCGAGCAGCGCGTTGGCAAATTCCTGCTGGTCGATGTTCTTGCTCTTGGGTTCGAACACAAGGCGCACCGGCGCGTCCTTGCCGGACTCGTCGCGCACGGCATCGAGCAGACCCAGCATGGTCTGCTTCATGGTGAGCTGATCCGGCGACAGCGACTTCTTGCCCGTGCGCACCTTCGGGTTCGTCAGCTCTTCAATCTCTTCCAACACCTTCTGCGACGAGGTGTTGGGCGGCAATTCGTTCACTACGAGTTGCCACTGGCCGCGTGCGAGTTCTTCGATCTTCCAGCGCGCGCGCACCTTCAGGCTGCCGCGACCGCTCTCGTACACCTGCGCAATGTCCGCTGCCGACGAAATGATCTGACCGCCACCCGGGAAGTCCGGGCCCGGCATGTACTGCATCAGGTCGGTGCTGGTGAGCTTGTCGTCGCGGATGAGCGCCACGGTGGCGGCCGCCACTTCGCGCAAGTTGTGCGACGGGATCTCCGTGGCCATCCCGACCGCAATGCCCGATGCGCCGTTGAGCAGCACGAACGGCAAGCGCGCCGGCAGCAGCTTCGGCTCTTCCATCGAGCCGTCGTAGTTCGGGATGAAATCGACGGTGCCCTGGTCCAGCTCTTCGAGCAGCAGACGCGAAATGGGCGTGAGTCGCGCTTCGGTATAGCGCATCGCCGCCGCACCGTCGCCGTCGCGCGAGCCGAAGTTGCCCTGCCCGTCGATCAGCGGGTAACGCAGCGAGAAATCCTGCGCCAGGCGCACCAGTGCGTCGTAGGCGGATTGATCGCCATGCGGGTGGAATTTGCCCAGCACGTCGCCGACCACGCGCGCCGATTTGACGGGCTTGGCATCGGAGCGCAGGCCCATCTCGTGCATCGCGAACAGGATGCGGCGCTGCACCGGCTTCTGGCCATCGGCCACTTCGGGCAGCGCACGGCCCTTGACCACGCTGATGGCGTAGTCGAGGTAGGCGCGCTCCGCATAGGCGCCAAGCGTGAGCGCTTCGGCCGGCTCGCTGGGGTCGAAGAGGATGTCTTGTTGTTCCATGGATGCTCAAGCGAAAGCGGCGCGCTTCAACGTGGCGGCGCCGCCGGGATCAATGTTGGGGGAGGTTCGTGGCCACGCCGGTGGCGGGGTCCAATACGAGTTCGATGCGTGCGGGTCGGCCCGTGCGGCCTGGCTTGCGTGTGGCGATGACGCCGTTGCCGCTCGCGTTCATCAACCCGGGCACGGCGGCGACCGGGTTGTAGTAGCGATAGAACTGCAGCACCGTCTTCACGTAGTTCTGCGTCTCGGCGTAGGGCGGAATGTCGTTGCCGTGCTTCTGCACGGCGCCCTCGCCCGCGTTGTAGGCGGCCAGCACAAGCTCAAGGTTGCCTGAGAACATGCGCAGCAGATCGCTCAGGTAACGCACGCCGGTGGTGATGTTCGTCTTCGGATCGGCCAGCTTTTGTGCGGCCGAGCGGCGGGCGTCGCCGGTCACGCCGTAGCGCGCGCCGGTGTCCGGAATCACCTGCATCAGCCCGATTGCCCCCTTGGGCGACACGGCCTGCGGGTTGAAACCCGATTCAGCGGCAATCACGGCCTTCACTAACGCGGGGTCGATACCGTGCTTGGTCGCGGCCTGGCGGATCAGCGGTTCCACCGTCGGCACGTTCGGGTGCTGCAGCACCGCGCGCACCAGGCGCTGGCGCATGCCGGCGGCGTTGTCGAGTGCATCGCGCTTGCTGGCGTTGAGATAGGCATCGGTATCGGGCAGCTCGGTTTCCGGCAGGGCGATGGCGCTATCGTCCTTGGCCTTGTCGTCGCCCTTGCCCGCCACCGCCGCGCCCTTCATGAACAGCACGTAGCGATCGTCCAGCCGTTCGGCAGCGAAGTGCGCCAGACCGTTTTCATCGATGTAGCCGTAGACGTCCGCGCGCGCCGGCTGGCTGGCCAACAGGGCCAGCGCCGTCAATGCGAATGCGAAACGTACGGAAAGCTTCATCGTTGTCGGTTTGCGGTCAGATATCGGCTTCGACTTCGTTGCCGCGCGCTTCCAGCCACGTGCGGCGCGCGCCGGCTTCGCCCTTGCCCATCAGCATGTTCATCATGTTGATGGTCTGGTCTTGGCCCAGTTCGCCCAGCGCCACGGGCAGCAGACGGCGCGTATCGGGGTTCATGGTGGTTTCCCAGAGCTGCTCGGCGCTCATTTCGCCCAGGCCCTTGAAGCGGGAGATCTGCCAGGCGCCGTCCTTCACGCCATCCTTGCGCAGCTTGTCTTCAATGGCTTCCAGTTCGCCGTCGTCCAGCGCATAGAGCTTCTGCGCAGGCTTCTTGCCGCGCGCCGGGGCATCGACACGATACAGCGGCGGACGGGCCACGCACACGTGCCCCCGATCGATCAGTTGCGGGAAGTGCTTGAAGAACAACGTGAGCAGCAGCACCTGGATGTGCGCGCCGTCCACGTCAGCATCGGACAGGATGCAGATCTTGCCGTAGCGCAGGCCCGACAGGTCGACCGTATCGTTCGGACCGTGCGGGTCCACACCGATGGCGACAGCAATGTCGTGTACTTCGTTGTTGGCGAACAGGCGGTCGCGCTCGGTCTCCCAGGTGTTCAGCACCTTGCCGCGCAACGGCAGGATGGCCTGGAATTCCTTGTCGCGGCCCATCTTGGCCGAGCCACCGGCGGAGTCGCCTTCCACCAGAAAGAGTTCGTTGCGGGTGACGTCGTCGGATTCGCAATCGGTCAGTTTGCCGGGCAACACGGCCACGCCGGAGCCCTTCTTCTTCTCGACCTTCTGCGCGGCACGTGTACGCGCCTGCGCCTGCTTGATGACGAGTTCGGCCAGTTTCTTGCCGTGGTCGACGTGCTGGTTCAGCCACAGCTCGAGCGCCGGGCGGCTGAAGGTGGACACCAGCCGCACCGCATCGCGGCTGTTCAGGCGTTCCTTGATCTGGCCTTGAAACTGCGGGTCGAGCACCTTGGCCGAGAGCACGAACGAAGCACGCGCAAACACGTCTTCGGACATCAGCTTGACGCCCTTGGGCAGCAGCGCATGCATCTCGACAAAGCTCTTCACAGCCTGGAACAACCCTTCGCGCAAACCGGATTCATGGGTGCCGCCAGCGGGCGTCGGGATCAGGTTCACGTATGACTCGCGCACCGGGGAGCCTTCTTCTGTCCAGGCCACCACCCACGAGGCGCCTTCGCCGAAGGCAAAACCTTCTTCGCCGGGCTTGTCTGGGTCGGCAAAGTGTTCGCCTTCGAACAGCGGGATCACCGGCTCGGCGCCGCTGCCCTGCGCAAGCGATTCGACCAGATAGCCGCGCAGGCCCTGGTCGTATTGCCATTCGAGCGTCTCGCCGGTTTTTTCCAGCGTAAGCGTGACCTTCACGCCCGGCAGCAGCACGGCCTTGCTGCGCAGCAAGCGTTGCAGCTCGGCAAGCGGGATGTTCTCGGAATCGAAATACTTGGCGTCCGGCCACGCACGCACGCGTGTGCCGCTCTTCTTCTCGCCGCGTTCGGCCTTGCGGGTGGTCAGCGGTTCAATCACGTCGCCACCGGAGAATGCGAGCGTCGATACATTGCCGTCACGCCAGACCGTCACTTCCAGCCGCGTCGACAGCGCGTTCGTGACCGACACGCCCACGCCGTGCAGGCCGCCGGAGAACGCATATGCGCCGCCTCGGCCCTTGTCGAACTTGCCGCCGGCGTGCAGACGCGTGTAGACGATCTCGACCACCGGCACGCCCTCTTCGGGGTGGATGCCGACGGGAATGCCGCGCGCATCGTCTTCCACGCTCACGCTGCCGTCCCTGTGCAGCGTCACGGCAATCAGCTTGCCGTAGCCGCCCAACGCCTCGTCAGCGGAGTTGTCGATGACTTCCTGCACGATGTGCAGGGGATTGTCGGTGCGCGTGTACATGCCCGGCCGTTGCTTGACCGGTTCGAGGCCCTTGAGGACCTTGATCGACGATTCGCTGTATTGGGAGGTTTTGCTCATGGAAGGCGGAAAAACTGACCAGGCTTGGGTCTGTCCCCAAGCACCGGGAATGCAGCGCGCATTGTAAAGGAAGCTGTCCTCGACAATGCGGAGGGATCGTCAGCGCCGGGATGCGAGCCGAAACTCACATTCGCTCGACATCCCGCTGACATATTGCGTGGTTAATGCAGCGTCATACCGTGCCGGCGCGCTTGGCTTCGAGGGCTTCCCAACGTTCCAGCGCCTCCAGCAACTCCAGTTCGATGGCCTCGTGGCGCTCGGCCAGCTTTTGCGCGCGCTCCGGGTCGCGGCCGTAGATCGTGCCGTCCTCCAGTTCGCCGCCGACCTGCTTCTGCTCGGCCTCCAACGCCTCGATGGTGGCGGGCAGCGCGTCGAGTTCGCGCTGCTCTTTGTAGCTGAGCTTGACCGTGGCACGCTCGCGCGGCTTGGCCATCTCGGGCTTCTTCTCTTCGGCGGCCGGCTTGGCGGCTTGCGCCATCTGCGCCGAGCGTGCCGATTGCATCTGCCAATCCGAGAACCCGCCCACGTATTCGCGCCACCGGCCTTCGCCCTCCGCCGCAATCACCGAAGTGACGACGTTGTCGACGAACGCGCGATCGTGCGAGACCAGGAATACCGTCCCGCTGTATTCCTGCAGCAGTTCTTCCAGCAGTTCGAGCGTGTCGATGTCCAAGTCGTTGGTCGGCTCGTCGAGCACCAGCACGTTGGCCGGACGGGCAAACAGGCGCGCCAGCAGCAGCCGGTTGCGCTCGCCGCCCGACAGCGAAGCCACCGGCGAGCGGGCACGCTCGGGCGGGAAGAGGAAGTCGCCCAGATAGCTCATCACGTGCTTGCGCTGACCATTGACTTCGATCCAGTCGCTGCCGGGGCTGATGGTGTCGGCGAGCGACCGGTTCAAGTCGAGTTGCGCGCGCATCTGGTCGAAATAGGCCACCTGCAGGTTGGTACCATTGCGCACCGTGCCCGAATCGGGTGCGAGTTCGCCGAGAATCAACTTCAGCAGCGTGGTCTTGCCGACGCCGTTGGCGCCGAGAATGCCGACCTTGTCCCCGCGCATGATGGTGGCTGTGAAGTTGTCGACAACGGTTTTGTCGCCATAGCGCTTGGTCACGTCGATCAACTCGGCGACGATCTTGCCGGAGCGATCGCCCTGGGATACCTCAAGCTTGACGTTGCCCTGCACCTCGCGGCGCGCCTGGCGCTCCACACGCATCTGTTCAAGCCGCGCCACGCGGCCGACGCTGCGTGTGCGCCGCGCTTCCACACCCTTGCGGATCCACACTTCTTCCTGCGCGAGCAGCTTGTCGAAGCGGGCGTTTTCGAGCGCTTCGGCTTCCAGCTCCTGCGCCTTGCGCGTCTGATACGCCGTGAAGTTGCCGGGGTACGAGCGCAGCTTGCCGCGATCGAGTTCGATGATGCGTGTGGCCACACGGTCGAGAAACGCGCGATCGTGCGTGATGAACAACACGCTGCCGCGGAAGGCCAGCAGCAAGTCTTCGAGCCAGCGGATGGAGTCGTAGTCCAGGTGGTTGGTAGGCTCGTCCAGCAGGAGGATGTCAGGCGCGCCCACCAGCGCCTGCGCAAGCGCTACACGCTTGGTCAGGCCGCCCGACAGCGAACCGATGCGCGCGCCGGGCAGCAGGCCCAGCTGGGCGATCGTCGTTTCCACGCGCGTGCGCAGCTGCCACGCGTCTGCCGCTTCCAACTGGGATTGCAGCGCCTGCAGCCTGTGCATCGCCTCATCATTGTGCGCATCGCCCATCGACGCGATCAGCGCCTCGTATTCAGCCAGCAGGCCGGCGGCATGCGGCACGCCCATCGCCACGGCTTCGGCCACGGTCTGTTCGGGGTCGAATTCGGGCTCTTGCGGCACATAGGCCGAGGTCACGCCGCTCTGGCGGGCGATCAGGCCGTCATCGGGCGAGGTCATCCCTGCCACGATCTTGAGCAGCGACGACTTGCCGGTGCCGTTGCGGCCGATCAGGCCAACGCGCTCGCCGGCTTCAAGCGAGAAATCGGTGTGGTCGAGCAGCGCCACGTGGCCGAACGCCAGTTGCGCATCGGTAATGGAAAACAGGGCCATGCTGGAGTGAAAAAGGTGCGGGCCGCGTACGGCCGGAAGGCGCGTATTGTAGTCGCCCCGCGCGTCGCCCATCGGCAGCATTGCGCTTGCAGTTGCCAGTGCTATAACGCTTGTGCCGCCGGACTCGCTTTTTCCGGCCGCGCCATCCATACCGTTACAGAAGGGGAGCGACGATGCGCGGACTATTCGGGCTGTTGATCATCTTGATCGTGGCAGGCATTCCGGTGCGGCAGATCTTGCTGCGGACCGGCTTCTCACCGTGGTGGACCCTGCTTGTGCTGGTACCGGTGGCGAACCTGGTAGCGCTGTGGATTTTCGCGTTCTCGAACTGGCCGCGGCAGTCGTCTCAGCCGGGCAACGTGCTTCCGAATCAGAACTGAGCTGGCCTCGAACGCGCAGGCGCCAAAGAAAACGGCCCGCTTTCGGCGGGCCGGAAGAGTCTCTCCTCGATGCCTTGCGAACAAGACATTGGCGCAGCATAGCGCCCCTCGTCCGTCTCGGGCAGTCGGGACAAACCCGGTAGGGAAAAACGCCTAACGCTAGGCCCGGTGCGGCTTCGCACCGCAGCAACGCATGCTGGGCCAGGTATGCACCGCGGGCGAGTCCGCTGCACCGGCTGAACCGCACGGACAGTGCGCTACGCACATCCCATGTGCGCGGCGCACCACTGAAAAGCACGCGCCGTCGCCGCTTTTAGAGACCGGAATCCACTCGTGCAGCCTGCGTACAACACCAAAAAAGCACGGGCCTGCAGCTTGCTGCGGCGGGCCGTATCATGCGGCAGGCCCTCCGGTCACGAGCCGGGCATAACGATAACGTGGGCTGCCGATTCTTCCCGGGGGATACAACCATGCCGTTCTTCACGCGCGCGCTGCCCGCTGCAGCGCTGCTCTTCGCTTCGCTCTCCAGTTTTGCACCGGGCACTGTCCAGGCCTCGTCCACGCCGGTGCTCGACCGCATCCGCGACACCGGCGCCGTCCGCGTCGCCTATCGCGAAAGCTCCGTGCCATTCTCGTTCTACGACGCCGACAAAAAGCCCATCGGCTATGCCATGGACCTGTGCCTGCGCGTGGTCGACAAGCTGCGCACTGATCTGAAACGCCCTGACCTGAAAGTCCAATACGTGATGGTCACGCCTTCCACCCGGATGCCGGCCATCATCGAAGGCAAAGCGGATCTCGAATGTGGCTCGACCACGAACAACCGCGAGCGCCGGGAGAAAGTGGCCTTCACGATCCCGCACTACATCGCGGGCATCCGCATGCTCGTCAAGACGTCGTCGGGCATCCGCAAGTGGGATGACCTGCGCGGCAAGACCGTCGTCACCACCAAGGGCACCACCAGCGTGGCGGAGCTGCGCAAGATGAACGACGTGCGCGTGCTGAACATGAACTTTCTCGAAGCCAAGGACCACGCTGAATCCTTCGCGATGGTCGAAACCGGCAAGGCCGACGCTTTTGCAATGGACGACGTGCTGCTCTACGGCTTCCGCGCCAACACCAAGACGCCGGGCGACTACGCCGTCGTCGGTGACATGCTGACGGTCGAGCCCTACGCGATCATGCTGAGCAAGGACGACACCGAGTTCAAGCGCCTGGTGGATCGCGCGATGACCAACATCATCCTCGACTACGACGCCGAGAAGCTCTACAAGAAGTGGTTCCAGCAACCGATTCCGCCGCACAGCGCAAAGCTCGATATCCCGATGAGCTTCCTGCTGCGCGACTCGTTCAAGTATCCGAGCGACAAAGTCGCCGATTGAACAAAGCCGCACGCAGCATGAGCGCCGCCGTCACGCACGGCGGCGTTTTTGTTTGTGTATGACACAAACGGAAATAGGCTTTAAAGGAAGTGTTTGACGACCTGTTCTTCCAGGCCAACAAAGCGCACGAGCTGGCGTGAGCCGTCAGGGAACTGTTTGATGACGTGGCCGTCGGGCGTATCGGTGTGACGGAAATAGATCGGCCGATCAATCGACCCGGGCCGATGCTTGGGGAACAGGCTTTCCAGCGACGGCTCCACCGTCCACGGATCGTCCCGTTCTTCGGATGTCAGCATGTTGGTCGCCTAGGGTTTCTGAAAGGGTGATGAAGGATAACTTCCGTGAACAATCGTGGAAAGTTCGTAATACTTAAATCTGATTCTCCGACCGATCGTTCGTTCGCTTTAGCGTTTGCCTCATCACAAGAACGCCTGAACTGTGGGCGGCAACCCACAGAACACGTGGCGTCATCATCATTTCATATGGCGTCGGTAGCGAGCGCCCGCGCGGCCCGCTGCACCGGTGCCTCACTGGTCTTGGCCCTGCAAATTGCGTAGAATCGCGCCTCGCCCGGGCGGCCGTTTGCGTCACCCGGGGTCGGTCTCTCGCCGTAGCACAATGGATAGTGCACGCGCCTCCTAAGCGTGAGATACAGGTTCGATTCCTGTCGGCGGGACCAGCAGATACGACAAAGCCAGGCTGCACGCCTGGCTTTTTGTTCTCTTGCCCGCACAAAACAACGAGGCCCGCCACACGCGGGCGGGCCTATGGCTGCGGATGGCCCCGGGCCATCTAGGTCAGCACCGGCAGCGCTTCGAGCAAGAGCAGCCCGATCAACACCCCAATGATCGTCAGAAGCACGCGGATCCCTACTCGCGCACCTCGAATCACCAGTGGCGCAGACGCCAGTCCGATCACGCCCGCAACGCAAACGGCGAGCAACAGGTACAGGTTGGAGAAGGCCATCGGGAATTCCATCATCCGCCCCTTTCCGGCCGTCAGCGTGGCCGGTCCTTCGAGTATAGGACGCGAGGCCAATCCGGCAAGCGGCGGCGGCGCGTACATCAGCGCCACCGGCAATTTTTTGCGCACTGCAAAAATTCATGCTATAGTCCGCAACTTGGCTGCTTACTGCCGTATTTTTCGGTCCGCGATTGGCCGATGTGCTGGTTCCAAACCGGCGTGCATCGTCCGAACCACCGCCCGTTGCAAGCATGCGCAGCCGATTGCCATTGTGCTTGGCATCGTCTCCGATCTCCCGCGTGGATTCACATCACGCCGAAGGGACCGCCGCCCCACCTCGCTGACCTGTTCAGCTTGAGGCCGGCCCACTCCCCCGCCTTGTCCGTTCTGCAGCCCGTCTGTCGAACCGGCCTTATCCGATTGGCGCCGACGCCCGTGATTAACCGGTCGCCGTATCCCATTTCCGTCGCCTGCATCCGTTGATGTAGCGACGCGGCAGCCTTACTACCTATTCGACATGACGCAGCCTCAAGACGGCAGCGGCGCCATTGCGCACGCTGAAACCATCAACACCAATACCGAAAACCTCATCGCCGAAACCGCGACCCGTGCCAGCGCCTTTGCTGCACTGGGCCTGGACGACCGCATCGTCCGCGCGCTTGGTGAAGTGAACTACACCACGCCCACGCCGGTGCAGGCGCAAGCCATTCCGGCCTGCCTGTCCGGCCGCGACCTGCTGGTCACGAGCCAGACTGGTTCGGGCAAGACCGCCGCGTTCATCCTGCCGGCCATCCAGCGCATCAGCGAGCAGCCTGAGCCGCAGCGTCCGCGCATGGACGGCCCGCCGCAACGCATGAAGGGCCGTCGCCCTCGCCCGGCGCCGGCCAAGCCGTCGCTGCTGGTGCTGACGCCCACGCGTGAACTGGCCCTGCAAGTGACCACCGCCACCGCACAGTACGGCCGCCACCTGCGCCGTATCGTCTGCGCGAGCATCCTGGGCGGCATGCCGTACCCGAAGCAGCTCGACATGCTGGCCCGCATGCCGGACATCATCATCGCCACGCCGGGCCGCCTGCTCGACCACATCGACTCGGGCCGCATCGACCTGTCGGCACTCGACATGCTCGTCTTTGACGAAGCCGACCGCATGCTGGACATGGGCTTCTCGGATGACATCGAAGCCATCGTCGGCGCTACGCCGGCCACGCGCCAGATGCTGATGTTCTCGGCCACCATGGACCGCCGCATCGAGCAACTGGCCGAGCGCATGATGCGCGAGCCGCAGCGCATCGAAATCGCCGCCGCCAAGGTCGACCAGAGCAACATCGAAGAGCGCCTGCACTTCACCGACGACATGTCGCACAAGCAGCAGCTGCTGGATCACCTGCTGCGCGATGCATCGCTCAAGCAAGCCATCGTCTTCACGGCGACCAAGCGTGATGCCGATTCGCTGGCCGAACGCCTGACCGAGCACGGCTTCTCCGCCGGGGCCTTGCATGGCGACATGCACCAGGGCGCGCGCAACCGCACGCTGACGGCGCTGCGCCGCGGCCAGTTGCGCGTGCTGGTGGCCACCGACGTGGCAGCGCGCGGCATCGACGTGCCGGACATCACGCACGTGGTCAACTTTGACCTGCCCAAGCAAGCGGAAGACTACGTGCACCGCATCGGCCGTACGGGCCGCGCGGGCCGCAGCGGCATCGCCATCAACCTGGTGAACCACAACGACACGTTCCAATGGCGCCGTATCGAGCGCTTCGTTGATCGCCGCATCGACGCATCGGTGGTTGAGGGCCTGGAGCCGAAGCGCTCGGCCAAGCCCCGCACAGGTGGCCCGCGTGCCGGCGGCGACCGTGGCGGCTACCGCGGAAACGGTGGCAATGGCGGCGGTTATCGCGGCCAGCGTGAAGGCTACGGCGCACGCCAAGGCGGCAACGGTGGCAATAGCGGCAACAACGAAGGCCGCTTCCAGCGCAGCTTCGCCGGCGACCGCGACGGCTTTGCTCCGCGCCGCGACGACCGCAATGGCAACAGCAATAGCAACAGCGGCGGCTACCAAGGCGCCCAACGCGAATGGAACCGCGACGACCGCGCCCCGCGTCCGTCGTATGGCCAAGGCCAGCAAAACCGTGGCGACTGGCAGCAACGCCCCGCGCGCACGCAAGGCACGCAAGACGGCAACCGTGGCTACGGCAACAGCGCCGGCACCGGCAACGGTGGCGGTTATGGCAATCGCGATGGCAACCGTGAAGGCGCCGCCCCGCGTCGCTTCGGCGACAACAACGGCGGCAACCGCTTCGGCGACGCTGGCAACGGCGCACAGCGTCGCAGCTATGGCAATCGCGACGGCAACCGCGACAGCTACGGCAGCAAGGGCCGTTCGCGCGACTTCGATCGTTGATCGATAAAGGGCTATCCCGTCGGATGGCCTTCGCAGCGAGCCAACAAAAACCCCACGTCTAACGGCGTGGGGTTTTTGTTTGGGCGGCAACCTTGATGAATTGCGTTCGACTTGCCAGTCCTGTCTACAAGCTTCCGTCAAAGCGCACAGGTTCGGAAGCCGACAAAGACGTCGTCGCGCTCCGGCAGCAGGAAGCCCCGAAAACGCGGATGGCGCGCGCGCTGTGGCGTATGTGCGGCCGCACCCCGCACCGCCTGCATCGTTTGGAAGTGCGGCGCCGACAGGCTCGCCACACGGCCGCGCGGCATGCCCGGCACAAAATCCGGATACGGCTCGAACGGCGACGACGTCCACTCCCACACCTGCCCCCAATGGAAGCCTGCGCGGCCTTGCACCGCGGCCATCTCCCATTCGTCTTCCGTCGGTAAGCGACGGCCCGCCCAGCGGCACCACGCCTGGGCCTCGTACAGGCTCACATGGCGCACGGGTTCGTCACGGTTGATCGTACGCGCCTGACCGTAGCGCAGTGCCTGCCAGCTGCGCGTGGTGGGATCGCGCTGCCAACCGAGCGGCGCCGAGCGCTCCTGCATCATCAGCCACTCCATGCCGGCCGGCGACCACCATTGCGGATGGTCGTAACCACGGTCCTCGATGAACTCCAGGTATTGGCCATTCGTGACAGGCTGTGCATCAATCTCGAACGCCGGCACGTATGTGCGATACGGCGGACATTCGTTGTCGAAGAAGAAGCCATCGGCGTCTGGCCAGCCCATCTGAAAGCGGCCGCCCGGCAACGACAAGGTCTGCGTAGCCGGCACAGCCACCGCGGCCAGCGGCGGCTGTCCAGCGGGTTGCAGGCGCAATATCTGCAGCAGGCCGTGCAGGTGTTCGGCGCGCAGGTCTTCGTGGAATACCGCCCAGCGGAACGGCTCAAGTGCCGCATCGTCGTCGGTGCCGAGCGTGGCGAGCTTGCGCAGCACGCGGTCGAGCACGTCATGAGCGTACTGCTTGATCGTTGCAATGCCGGGCAGCGTCAGCTCCCAGCACGCCTCCGGCGGCATGCGATCCATGTCGAAAAACGTATCGGCACCGTCAAGGGCGGCAGGTTGCGTCGCTTGCCAACGGGCCAAGTCCCATTCGGTGCCCGCGCCGTCTTCGATCGTGTCGCTGCCATTGCGACGCGGTTCGCGCAGGCACCAGAACTCGGCGAACCAGGCCAGTTGGCCCAGCGTCCAGAGCGGCGGGGCGTGATGCTCGACGCGTTCAATCTGCCAGCCGCGCTGTGTGTCGCCAAACGCCGACAACAGCGCCAGCGTGCGATTGCGCGCGTCGACCAGGCTGTGCGCGATGCCCTGGCGCGGCAGGCGGCGGCCGTCGGTCCAGTCGGGAAGCGACCCGATGAACGTCGGATCAGGGAGCATGAAGAATTCAGCCATCGCGGCACACCTCGGGCGGGAATCGGTCCATTATCGCACCGGCCTGCCTGGCGTTCTGCCGCCCCGCCTACCGGGCCACGCTCGCGTGGCAGACGGCAAAGTCGCCGCTGGCGTCGGTCCAGGCATGCAGGTCTTCGAAGCCGGCATCGGCAAACATCGTTTGCAGGCTGGGCAGGTCGTACTTGACCGAGTTCTCGGTGTGCATGCGTTCACCCGCCGCGAAGGCCCGCGCGTGCTTGCCCCACCGCACCGTGACATCGCGACGCGCTTCGAGATGCATCTCAACGCGGTGCGCCTCTGCGCGGTACAGCGCAACATGGCGCCAATCCCGCACGTCGAAATTCGTACCCAGAAGGCGATTCAGATTGCGCAGCACGTTCAGGTTGAAAGCCGCCGTCACACCGAGCGGATCATCGTAAGCGGCTTCCAGCCGTTGGGCCTCTTTGATGAGGTCGATGCCGATCAGAACACTGTCGCCGGGGGCCGAAGCTTCGTGCAAGCGCGACAGAAATGCGCCCGCTTCTTCCGGCGTGAAGTTGCCCAGGCTCGAACCGGGGTAAAACCACACGCGGCGTCCGTCGCCGACGGCATCGGGCAGCACCAGCGGCGCACACAGATCGGCGCCAATTCCGACCATCGGCAATTGCGGATGCTGACGTGCAAGCCCGCGCAGCGTGTCGCGCAGAAACTCCGCCGAGATATCGATCGCCACATACCGTGACGGCGCCAGCGTGCGGAACAGGCGCGCGGCCTTTTCGCAGTTGCCGGCGCCCAGGTCGATCAACGTGGCGCCGCGGCCCACGCGCAGCGCGATCTCAGCCGCATGCAGGCTGAAAATGGCGGCTTCGGTGCGCGTCGGGTAGTACTCGGGTAGATCGGTAATCGCCTCGAACAGGCGCGAACCGAGGGCATCGTAGAAAAACTTCGGGCTGATGCTGGCCGCGGGTGCCAGCAGGCCGGCTTCTGCCTCGGCGCGCAGCGCAGCGTCGTCTTCCGTAAAGAGTTGGTAGAAGGTCAAGCCCGCGCCAACGGCATCGACCGTGGGCTGCGGCTGGATCAGTCGAGCCAGCGCGCGGCGGGCATAGGCATCGGCGGACGGCTTGGTGGCCTGCATGGTGTCTCCCGTTGTGGGTGGAACGGCGCGGTGCTGCATGGTCATGAAGGCCATCGACAGCGAGAAATGTGCCATCGCGCCGAAGCCATCACCGCTCGCCGGTGGCGCGCGAATGAAATTGCAGCGTAGACGCCGCTTTGTGACAGCGCCACCGTTCTTTCGCCGGAGGGCGCAACAACGCGGCATCGCGCCAATCGTAAAAATCACCCACGCCGCTGAAAAAACCGCGCGCAGCGCGCCATCGTGCCGATGTTGCATTTTTGCAGCGCACAATCGGCCCGCTGCGATACAATGCGGACTTCCTCAAAGGGGAGTAGCTCGGGGGTTCTTCAGCCCCAGGCACGATCGTCATGACGAAGCGCAAGCTTCCGGTCGTGCCGGCACCAGCAGGTTCACAACCTGCGCGTGTCGAGCAAGACCTTTGCAACCGGATTTCATGGTCTGCAAAGCGTCTCGCCCCAGCATCCATGCAATTCGGTCAACCGATTTTTATTGTTGTTTGACCTGGAGCCGCCATGGAATGGTTGTCTGACATCTTCACCATGCAGTTTGCTGCCGCGCTGGCATCGATCATCGTGATCGACCTTGTGCTTGCGGGCGATAACGCCATCCTCATCGCGCTGGCTGCGCGCAACCTGCCCCCCGAGCTGCAGAAGAAAGCCATCATGTGGGGCGCCGCGGGCGCCATCGTGGTACGCGCCTTGATGACGCTGGCGGTGGTGTGGCTGCTGAAGATTCCAGGCCTGATGCTCGTCGGCGGTCTGGCGCTGGTGTGGATTGCGTGGAAGCTTCTGGCTGACGACGGCCAGGGCGGCGATGAACACGGCGCAGGCAGCACCACGCTGATGGGCGCGATGAAGACCATCATCATTGCAGATGCGGTCATGGGCATCGACAACGTGCTCGCCATTGCCGGCGCATCCCACGGCAGCTTCCTTCTGGTGGTATTGGGCCTGCTGATCAGCGTGCCTGTCGTGGTGTGGGGCAGCGGCGTGGTACTGCGCCTGATCGAGCGCTTCCCGATCATCATCTACGGAGGCGCCGCGGTGCTGGCTTACACGGCCGCGCACATGATCGTGGCCGAACCGGTGCTCAAGGCGCTCTTTGCCGCGCAGCCGCCGCTTAAGTGGGCCGTGTATGTGGCGGTGTTCCTGATCGTGCTGGGCGGCGGTTGGCTGGTGCAGCGTCGCCGCCAACAGCCTGCCTAAGGCAGGATCGGCTGACCGGCTAGCACGCGCGCCAGCGTGGCGCGATCGATGTTGCCGCCGGTCAGCGGCAGGCCGATGCGCTGGCCGGCGATCTGTTCGCGCTGCTGCCATGCTCCCGCCAAGGCCGCGGCGGCAGCGCCCTCGGCCACGTTGTGGGTGGTGGAGAAATACAGGCGAATGGCCTGCGCTACTTCGTCATCCGTCACCGCAATGACCTCGTCGACGCCAGCGCGGATGACCTCAAGCGCGTTCGCATCAGGCGTGCGGCACGCTAGCCCGTCGGCCAGCAGCGTCGAGACCGGCGCCGACACCACGGTACCGCTCTTGAGCGACTGCTCATAGCATCGGGCATGCGCCGACACGACGCCCACAATGCGCGTCGACAGCGCCAGCGCATTGCGCGCCCGTACCGCCGCGCAAATACCCGAACCCATGCCGATCGGCACGTAGACCACATCCAACGGCGTGGCTTCAAAGAACTCCAGCCAGTAGCTCGCCACCCCGACAACCAGATCGTCGTGGTACGAGGGCACAAAGTGCAAGCCGCGTTCAGCGGCCAACTGATCGGCCAACTCGCGGCTCGCCTGAAAGTCCTCGCCCGCTTCAAGCAGCTCGGCCCCGAGTGCGCGCATGGCGGCGTTCTTCTCCACGCTATTGCCGTGCGGCACGACGATGGTGACGGCGAGACCGTTCCGGCGCGCCGCCAACGCAATCGACTGTCCATGGTTGCCACGCGTCGCCGCAATCACACCACGCACCTGGGGCGCACGTTGGCGCAACGCATGCAGGTAGGTCAGCCCGCCCCGCACCTTGAACGCACCCACTTCGGTGTGGTTTTCATGCTTCACCCACACCGTCGCGTCCATGGCTTGCGAGAGCAATGGCCAACAGTATTGCGGGGTCGGGGGAAGAACGGCCCCGACGACGCCGGCTGCTGCACGCAGATGGCGCAGTCCGGTGGCTCGATCGAGCGTCGCGGCGGTAGCAATGAGCGACATGGTGTCTCTCCGGCAGACAGTTTGAAGCGATGGAGCCATCCTGCCCGCCCCGTCCGTCTAGCAACATCGACAATTCCGCACATGGCCAGTCCAGCCGTGCCGCCCATTCGACCGGGCCAGTTTCCAGACACTGCCGGTACAGTCGACGCCGCGCCTGTCACGTTACAATGCGGCTCACCCGATTTCAGACGCACCGCCTCTTCGCCCGCGCTCGCATGAAGCCCTATCTCGACCTGATGCGCCATGTCTACGAACATGGCACCGACAAAGCCGACCGCACCGGCACTGGCACGCGCTCCGTGTTCGGCCACCAGATGCGCTTCAACCTGCAGGACGGCTTTCCGCTGGTGACCACCAAGAAGGTCCACATCAAGTCCATCGTCTATGAACTGCTGTGGTTCCTCCAGGGCGCGACCAACGTGCGGTGGCTGCAAGACAACGGCGTGACGATCTGGGACGAATGGGCCGACGCGGACGGCGAGCTGGGCCCCGTCTACGGCTCCCAATGGCGCTCGTGGCCGACGCCCAACGGCGAACATATCGACCAGATCGCCGAGTTGATCGCCCAGATCAAGCGCAACCCCGATTCGCGCCGGCTGATCGTGTCTGCCTGGAACGTGGCGGACATCCCGCGCATGAAGCTGCCGCCCTGCCATGCGTTCTTCCAGTTCTATGTGGCCGACGGCAAGCTGTCGTGCCAGCTTTACCAGCGCAGCGCCGATATCTTCCTCGGCGTGCCGTTCAACATTGCCAGCTATGCGCTGCTCGTGCACATGGTTGCGCAGCAGACCGGCCTAGATGTGGGCGATTTCGTCTGGACCGGCGGCGATTGCCACCTCTATAACAACCATTTCGAACAGGTCCAGACGCAACTCGCGCGCGAACCGCTGCCGCTGCCGAAACTGCACATCAAGCGCAAGCCCGAGAGTATCTTCGACTACCAGTACGAAGACTTCGAGATCGTGGGCTACCAGAGCCACCCTGCGATCAAAGCGCCGGTGGCCGTGTAACCGTATGACCATTCTGACGCTCATCGTCGCCCGCGCCCGCAATGGCGTGATCGGCCGCAACAACACGCTGCCCTGGCGCCTGCCAGAAGACCTCGCGCACTTCAAGCGCACCACAATGGGCGCGCCCATCGTAATGGGCCGCAAGACGTACGATTCGATCGGCCGCCCGCTGCCCGGTCGTCGCAACATTGTCGTCACGCGCAATGCCAAGCTTGAACTGCCGGGCTGCGAAATCGCGTATTCGATGGAAGACGCGCAACGCCTGTGTGTGGGTGCCGAGCAGATTTTCCTGATCGGCGGCGCGCAGCTGTATGCGGATGCCCTGCCAAGCGCGGATCGACTGATCGTGACCGAGATCGACGCCGATTTCGAAGGCGATGCGCACTTCCCCGCGCCCGACCCCAAGGTCTGGCACGAAGTCTCCCGCGAGACGCACCACGCGGCAGCGCCCAACGATTTCGACTACGCGTTCGTTACCTATGAACGCCCCCCATCGGACGAGCAGTAACCGCAGCAGGCAATAAAAAACGCGCTCAGTTTCGAGCGCGTTTTTTTATTTCGGCTGGGGCGATTTATTCGCCGGCAATCGTCATCTGTTCGACGAGGATCGAGCCTGTTTCCTTCGTGCCGCGCACCAGCGCATCCGCGCCGATGGCGACGATCTGGCGGAACATCTCGCGCAGATTGCCCGCGATCGTGATCTCTTCCACCGGATATTGGATCACGCCGTTCTCCACCCAATAGCCCGACGCGCCGCGCGAATAGTCGCCCGTCACATAGTTCACGCCCTGGCCCATCAGTTCGGTCACGAGCAGACCCGTGCCCATGCGGCGCAGCATGCCGGCAAAGTCATCTTCGGCGGTCGTTTTGTCGGAGAACAGCGTCAGATTGTGCGAGCCGCCCGCGTTGCCGGTGGTCTGCATACCGAGCTTGCGCGCGGAATACGTCGACAGGAAGTAGCCCTCCACGACGCCGTTCTTCACCACATCGCGACGCTGCGTGCGTACGCCCTCCTCGTCGAACGGCGCGCTGCCCATACCGTTGAGGACGTGCGGATCTTCCGTGATCTGCACGTGCGGCGCGAAGACTTCCTTGCCCAGCGTATCGAGCAGGAACGTCGACTTGCGATACAGCGCGCCGCCCGACACCGCCTGCACGAACGCGCCGAGCAAACCCGCCGCCAGCGGCGCCTCGAACAACACCGGGCACTTGCGCGTGGTCAGCCGGCGCGCGCCCAGACGTGCCAGCGCGCGTTCCGCCGCGTATTTACCGATCGCCTCCGGTGCGGCAAGATCGTCCGGCGAGCGCTTCGACGAGTACCAATCGTCGCGCTGCATGTGCGCGCCCGACCCGGCGATCGGCGCGGCCGAAATGAAGTGGCGCGAATATGGGTAGCCGCCCATGAAACCGCGCGACGTGGCCAACACGAAGTGCGAATGCTGCGCCGAGATGCTCGAGCCATCGCTGTTGCGGATCTTTGGGCTCACGGCAAAGGCAGCGGCTTCCGCAGCGCGTGCGATCTCCACGGCGGCTTCGGCGTCGATCATCCACGGGTGATAAAGCTGCAGGTCTTGCGGGTGCTTCTCCAGCAGCTCTTCTTCGGCCAGGCCGGCGCAGTCATCGTCGGCGGTGAACCGCGCGATGTTGTAGGCGGCCTCGACGGTGGATCGCAATGCCGCCGGCGAGAAGTCCGACGTACTTGCGTTGCCGCGTTTCTTGCCCAGCATGACCGTCACGCCGACAACCTTGTCGCGGTTCTGCTCAATGGTCTCGACTTCGCCCTTGCGCACCGTGACCGACAGGCCCTGACCTTCGGAGATTTCCGTCGCTGCATCGGAGGCGCCAAGTTCGCGTGCAATGCGCAGCACATCGGTGGCCATCTCCTCGAGCTGTTCGCGGCGGTAGGCAAACACGGGGGCGGTCTTGGAATCGAGCGTTTGAGACATAGGCAATGGAGGGGGAGAAACGGGTGCCGCGATTTTGCCAAAAGCGGGCAGAACTGGCGAAAGCGCCCATCATAGCAAGATACAATGCGCGCCATGAGCCGAGCATCCCGACATAATCCCACGTATCTGCAACCCGTCGTGCGCACTGACATCGGTGATGAGGACGATCCGGATACGCCCAAGAGCAAATCGCAGCGCAAGCGCGAGGTCAACGCCTTGCAAGACCTGGGCACCGCCCTGGAAGCGCTGCCCAAGGACAAACTCGCCAAGGTGCCGCTGCCCGAAAAGCTGATCGACGCCCTGCGCGAGGCCAAACGCACCACCGCGCATGAAGGCAAGCGCCGCCAGATGCAGTACATCGGCAAGCTGATGCGCGCGCTGACCGACGAGGAAGTCGAGGCCATCCGCCGCGTCCTCGCCACCTTCGTCGGGGCCTCCAAGGCCGAGACTGCACGCCTGCATGCAATCGAACGTTGGCGCGATCGCCTGATCGCCAGCGACGACGCCATCACCGAGTTCATTGCAGCGCACCCGGATGCCGACGTGCAGGCCCTGCGTACGCTCGTGCGCAATGCGCGCAAGGAAGCGCAGCTGGCCAAGCCGCCCAAGTCGTCGCGCGAGCTGTTCCAGATGGTCAAGCAGGCCCTGTCCGGCCACGACCGCGACGAAGACGACGCCGATCAACCCGAAGCCGAAGACGACGAAGCATGACCGCCCCTGCCCCCTCCGCGCCGATCACCCGCCGCCATACCGACGAGCTGATCGTCGGCTTTGTGTCCATTTCGGACCGCGCTTCGGCCGGCACGTATCAGGATGAAGGCATCCCCGCGCTGCGAGACTGGTTGGGCGCCGCGCTGTCTTCACCGTGGCAAGGGGTGGAGCGCCTGATTCCGGACGACCAGGCGACAATCGCCGAAACGCTGATCGACCTGGTCGACCATGCCGGCTGCGATCTGGTGCTCACCACGGGCGGCACCGGCCCGACGCGCCGCGATGTGACGCCCGAGGCCACGCTGGCCGTCGCCACCAAGGAAATGCCGGGATTTGGCGAGCAGATGCGCCAGATCAGCCTGCATTTCGTTCCGACGGCGATCTTGTCGCGCCAGGTGGCGGTGATCCGCGAAACGCCGTCACGCGCCGCGCTGATCATCAACCTGCCCGGCCAGCCGCGCGCCATCAAGGAAACGCTCGAGGGCTTGAAGGATGTGGAGGGCCGCGCCACGGTGCCGGGCATCTTTGCGGCCGTGCCTTACTGCATCGATTTGATCGGCGGCCCCTATATCGAGACGCGCGACAGCGTGGTCAAGGCCTGGCGGCCCAAACACGCTGTGCGCGCAAAACCGCTGCAGGTCTGATTACGGGGCGACAGAAGACGCCAGCGCCTCAGCGTCCGGCGTTTGCGGCACATCGCGGATGAAGTGCTCGCGGTAATAGCGCAGCTCTTCGATCGATTCGATGATGTCGGCGAACGCCGTGTGCCGTTGGTGCTTCGTGAAGCCCTTCGCAATGGCCGGCTGCCAGCGCTTGCAGAGCTCCTTGAGCGTGGAGACGTCCAGGTTGCGGTAATGGAAGTACTCCTCCAACTTGGGCATGTAGCGCGCCATGAAGCGGCGGTCCTGGCAGATGGAGTTGCCGCACATCGGCGACTTGCTCTTCGGCACCCACTTCCTAAGGAATGCCAAGAGCTCCGCTTCCGCTTCCGCTTCGGTCGTGGTCGATGCCTTGACCTTGTCGATCAGGCCTGAACGGCCGTGCGTGCCCTTGTTCCAAGCGTCCATGCCGTCGAGCAGCTCGTCGGATTGGTGGATCACCAGCACGGGGCCTTCAGCCAGGATGTTCAGCTCTGAATCCGTCACCACCACGGCCACTTCGATAATGCGGTCGTTCTCGGGGCTCAGGCCGGTCATCTCCATGTCGAGCCAGATCAGGTTGTTGTCGCTCTTGGCTGCAACGCGGTTCGGGGTCGACGGGGAACCGGCTGACGGGGAAACAGGGGTACTCACTGGGGTGCTCACTCAAGGGCCTTGAGAAAATGACTGAAGGCTATAATTTTCGCATATCTGATAGGTGTTTCCCCACATGCCCGCCCCGACCGTCTTTAGCGTTGTCTTCCTGATCGCCCTTGTCTTGATGTCCGCCACGCGCCTGTGGCTGGCCGCGCGGCAAGTCCGTCACGTCGCGCGTCACCGCGATGCCGTGCCCGCGCAGTTTGCCGCATCGATCACACTGGACATGCACCGCAAGGCTGCCGACTACACCATCGCCCGCACGCGCCTGGCGATGCTGGAAGTGCCGGTCCAGGCGGCCCTGCTGATCGCCCTGACGCTGCTCGGCGGCCTGAACTGGATCAACCAGGCGTGGCTGGGGGTTTTTGGCCCCGGTTACGCATATGGGGTGGCTCTGATCGCGTCGGTCATCGCGATCAGCAGTGTGATCGAATTGCCGTTTTCGCTGTATGGGCAGTTCGTGGTCGAGGAGCGTTTCGGCTTCAACCGCATGACGTTCAAGCTTTGGCTGGCCGACAACCTCAAGGGCCTGGCCATTGGTACCGTGCTGGGTCTGCCGCTGCTGCTGGCAGTGCTCTGGCTGATGGACAAGATGGGCGCCTACTGGTGGCTGTACACCTGGATCGTGTGGATGGCTTTCATGCTGTTTGTCCAGGCGATCTACCCGAACGTCATCGCACCGCTCTACAACAAGTTCACTCCGCTGCAGGACGAGGAAATGCGCTCGCGCATTGAAAGCCTGCTCCAGCGTTGCGGCTTCGCCAGCAAGGGCCTGTTCGTGATGGACGGCAGCCGCCGCAGCGCCCACGGCAACGCCTACTTCAGCGGCTTTGGCGCAACCAAGCGCATCGTCTTCTTCGACACGCTGCTCGCGCGCCTGAACCCCTGCGAAATGGAAGCCGTGCTGGCGCATGAGCTGGGCCATTTCAAGCGCCACCACATCACCAAGCGGATCGCCGTCACGTTCGTGCTGAGCCTTGGCGCCCTAGCTCTGCTCGGCTGGTTGATGACGCGCACGTGGTTTTACCTGGGCCTTGGCGTCGCCCCGAACCTGTTCTCCGACAACCATGCGCTGGCACTGATGCTGTTTTTCCTGGTGCTGCCGGTGTTCACGTTCTTCGTCTCGCCGCTGGCGAGCCTGTCGTCGCGCAAGGACGAGTACGAAGCAGACGCCTTTGCCGCCGAGCACGCCGACGCCAATCAACTTGTCTCGGCGCTGGTCAAGCTCTTCCAGGACAACGCCTCAACGCTTACCCCGGATCCGGTCTATTCGACGTTCTACTATTCGCACCCCACTGCATCGCAGCGCGTGGAGCGCCTCGTGCAGGCCCGCACGGCATGACGCGCGGCAAACCGGGCCGCGCCCATAAGCAGGCTGCCGCTGGCGAGCACGGGCTCGTCATCGCGGCACACGGACGCCATTACCTGGTAGAACGCGAGGGCGGCGGTTTCCTGCAATGCTTCCCACGCGGCAAGCGCAGCGAATGCGCTGTCGGCGATCGCGTGGTCTATGAAACCACCGCCGTCGACCAGGGCGTGGTGGTGCGTGTGGACGAGCGCCGCAACCTGCTCTATCGCTCAGATCAGTTCAAATCGAAGGTGCTGGCCGCGAATCTGGATCAGATCATCATCATGCTCGGCACCGAGCCGAGTTTTTCGGAAGACCTGCTCGGCCGCGCGCTCGTCGCTGCAGAATCCCTCGGCATCACCCCCCTGATCCTGCTGAACAAGATCGACCTGACCGCGCGACTCGAGACGGCTCGCTCGCGCCTGGCGCTCTATCGGGACCTGGGCTACACCATCGTCGAACTGACCGTGCACGGCGCGCCAGAAGCCGCGCATACCGCGCTCGAACCGCACGTAGCCGGGCGCGCATCGATCCTGATCGGGCAGTCGGGTATGGGCAAGTCGTCGCTGCTGAATCTGCTGATTCCGGGTGTGGATGCGCAAACGCGCGAGATCTCCGAGAAACTCGACTCCGGCAAGCACACGACCACGTTCACGCGGCTCTATCACCTCCCCGCCGAATGGGGCCAGGGCGGCGTGCTGATCGACTCGCCGGGCTTCCAGGAATTCGGCTTGCATCACCTCAGCGAAGGCATGCTGGAACGCGCCTTCCCGGAGTTCCGCCCGCGCCTGACCGAGTGCCGCTTTTATAACTGCCGGCACCTGCAGGAACCCGGCTGTGGCATTCTGGGCGCGATGGCCGAAGGCAAGATCGATCCACGCCGGCACCAGCTTTACGCGCAACTGCTGCATGAATCGGAACAGCAGAAGCCCTGGTAACGGCGTAGCAAAACGCTCGAAGGGAGGCTGGGATGAAGTTGCTGATCAGCAGTTCATCGCTCGGCATGGCGGCGCACTGGCAGAACGTGCTGTCTGCCGCCGGCATTCGCACCGAGCTGCGCAACATCTACTTGAGCAGTGTGGCGGGTGACGTTCCGCCGCAGGATTGCGCAGCGCAGGTCTGGCTGGTGAACCCCGCGCAGGAAGCGCAGGCCCGCGCGCTGCTCGATCAGGCGCAGCACCCGCCGACCGGCCCGGCATGGCGTTGCGCCTATTGTGGAGAGAGCCATGAACCGCAGTTCGCCCAGTGCTGGCGCTGCGGCAAAGACCGTGAAAATGCGGCCTGATTGAACGATCCTTCAGCGGCTAGGTGTCGTGCCCAATCAGCCGAGCCACACGGCAATCGACAGCATTGCCAGCAGCAGCATCCACAGCACCACAGCACGCCACACCAAACCTACAGCCGACTGCAGCGTCCGAACGTTCGGCTCCTGCCCTACTTCCATCGGATAGGCGCCGTCCTCATCGGCAATGCTATCGGCCGAATCGCGTTGCGGAATGGGCGTGCCGAGCCGGACGCCAAGCGCTCCGCCGCCGGCCGCGAGCAGAATGCCATTCACTTCATCGTTCCACTTGGCCGCACGGTTGCGCCACGCGTACACGGCATCCTCAAAGTTGCCGACGATGGAGAAGCCGATCGCAGTGAGACGCGCGGGGATGTAGTCGATGATGAAAAAGGCCTGCCGGGCGAAAAGACCAAGCGCAGGGCTGCGTTCCGTGGACGTATCGCTCCAGTGTCGGGCGAGGTATTCAGCGCCGCGATACAGCACAACACCCGCCGGCCCAATCGGCACCAAGAACCAGAAAAACACGCCAAACACGTGTCGATGTGCCGCCACAATCGCGCATTCGAGCGTGTGACGGACGATCTCATTGACCGGCATGTCGGTCGTGTCGCGTCCCGACCATTCATTCAGCAGCAGGCGCGCGGTGACAACGTCATCGCTGCGCAAGGCCTCGTGGATATCGGTGAAGTAGTGGCTGAACTGGCGGAAGCCGAGCGTCAAGTACACCATCACTACGTTCCACAGGAACGCCAGCCCAAGGCTGATTGACGACAGCAGGTAGTGCACCAGTGCTACGACCACCACTGCCGGCAGCGTGACCACGCACCAGGCAAGCACGGCATCGCGACGATGACCGGTATCGAACCATTCTTCCGCCCTGGCGGCCAGTGCGCGCACGACGTCGTAGATCGGGTTGTCCCGGCTGAGCGCACGGAACTGTTCGAGAATCAGCGCGCAGAGTACGGAGAAAAAAGTCATTGGAAGGGCGTTGCGAGGGCGTGAATCACGCGGTGAATGCGATGTGCAAGACGATAGCACACAGCGTGCGCGCAACAGCGCACAGGGTGCCCATATTCGCGCCAGCGTTACGCTGCCAGCAGGTGATACAGGTTGCGCAGCATGCCCGCCGTCGCGCCCCAGATGAAGTGGTGGCCAGAGTCAGGCGCTTGGTCAGATCGCCCAGATCGCCGGTAAGGCATCGCATAGAAACGACGCACGCGGTCTTCCCACCGCAGCTCGCGCACTTCGTGGTTGGCCGGATCCATCAAAAAGGCCAGCGGCACTTCAAACACCTCGGCCACTTCACTTGGGTCGGGTTGCAGCGTGAAATCGGGCGCCAGCAATCCGACGATCGGGCTCACATGAAAGCCCGTTCCGGTGATGTAGTCCGGCAAGCGACCGATCACCTCGATGTGGTCCGCACTGATGCCGACCTCTTCCATCGTCTCGCGCAGCGCCGTGTCGACCATGTCCCGATCAAAGTCTTCACGCCCGCCGCCGGGAAAGCTGACCTGACCGGCATGTTGGCTAAGCGACGCATTGCGCTGGGTCAGCAGCACCGTCAGACCCGCCTCGCGCTGCACCAGCGGCACCAGCACCGCCGCCTCGCGCAACTTGAGCGAAGCGTCGATCAGGCGGGATTCATCCGTCTGTTCCGGTTGCCAGTCGGGCTGCGTCTGCAGCCGCTCGCGCACGAACTCGGCGGTCAGCCGCGCGAGCCCGAGCGCCGGCAAGGATGCCTCGGTCGGCACCACCGGCAACTGCTCAGGGTCGAACACGGGACGGCGCATACGATGGGAATGAATGAGTCGAGGGCGAAAGAAATAGATGGGGTCAATCTTCCGCCGCAGAAGAGAAAAAAGGCACCCGAAGGTGCCTTTTCGCAACGCGCGCAGATTACTCCGCAGCGGCTTCCTTGCGCTTGAAGGTCAGCTTCTCCTTGATGCGTGCCGACTTGCCCGAGCGTTGGCGCAGGTAGTACAGCTTCGCACGGCGCACATCACCGCGACGCTTCACTTCGATGCTGGCAAGCAGCGGCGAGTACAGCTGGAACGTACGCTCCACGCCTTCGCCAGAAGAGATCTTGCGAACGATGAACGACGAGTTCAGGCCACGATTGCGCTTGGCAATCACGACGCCTTCATACGCCTGCACACGCTTGCGGGTGCCTTCAACGACGTTCACGTTGACGATCACAGTGTCGCCAGGGGCGAACGGGGGGATCGTCTTGTTGGCCGTCAGTCGCTTGATTTCTTCCTGCTCGATTTGCTCGATGAGATTCATCTTTTTCTCCTTGACCATCATGCCGGCGTTTTGCCCAGTCGGTAGACCGCGGCCCCGGTAGAGGATGGGAACTTCACTTGGCCGAGCCTTCCGGGACGGAAGCCTCTGACCCCTTTGCCGTTATCGCCGCGGCAGCGAGGAAAACCTCATCGCTGCGGGACAACAAACCCTGCTTGCGCGCCGCCTCGATGAGATCGGGCCGCTTGCGCATTGTGTTCATCAGCGCCTGCTGGCGGCGCCACTTCTCGATCTCGGCGTGATGGCCACCCAGCAGCACATCGGGCACACGCACACCTTCGTACTCTTCCGGCCGCGTGTAGTGCGGGCAGTCGAGCAGACCGTTGACGAAGCTGTCTTGCACTGCCGATTGCGCATCGCCCAGCACGCCAGGCAACTGTCGCACTACCGCGTCGATGATCGCCATCGCCGCAATCTCGCCGCCGGAGAGGACAAAATCGCCAAGGCTGATTTCCTCATCAACGCGACGGTCGACCAAGCGTTGATCGATCGCTTCGTAGCGCCCACACAGCAACGTGAGTGCCGGCAGCTGCGCCAGCTCCATCACCCGCTTGTGCGTGAGCGGCTTGCCTTGCGGCGACAGCAGCACCACATGCGACGCCGCCGGCGCTTGCGCCTGGCGAATCGCGTCCAGTGCAGCTTCCAGCGGCTTGGCCAACATCACCATGCCTGGACCACCGCCATAAGGGCGGTCGTCCACGGTACGGTAGTTGTCCGTCGTGAAATCGCGCGGGTTCCAGGTGCGCAACGTGTACACCTGCTGTTTGACTGCGCGGCTGGTGATACCCCAGTCCGTCAGCGCCCGGAACATATCCGGAAACAGCGAGACGACGTCGAACTGCATCGCCGAATTCTCCGGCCGCATGTTCAGTAATCCAGACCCCAGTCGACGACGATGCGCTTGCCTGCCACATCCACCGACTTCACGTAAACCTCGACAAACGGCACCAGCCGCTCGACCTCGCCCTCACCAACGACACGCAGGATTTGATGCGCACCGTTGTCGATCAGGCCACCCACCGTGCCAAGCGTTTCCTGCTGCTCGTTGACAACCGTGGCGCCGATCAGGTCGACCCAGTAGAACTCGTCATCGTCAGGCTCGGGAAAGTCGGCCCGGCTGACCCACACGGCATAGCCGCGCAGAGCTTCGGCGACATTGCGATCGGGTGCGGCAGGCGAACCCGCCACCACCGTGCCGCTATGCTCACGCGACGTGCCAACGGGAAACACCCGCCAGTCCGCTGACGTTGCCAGTGCGCCAGCAGCCGGCTTGAGCCACCAGGTACGGGCATTCAGCAGCGCGTCGGCGTCGCCGTGCAACTGGACCTTGATCCAGCCGCGAATACCGTAGGCCCCACCCACATAACCCACCTCGACGAGATCGTCGGGGAGCGTCGGGTTGGTGCCCGTGCCCGGGCGCATGGCTTGCAGCCGTTCGGCAACCTTTTGCGAGGTTGCCTGCGTTGCAGCAGCCACAGGACCGGGCCGTGTCGATGCGGCGCGCGTCACAGCAGGAAGTGCTCGGACGGCACCGTCGATCGACGCATGCTAAAACTTAGGCAGCCGCCTTCTTGGCGCCTTGCTTCACCAGACGGGCAACCGTCGGCGACAGCTGTGCGCCCACGCCTTCCCAGTAGGTCAGGCGGTCTTGCACGATGCGCAGACCTTCTTCGCCTTCACCGGCGAGCGGGTTGTAGAAACCGACGCGCTCGATGAAACGGCCATCACGGCGGTTACGCGAGTCGGTCGCAACGATATTGAAGAACGGGCGCTTCTTGGAGCCACCGCGGGCCAGACGGATCACGACCATGGATCTTTTCCTTGAAAAACTGGATATGCGTACAGAGAAACGCGCAAGTATAGCGCAATTTCTCCGACCAAACAAACACTTAGGCGTATCCAAACGATGTAGCCGTTGGCGCGCCTTGCGGGGACGATGCTTGTGGCCGGCGGTTGTGCTCGCCGCTTGGCTTGGCGCGGGGCCGGCAGCGCTCGCAAAGCTGCCCGTCGAGTCAGTGCGGGTACCGCCGGGTTTCCATGTCGAAGTGCTGACCGACGCAATGCCAGCAGCCCGCGAAATGGCACTCTCTCCAGCCGGCATTCTTTATGTAGGCAGCCGCGCGGGCAAGGTGTACGCGATGTCGTTGCAAACGCCGGATGCGCCGATCCATGTGGTCGCGTCTGGGCTGCAATTGCCGGTGGGCGTGGCATGGCGTGACGGCAACCTTTATGTGTCGGCCGTTTCACGCGTGCTGAGGATCGACGGCATTGACAGCCGGCTCGGTAATCCGCCGGACCCGGTGATCGTCAACGACAAGCTGCCGACGGAAACGCATCACGGGTGGAAATTCATTGCGTTCGGGCCGGACGGCAAGCTGTATGTGCCGGTGGGCGCACCTTGCAACATATGCCGCCCCGATGAGAACCGGTACGCCAACCTCATGCGCATGAACGCCGATGGAAGCAGACTGGAACTCGTGGCGCGCGGCATCCGCAATACGGTCGGCTTCGACTGGCACCCGAGCACGCACGAATTGTGGTTCACCGACAACGGCCGCGATCTCATGGGTGACGACGTGCCAGACGACGAACTGAACCGCATCACCAAGCCCAATCCGCACTTTGGCTATCCGTTCTGCCACGCCGGCGACATTCCGGACCCTGAGTTCGGTGCCGGACATCCGTGCTCAGACTACACACCACCGGCCGCGAAGCTGGGAGCCCACGTAGCGGCATTAGGCATGCGCTTTTATACGGGCAGCAGCTTTCCGCCGGAATACCGAAACAATGTCTTCATTGCGGAGCATGGTTCGTGGAACCGATCGTCAAAGGTGGGCTACCGCGTCGTGCGCGTCGTTCTGGACGCCGCCGGCAATGTCACGAAGCAGGAGCCGTTCGCCCAGGGCTGGCTGCAAGGCGAGAGAGCCTGGGGACGCCCCGCAGATGTGCTCGTGGCACCGGACGGCAGCCTGCTGGTCTCAGACGACTTGGCGGGCGCGGTGTATCGCATCCACTACACCGGGAAATGATCTTTGCGTCGCCCACCGCTCGGGCAAAGCGTGCACGAAACATCTCGTTACATGGGTAACGTTCGGACAGTGGATGCCCGATGAGTGAAGCCTTACATTGACAGGCATGAACACGCGCTGTCGATCTCTCTCTCAACTGCCAGAAGCACGCGGCGCGTCGCGCTTTCGAGTTCTTGCCCGACAGGAGATAGCCATGCCGATCCGTGCATTGCTTCGCACCTTCGCGGCAGGCGTTCTGATCGTCGCCTCTGCGGGCGCTGTGGCTGCCAACGCAACGGGGCGTCAAACCGCCGCCGCCTTTGCAGAATCCACCATGCCCACATGGACGCAAGCGGCACAGACCATGCCGCGGGCGCGCCCGCTGGTGGCGCAACTCTTCGCGGACAGCCGAGGCGAACAGGCCGCCCGTATCCGCGCGCAGATGGAGCGGATGGAAGCGCGCGCCCGCGCTGATGACCGCCTGAACGGTCGGATTCAGCCCCGCGACGGCGGCGGCCGTGGGGACTGGCAGCAACAGGAACGTATGCGCCAGGAACGCGGGAACGGCGATCAGGGGAACTGGCACGGCTCCCGCCGCGGTTGAGCTGAGTCGCCGTCCCATTTCACATCCCGGAACTTGGCCGGGACGCCTGGGTCGTATCGGGTGGCACGCATACGTTTGAAGCGACGGTGCCATCACACCCATCACAACGACAACAGGTGCTCCAATGTCATTTCCTCTCCACCGCCATGTGCGGCTTATCCTCGGTCTGGTCTGGACCACGGCATTCATGCTGATGCTGGCTCACCTGCTCTACGGTGAAGCAGCATCCCACCATCGGGCGCCGCAGCAGGAATCGACGACGATTTCTATGAGCGTGCCGTCGCTGCGTCCGGTTCCGATTTAGTGATCCTGCCCCACCTGCCGCAAGCGTCGAGCAGCGTTGTGCGCATCCGGCCGAACTGACGGCCTCTTCTCCCCGTTGCTGATGCGTCTTTAGGACGCGCTCCCGGCGCCGCCACTGGGCTGCGCCGTGGTGGATGTTGGGCGTAGAATGCGCGGCGCTGTGTCTCGCCGTGTGTTCACCGCCCGCTATGCCTACGACCGCTCTTCAAAAAAAATCCAAGCTGCTGACCGTGCTGCTCGCCTTCCTGTTCGGAAGCGTGGGCGCGCATCGTTTCTACCTCAAGGGCGGACGCGACTTCTGGGCGTGGTCGCAAGTGCTTGCCATGGTGCTCGGTGTGATTGGCGTGGCGCTGCTGTGGTCCACCCAGCGGGCGAGCGTCCCGGGCTGGGTCTGCGCGATGATCGGCGGGGCTTCCGTGTTGGCGGGCTATCTGTCTGCGCTCGTCTACGGTTTGCGCCCCGACGAAAAATGGGACGCTCAATTCAATCCCGACGGCACGCCCACACATTCGGGCTGGCCTGTCGTACTGCTGAGCATTCTCACGCTGATGATCGGCACGGGCCTGCTCATGGCGGGCCTCGCCATCACCTTTCAGACCTATTTCGAAACGCAGGTGCAGGCAGCGAAAGAACTGTCGCAGTAGTCAAAACAAGCTGCCCTGGCGCTCGTCAGTCGGTTTTCGCGGTTTGATGGCACGCGCGGGCGGCTTGAACTGCGAGGTGTCGAGCACCCGTTCGTTGTAGCGGTGGTAGCTGAAGCCGAGCCTGTCTGCGGCCTTGTAGAAACGCTGCCGCAACAAATCGGCCCAAATGCCGGTGCCGCGCATGCGCGTGGCGAAATCCGCCTTGTAGTCTTGCCCGCCGTGCAGATCGCGGATGCGGTTCATCACGCGTTGCGCGCGGTCGGGGAAATGCGCCATCAGCCAATCCTGGAACACCGCGTTCAGCTCGTTCGGCAAGCGCAGCACGATGTAGCTCGCGTACGTGGCGCCCGCCTCGCGCGCGGCTTCCAGGATCTGCTCCATGTGGTCGTCGGTAACAAAGGGGATCATTGGAGCGACGCTGACACCCACCGGAATACCGGCCTCGGCCAGCGTGCGAATCGTGCGCAGGCGGCGCGATGGCGTGGCAGCGCGGGGCTCCAGCTTGCGCGCCAGATCAGCGTCGAGCGTGGTGAGGGTGACGGCGGCTACGACAAGGTTCTTCGCCGCCATCGTGGCGAGCAGATCGATGTCGCGCTCAATCAGTGTCGACTTGGTGATCAGCCCGACGGGGTGATCGCAATCGTGCAGCACCTGCAGCACGTCGCGTGTGATGCGCAACTCGCGCTCAATCGGTTGATATGCATCGGTATTCACGCCCAGCGCTATTGCCTCGCAGCGGTAGCCTGGCTTGGCCAGCGTTTCGCGCAGCACCTCGGCGGCATTGGTCTTGGCGAACAGCCTGGTCTCGAAATCGAGTCCCGGCGATAAGTCCAGATACGCATGCGTCGGCCGCGCAAAGCAATACACGCAACCATGCTCACACCCGCGATACGGATTGAGCGACACCCCAAACGGAATATCCGGCGACTGGTTGTGGCTGAGGATCGAGCGCGCCCGCTCGATGGAGACGCTGGTCTCGATGCGCGGCGGCGCCTCATCCGGATCGAGATGCCCGACAAGCGGTTGCCAGCCGTCATCGACGCGCGTGCGTTCGTCGCGCTCGAAGCGGCCTTGCAGACTGGATGTGGCACCGCGTCCCTTGCGGGGGACGCGGCGGTCGGACATATCGGACACAGCGGAACAGAGTGGATGCGGGGGCTTGCTGATCCTATCGCATCCGCTCCTACCGCGCTGTGGGTGACGCCGGCTACGCCTCCGGATCGAGCTTCACTTCCCAGAGCGATTTGCCGTCGAGATCGTGCAGCGATACAAGCATCGTGCGCGTGGCCGGGTCGATCTTGGCTCGGCCGTAATATTGCTGCAGCGCCGCGGGCGACTGGTTCTGCGGATTGTCCTTGGGAATGCTGACGTAGCGCACGTCCGGCCCAAACGTCTGGTCCACTCCATTCGGTCCGAAGGTGCCCGCGTTGATCGGCCCGCCGACGAACTCCCAGAACGGTTTGAACTCCGTGAATTTGGCGCGCGACGGATGGTAGTACGTCGCTTGCGCGTAGTGCACGTCTGCCGTCACCCGCACCACGTTCTGAATGTTTTCCTGCTTGATGAAGCGCAGGATTTCGGCCAGTTCCAGTTCGCGTCCCGACGGCGCACCGTCATCCGCATTCGCCCACGCTTCGTAGGTGCCCTTGGGCACATCGGGGTTCAGATCGGGCACCACCAGCGAGATCGGCATGTCGCTGGCAATCACCTTCCATGTCGCCTTCGACTGCTTGAGCGATTGCTTGAGCCACGCCGCCTGTGCCGGACCGAGGAAGGCCGAATCGGCATCCAGCCGGGTCTGGCGGTTCGGCGAATTGCGCCCGCGATAGCTGCGCTCGTCCAGCATGAACACGTCGAGCAGCGGGCCGTACCGGAATGCGCGGTAGATCTGCTCGGGGTCGACGGGGTTGAAACGGAACGGGTTGTACTCGAACATCGCCTGCTTCGCGCGGGCCGCCAGCAGCGATGCGCTGCGCTCCTGATAGCGCTTCTCTTCCGGGCCGATCTGCTGGCCGGGGTACCAGTTGTTGCGCACCTCGTGGTCGTCCCACTGCACGAGGAACGGCACCTCGGCGGAAAACGCGCGCTTGTTCTTGTCGAGCTGGTTGTAGGCAAAGGCGCCGCGATAGTCGTCGAGCGTCTGTGCAACGTGCGACTTCGCCTCGGTAACGAAGTTGGTCCACAGCGAGCCGTCGGGCAGTTTCACTTCGGCCTGGATCGGGCCGTCGGCATAGATCTGATCGCCGGAGTGGATGAAGAAGTCGGGCGATTCGCGGCGCATCGCTTCGTACAGACGATAGCCGCCGAAACGCTCGTTGATGCCCCACCCCTGGCCGGCCTCGTCGCCGGAGAAAACGAAGCAGATGGGGCGATTGGCCTGGACGGGCGCCGTGCGGAAGCGACCGGCAACCGGCTCGCTGAAGACCTTATCGTGCACGAGGTCCTGGAAGCGCACGCGGTAGAACAGGTCTGCGCCGGCAGGCAGGCCGGTCAGATCGACGCGGGCTGTCAGGCCGTTGCTTTCAAGTGCGGCTGGGCCAACGCGACGCGCAACGTTCTTGAAGGCGGCGTCCGTCGAGTATTCGACGATCATGCGTGCCGGACGATCGGTGCGGCTCCAGACGATGGCACTGTCAGCCGTGATATCACCGCTCATCACACCGCCGGGCAATTGCGGACGCAGGCGCTCGGACGTCACTGCGGCCGGAGCAACGCCCTGGGCCAGCACCTCGCCCATGTGTGAACCGAGCATCGCGGTGCCGCTAGCGGAAACGAGACCCTTGATCAGTATGCGGCGGGTCGGCTTGAAGATCGGCTGGTCGGACATGCGGGCTCCGTTATCGGTGATAAAGCTGCCGGCCAGCCTAAAGCGCTTCCGTGACAACGCTACGTCACCCGCCCTCTTCCGTCACATCGATGGCCAGCGTCTCCTTGATCTCCTCCATCACGATGTAACTCTTGGACTGCACGGCGCCTGGCAATTGCAGCAGGATGTCGCCCAGCAAGCGCCGGTATTCGCCCATCTCGCGAATGCGGGCCTTGATGAGGTAATCGAAATCGCCGGACACGAGGTGGCACTCCAGCACCTCCGGAATACGCAACACCTCGCGCCGGAACTGCTCGAACATGTTGCCGGACTTACTGCCCAGACTGATCTCCACGAACACCAGCAGCGACGCTCCCAGCATGGCCGGGTTGAGCCGCGCGTAATAGCCCAGGATGAAGCCCTCGCGCTCCAGGCGTTTGACGCGCTCGATGCACGGCGTAATGGTCAGGCCGACTGCCTCGGAGAGTTCCTTCATCGACAGGCGCCCGTCCTTTTGCAGGAGGTCGAGGATGCGCCGATCGAGCTTGTCGAGTGCCCGGACGGGCTTGCGCTGGGTTCGCATGACTTAAAACGCCTCAAAATCGAAGTAGTTTCTGTTTTGGTCAAATATACAGAAACAATTACTAGGTTTGTGCGAATACGATAGCGGCATCTATCGTAAATGCATCTCCGGGGAGTATCACCATGCGCGTGCTCGTTCTTGGCAGCGGCGTGATTGGCGTGACGAGCGCCTATTACCTGGCCCGTGCGGGCCATGAAGTCACTGTCGTCGACCGCGAAGCGGGTCCGGCGCTGGAGACGAGCTTCGCCAATGCTGGCCAGATCTCACCGGGCTACGCGTCGCCGTGGGCCGCGCCGGGCGTCCCGCTCAAGGCCATCAAGTGGATGTTCCAGCAGCACGCGCCGCTGACGATCCGCCCCGACGGCACCCTCTTCCAACTCAAGTGGATGTGGCAGATGCTGCGCAACTGCGACGCCGCCAGCTATGCGCAGAACAAGGAGCGCATGGTCCGCCTGGCTGAATACAGCCGCGACTGCATCCGCGACCTGCGCGCCGACACCGGCATCGCCTACGAAGGCCGCCAGCAAGGCACGCTGCAAATCTTCCGCACCCAGCAACAGCTCGACGGCGCCGCGAACGACATCGCCGTGCTCGAGCGTGCTGGCGTGCCCTACGAACTGCTTTCGCGCGAAGACCTCGTGCGCAGTGAACCGGGCCTGGCCTCGACCCGCCACAAGCTGGCCGGTGGCTTGCGCCTACCCAATGACGAAACGGGCGATTGCCAGCTCTTCACCACGCGCCTGGCTGCGATGGCGGAAAAGCTCGGCGTGCGCTTCCGTTTCAACAGCACGATCAATAGCCTCATCTTCAAGAACGACGCCGTACGCGGCGCGCTGGTCGACGGCCAGCCGATCGATGCTGATCTCGTGGTCGTGGCGCTGGGCAGCTACAGCACGCCGTTCCTGAAGAATCTGGTGAACGTGCCGGTCTACCCGCTCAAGGGGTTCTCGATCACCGTGCCGATGGCGGACGCGGCGAAGAGCCCCGTGTCCACCATTCTGGACGAGACCTACAAAGTGGCCGTGACGCGCTTTGACGACCGTATCCGCGTGGGTGGCATGGCGCAGATCGTCGGCTATGACAAGCGCCTGGACCCGAGCAAGCGCAAGACGCTGGAGTTCGTGGTCAACGATCTGTTCCCGGGTGCCGGGGATGTGTCGCGCGCCTCCTTCTGGACGGGCCTGCGCCCGATGACGCCGGACGGCACACCCATCGTGGGCCAGACGCCAGTGCGCGGCCTGTGGCTCAACACGGGCCACGGCACGTTGGGCTGGACCATGGCCTGCGGCTCGGGCAAGCTGCTGGCGGATCTGGTGTCCGGCCGCTCGCCCGCCATTCGCTCGGATGACCTCTCGGTGTATCGCTACCTGGGCGGCACGCCGATGCCGGCGACCAAGCCTGCGCTGGCCTGATCGCCCGCGCCGCACGCAGTAAAAAGGGAGGCCGAAGCCTCCCTTTTTTGTTCCGCTGATACGGTTCAAAACTGTGCTTCGGGCACCGCACCAATCGTCTCGCCGCCCGTCAGGATCGACTGTGCGATACCCGGCGCCTGCGTGAGCAACACGTCTGCAAACACGCGTGCCGTGGCGATCTTCGCGCCGTAGAAGTTCGGGTCTTCGCTCTCGCGGTCAATGGCCACCAGCAGCGCACGCGCCATCTGCCAGCCCGACAGCACGATCCCGCACAGCCGCAGATACGGCACGCTTCCCGCGAACACGGCGTTCGGTTGCGCCTTGGTCTGCTCGACCACAAATCGCACCACCGATTCCAGCGCCTCGCGACCCGCTGCCAGACGCGCACGCATCGCATCGCAATGCGCACCGCCCTTCGCAGCGAGCGCCGCTTCCACCTTGGCGATTTCCGCGCAGATGCCCAACGCCACCGCGCCCCCGTCACGCACCGTCTTGCGGCCGATCAGGTCGTTGGCCTGGATGGCCGTGGTGCCTTCGTAGATCGGCAGGATGCGCGCATCACGATAGAACTGCGCGGCGCCCGTCTCTTCGATAAAGCCCATGCCGCCGTGCACCTGCACGCCCAGGCTCGTCACGTCGATCGACATCTCGGTGCTCCAGCCCTTCACGATCGGCACCAGGAATTCGTACAGCGCTGCGTTCTGCTTGCGTGCAGCATCGTCTGCGGAGTGATGGCCTGCATCGCACGCTGCGGCGGCCACGTAGGCCAGCGCACGCGCGCCTTCGGTCATGGCGCGCATCGTCAGCAGCATGCGCTTCACATCCGGGTGATGAATGATGGGCACAGCTTTGGCAGCAGAGCCATCCACCGGGCGGCTCTGCACACGGTCACGCGCATAGGCCACGGCCTTTTGGTACGCGCGCTCCGACACGCCAATGCCCTGCATGCCCACCGCATAGCGCGCCGCGTTCATCATGATGAACATGTATTCCAGGCCGCGATTTTCTTCGCCGACCAGCGTCCCGATCGCGCCGCCGTTATCGCCAAATTGCAGCACGGCCGTCGGGCTCGCCTTGATGCCGAGCTTGTGTTCGATCGACACGCAATGCGCATCGTTGCGCGCGCCCAGCGAGCCGTCCGGATTGACCATGAACTTCGGCACCACGAACAGCGAGATCCCCTTCACACCCTCCGGCGCGCCCGGCGTACGCGCCAGCACGAGGTGGACGATGTTCTCGGCCATGTCGTGCTCGCCCCAGGTGATGAAGATCTTCGTGCCGAAGATTTTGAACGTGCCGTCGCCCACCGGCTCGGCGCGCGTGCGCACGAGTGCCAGATCCGAACCGGCCTGCGGCTCGGTGAGATTCATCGTGCCCGTCCATTCGCCGGAGATGAGCTTGGGGACGAAAAGCTGTTTCTGTTCTTCGGTGCCGGCGGTCAGCAATGCCTCGATGGCGCCATCCGTCAGCAGCGGGCACAGGGCGAACGACAGGTTGGCCGCATTCAGCATTTCGATGCACGCCGTGGCAATCAGCTTAGGCAGGCCCTGGCCGCCGTATTCCAGCGGGTGCTGCACGCCCTGCCAGCCGCCTTGGCCGAACTGCGCGAACGCCTCCTTGAAACCCGCGGTGGCCGTGACGATGCCGTCCTTCCAGCTGCTCGGGTTACGGTCGCCTTCCACATTCAGCGGTGCAACGACTTCACCGGTAAAGCGCGCGCTTTCTTCCAGCACGGCCTGCGCCGTATCGGCGGTGGCGTCCTCAAAGCCGGGCAGCTTGGCGACGTTGTCCAGGCCGGCCAGCTCGTTCATCACGAACAGCATGTCCTTGACGGGGGCTTGATAGGTCATGTCTCTCTCCAACTCTCGTTAAGCGCGATCAGGACAGCGCAGCATCGAGTGCGTGACGCGCTCTCCTGATGGCGCTTGCGTATAAAAAAGCCGTTTCCAAACAGGTCGGAAACGGCTTTGCGTCGGGCATTGCGGCGCGCCTTAACCAAGGCACGTCGCACAGTGCAATTAGCCCAGTGCGGTCACCAGCTCCGGCACGACGGCGTTCAGGTCGCCCACGAGGCCATAGTCTGCCACCTGGAAGATCGGCGCTTCCGGATCCTTGTTGATCGCGACGATCACCTTCGAATCCTTCATGCCGGCCAAGTGCTGGATCGCGCCCGAGATACCGACGGCGATGTACAGCTGCGGCGCGACGATCTTGCCGGTCTGACCGACCTGGTAGTCGTTCGGTACGAAGCCGGCGTCCACTGCGGCACGCGAGGCGCCCAGCGCGGCGCCCAGCTTGTCGGCCAGCGGCGTCAACACCTTGGTGTAGTTCTCGCCCGACCCTACGCCACGGCCGCCCGACACGATGATCTTCGCGGCGGTCAGTTCCGGGCGGTCGCTCTTCGTCACCTCCCGCGAGACGAATTGCGAGATGCCGGCGTCCGCCACGGCGGTCAGGTTTTCGGTGGCTGCAGCGCCACCAGTGGCGGCAGCTGGGTCGAAGGCCGTGCCGCGCACGGTGATTACCTTCACCTTGTCGGCCGATTGCACGGTGGCAATCGCGTTGCCGGCGTAGATCGGGCGCTCGAAAGTGTCCGGGCCGTCGACCTTGGTGATGTCGGACAACTGGGCCACGTCCAGCTTGGCGGCCACGCGCGGCAGGATGTTCTTGCCGTAGGCGGTGGCGGGCGCCAGGATGTGGTTGTAGTTGCCGGCAACGGCCAGGGCCTGCTCGGCGACGTTCTCGGCCAGTCCATCGGCAAACTGGGGCGCGTCGGCCACCAGCACCTTGGTCACGCCGGCGATCTGCGCGGCGGCCTGTGCAGCGGCGCCGCAGCCAGCGCCGGCCACCAGCACGTGGACGTCACCGCCGCATTGGGCGGCGGCCGTCACGGTGTTCAGCGTCGCGGCCTTGATGGATTGGTTGTCGTGTTCAGCAATAACGAGTGCGGTCATCTTGATCTGCCTGTTCGGTGTGCTTGAAGTTGCGTGCGGTTGCGGGAAGGTTACAAACCCGCCGCTTACAGCACCTTGGCTTCCGTCTTGAGCTTGGACACCAGCGTGGCCACATCGGGCACCATGACGCCGGCGCTGCGCTTGGCGGGCTCGACCACCTTCAGCGTCTTCAGGCGCGGTGCAACGTCCACGCCCAGATCTTCCGGCTTGACCGTGTCGAGTTGCTTCTTCTTCGCCTTCATGATGTTCGGCAGCGTCACGTAGCGCGGCTCGTTCAGGCGCAGGTCGGTGGTGACCACGGCCGGCAGCTTGACCGACAGGGTCTCCAGGCCGCCGTCCACTTCACGCGTGACCGAAGCCTTGCCGTCGGCAATCTGCACCTTCGAGGCAAACGTGGCTTGCGGCAGGCCGGCCAGCGCAGCCAGCATCTGGCCGGTCTGGTTGGCGTCGTCGTCAATCGCCTGCTTGCCGAGGATGATCAGCTGCGGCTGTTCCTTGTCGACCAGCGCTTTGAGCAGCTTGGCCACGGCCAGCGGCTGCAGTTCTTCATTCGTTTCAACCAGGATGCCGCGATCGGCGCCGATGGCCATGGCAGTGCGCAGGGTTTCCTGGCACTGCGTCACGCCGCACGAAACGGCGATCACTTCGGTAGCGACGCCCGCTTCCTTCAGGCGAACCGCCTCTTCCACGGCGATCTCGTCGAACGGGTTCATGCTCATCTTGACGTTGGCCAGATCGACACCGCTGCCGTCCGTCTTCACGCGAACTTTCACGTTGTAATCGATCACGCGCTTGACTGCGACCAGGACTTTCATGCGCTCACTCCACTAATTGATAAGACGATTTTGCAAAACGCCGGCCATTATAAGGGGGGCTGGTCGCTCGCGTAATTTTTCCGAACGGTCGTGCTATTTTAACCGCGAAAATTTGCCGGACGCCAGTCAAACGTCCGGCAATCTGTTTGGTAGAACCCTCTACCGGATCACCGAAGGATCACGAAGTGGTTACCAAGCCACAATCACCGCATCTTTGTACTTCGTCTTGACGAAGGACTTCACAGCGTCGGAATGATACGCCTTCACGAGCTTGGCGACCCAGGGTTGATCCTTGTCGGCCACGCGGATGGCAATCACGTTGGCATACGGGCCCTTCGGGCTTTCGATGGCGATGCCGTCCTTGGTCGGGTCCAGGTTCGCCTTCTCCGCATAGTTGCCGTTGATGGCGGCGGCATCCAGATCATCCAGCGAGCGCGGCAGTTGCGCGGCATCCAATTCGACGAACTTCAGCTTCTTCGGGTTCTCGGCCACGTCGCGCGGCGAGGCCTTGAAACCGGCGTTCGGCTTGAGTTTGATCACGCCCTGCGATTGCAGCAGCAAGAGCGCGCGACCGCCATTGGTGGGGTCGTTCGGCAGGCCGAAGCGCGCACCTTCCTTCAGTTCCTTCAGCGACTTGATCTTCTTCGAGTAGATCCCCATCGGGAAGGTGATGGTCTGGCCGACGCTCACGAACTTGTAGCCGCGCGTGGCAATCTGGTCGTCCAGATACGGCTGGTGCTGATAGCTGTTGGCGTCCAGATCGCCGGCAGCCAGGGCAGCGTTTGGCTGGATGTAATCGTTGAACTCGACGATCTGGAGTTTCAGGCCGTCCTTTTCGGCGACCTTCTTCACTTCTTCCATGATCTCGGCGTGCGGGCCGGCGGTCACGCCGATCTTGATCGGCTTGCTCTGCGCCAGGGCGCTGCCTGCGACCAGTGCCAATGCGGCACCAAGACTCGCGGACCATTGCAGCAGTTGACGGCGGTTCATTGTGTTTCCTCGCTTTGTCTGTCGATTGAGTCATTAACGGTGGCTCAGGCGGCGCACGAGCCAATCGCCCGTCGATTGCACCGCCTGCACGAAGACGATCAGGATGACGACAACCGCCAGCATGATGTCCGATTCATAGCGCTGATAGCCGTAGCGGATGCCCAAGTCGCCCAGGCCGCCGCCGCCGATGGTACCGGCCATGGCCGAGTAGCCGACCAGGCTGACAAAGGTGATCGTCAGGCCGGCGAGGATGCCGGGCATCGCCTCGGGCAGCAACACCTTGTAGACGAGTTGGCCCGTCGTCGCCCCCATCGATTGCGCGGCTTCGATCAGGCCGCGGTCCACTTCGCGCAGCGCAGTCTCGACCAGGCGCGCAACAAAGGGAATCGCAGCAATCGTCAGCGGCACGATGGCCGCGGCAGTGCCAATGGAAGAGCCGGCCAGCAAGCGCGTGAATGGAATTACCGCGACCAGCAGGATGATGAACGGCACCGAACGCACGGCATTGACGACGAGGCCGGCCACGCGGTTGAACACCGGTGCCGACAGCACGCCACCCGTGGTCGTCAGATACAGCAGCACGCCCAGCGGCACGCCAAACAGCGCGCCAATGCCGCCTGACACGCCCACCATGGCCAGCGTTTCCCAGAAGGCCGGCAGGAACAGATCGGTCAGGTCAGACCACATGATTGATCTCCTCGACCACCACGCCTTGCTCGCGCAGGAAGTTCATCGCGTTGTTGATGTCAGCGGTTTCGCCCGACGCCAGGATCGCCAGCGAGCCGAAGGCCTGGCCCTGAATCTCGTCGATGTGGCCATGGAGAATGTTGAAGTCGAGCCCATAGTCGCGGATCGCCTGCGCCAGCACCGGCTGGTCCACGCCTGCACCGGTAAATGCCAGGCGGAACAGGTGGTCACGGCCACCCTGCTCACGCGCGGTGAGGCGACTTTCCACGCGCGCCAGAACGGACGGCGGCAACTCCTGCGAGATCACCTCACCGATGAGCGCGCGCGTCACGTCATGCTCGGGCTTCAGAAACACGTCGATCACGCGGCCCAGTTCCACAACGCGGCCGGCGTCAAGCACCGCCACGCGGTCGCACACCTGCTTGATGACTTCCATCTGGTGTGTGATCAGCACGATAGTCAGACCGAGTTCGCCGTTGATCTTGCGCAGCAGGTCGAGAATCGAGCGCGTCGTCTCCGGGTCCAGCGCGGAAGTTGCCTCATCGGAGAGCAGCACATCGGGCTGGCTCGCCAGCGCGCGGGCAATGCCAACGCGCTGCTTCTGGCCACCGGAAATCTGCGCGGGGTAACGATCCTTGTGTGCGGACAGGCCCACCAGTTCCAGCAGCGGCAACACGATCTCGCGGATGCGTTCGCGCGATGTGCCGGCCAGCTCCAGCGGCAGCGCCACGTTGTCGTACACGGTGCGCGACGACAGCAAATTGAAGTGCTGGAAGATCATGCCGATCTTGCGGCGCGCCTGGCGCAGCCCATCGGCATTCAGTGCGGTGAGCTCCTGCCCCGCCACGGTGACAGTGCCGGAGGTGGGCCGGTTCAGCAGATTGATGACGCGGACGAGCGTGCTCTTGCCCGCGCCGCTGCGGCCGATGATGCCGAAAATCTCTCCCCGGTCGATGGTCAGATCGACGTCGCGCAGCGCGTGGACGTCATGGCCGCCCGCCCCCCGAAAGTGCTGCGATATCCCCTTGAGTTCGATCATGCGTACAGACAAAAACGGCAACCGCCCTGCTTAGGCCGTTGCCGTCTCTTTTTTGTTTGAATGAGGCGCTAGTGTAAGGCAGGCCCCACATGCTAGGAACGATTCTTTCACGATGTCTTTATTACTTTTTCGAATGACATCAATGAATTGTCATCGTTGATAGCCTAAAGCTCGGCAAGTGCCTTGACGTGCGCCACCACGCTGCGGCCAAGCGCGCTGAGGTTGTAGCCGCCCTCCAGACAGCTGACGATCCGGCCCTTGGCGTGTTTGCGCGCCACTTGCATCAGCTGTTTCGTAATCCAGGCGTAGTCCGCCTCGACCAGGCCCATCTGGCCCAGATCGTCTTCGCGATGCGCATCGAAGCCGGCAGAAATGAACAGCATCTCGGGCTCGAACGCCTCCAGGCGCGGCAGCCAGATGGTCTCCACCACCTCGCGTACGGTCAGGCCATTGGTATACGCCGGTAGCGGAATGTTGACCATGTTGGCCGCCACCGCCTCGGTGCCGGAATACGGATAGAACGGGTGCTGGAAGATGCTGCACATCAGCACGCGGGGCTCATCGCGGAAGGCCGCTTCGGTGCCGTTGCCGTGGTGGACATCAAAGTCGACGATCGCCACGCGCTGCAAGCCGTGATGCTCCAGTGCGTGACGCGCGGCCACGGCCACGTTGTTGAAGAAGCAAAAGCCCATCGCGCGGCCAGGCTCGGCATGGTGGCCGGGCGGGCGGACGCTGCAGAAAGCATTTTCAAGTTCGCCTGCGATGACCTTGTCGGTGGCATCCACCGCCGCACCGGCGGCCAGCACTGCGGCCATATAGGTGTGCGGGTTCATCGACGTGTCGGGATCGATCGGCATATAGCCGGCAATCGGCACACTGGCTACCAGCTCGCGCACGTATTCGGCACGATGCACGCGACACAGCTGCGCCTCGGTGGCAGGGGGCGCCTCGCACGGGACGAGCAAGTCTTCGATGCGGCTGGCGATGAGCTGGTCTTCGATCGCGCGCAGGCGGTCCGGGCATTCGGGATGGTGTGGGCCCATCTCGTGCCGGAGGAATTCGGGATGCGTGTAGAGGCCGGTCGCCATGTTGTTGTGATCCGGTGTGCTTCAGTGTCTCCAGCCGCTACGTTAGCACGGCTGTGCGACAACGCCGCGCGCCCTGGCCGAACCAACAGATGCATCCGCTACAATGCCCCGATCCCGTATGAAGCCTGCCCATGAGCCAATCGCTTTCTTCCCGTCGTCCCGTATTGCGCGCCCTGGTGGCTGGCGCAGCGCTCTCCGCGCTCTCTTTCCCGGCGCTCTCGCTGGCGGCCAAGAAGGCCGCCAAATCGTCCAAGCGCCGCGTCGCGGTGCATGAAGAAGAGATTGATCCCGATCGTTATCGCAACAACCCGCAGACGCAGGCCTTCATCGGCATGCTGGTCGCGCAGTACAACTTTGACCGGACATCGCTCGATACGCTGTTTGCGGGCACAGCCTATTCCGCCACGGTGGCGCGCTTGATCCTGCCGCCGGCCACGCCCGCGCGTCGCAGCTGGACGGCCTATCGCGGCCGCTTCATTGAGCCGATCCGCATCGGCGCAGGCGTGCGGTTCTGGCAGCAATACGGCGACACACTGCGCCGCGCCGAGAACGAATTCGGCGTGCCGGCCGATGTGATCGTGGGCATCCTTGGCGTGGAGACCATCTACGGCCGGGACATGGGCAACTTCCGCGTGATTGACGCGCTGTCCACGCTGGCTTTCGACTACCCCGACACGCCCAACCGCGAAGACCGCAGCACGATGTTCCGCAATCAGTTGAAGGACTTCCTGCTCTGGTGCCGCGACACGGGCACGGACACGTTCTCGGTCCTGGGCTCGTATGCGGGCGCAGTGGGCATTCCGCAGTTCATGCCGACCAGCATTCGCGAATACGCCATCGATTACGATCGCGACGGCCACATCGATCTGCGCAACAGCGCGGTGGATGCCATTGGCAGCGTTGCCCGCTTCCTGCAGATGCATGGCTGGGAGCCGAACCGCCCCGTGATGTGGAACATCGCCGGCGATGCCGATAGCCAGGGCATTGCGGCCGCCGCCGCAGATGGCCAGCCGTATCCCGGCATGACGTTGTCCAGGCTCACACGCGCTGGTCTGGCATTGGCTCCGGGTGTGGATACCGCACGCGAGCAGGAAACCGAAGTGCTGATGATCGATCTGCCCACGCCCGGCCAGCCGACCGAATACCGCGTCGGGCTGCGCAATTTCTACGTGCTCACGCGCTACAACCGCAGCTTCTTCTATGCGGCGGCGGTGTACGAGTTGGGCCAGGCCGTGCGCCAGGCGATGCAGGGTTGATCTGCCGTCCACGCAACAAAAAAGCGCAGCTTCGGCTGCGCTTTTTTCATGGCGATGCGGCGTGCCGTCAGGCGGGGAAGACACCCGTCGACAAGTAGCGATCGCCCCGGTCGCACACCACGAACACGATCGTCGCATTTTCGACTTCCTCGGCCACGCGCAGCGCGACGCACAACGCGCCAGCCGCAGAGATCCCGCAGAAGATGCCTTCTTCACGCGCCATGCGTCGCGCCATGTGCTCGGCGTCGGACTGGCTCACCGGTTCGGTGCGATCAATGTATTTCGGATCGTAGATCTTCGGCATGTACGCCTCGGGCCACTTCCGGATGCCCGGAATGCGCGAGCCTTCTTCCGGTTGTGCACCAATGATCTGAATATCCGCGTTCTTCTCTTTCAGGAAGCGCGATACGCCCGTGATGGTGCCCGTCGTGCCCATCGCCGAGACGAAATGCGTAATGCGGCCTTCGGTGTCGCGCCACAGTTCTGGGCCGGTGGTCTCGTAGTGCGCAAGCGGGTTGTCGGGGTTGGCGAACTGATCGAGGATGACGCCCTTGCCTTCCTTCTCCATCGCGTCGGCCAAGTCGCGAGCGTATTCCATCCCGCCCTTGACGGGGGTGAGGATGATCTCGGCACCGTATGCGGCCATGCTCTGGCGGCGTTCCACCGACAAGTCTTCCGGCATGATGAGCACCATCTTGTAGCCTCGCACCGCGGCGGCCATGGCCAGCGCAATACCGGTGTTGCCCGAGGTGGCCTCGATCAGCGTATCGCCCGGCTTGATGCGGCCCCGCGCTTCGGCGCGCTTGATCATGGACAGCGCAGGGCGATCCTTGACCGAGCCGGCAGGGTTATTGCCTTCGAGTTTGCCGAGGATGACATTGCCGCGACGCGCGTTGCCTTCGCCTGGAATGCGCTGGAGCTGGACCAGCGGCGTGTTGCCGATGGTGTCTTCGATCGTGAGATAGGCCATGATGCGTAAGGGACAGGAATCAGGCCATTGTAATGCAGCCCAAATCCCTCCCCCGCGCATGGCAAAACGCCCCGCTAGAGGCGGGGCGTTGTCGGTGGGTGACCCAGCGTTATTTCTTCTTAGCGTCCTTGCCGTCCTTCTTGGCTGCCGGTGCAGGAGCCGGAGCACCGAACGTCAGACCTTCGTTCTCGAGCTTGACGAGCGTCTTGTCACCAATGCCGGACACGCGGGCCTTGAAGTCGGCAGCATCCTTGTACGGACCATTCTTGGTGCGCTCTTCGATAATCAACTTGGAACGCTTGGGGCCAATGCCGGACAGCGTCTCCAGCCCCGCGTGGTCCGCGGTATTTACATCTACCGCCGCCCACGACATCGACAGCATCGACAGGGACATCAGCGCGGTGGCCAATAGTTTCTTCAACATGTGCTTCTCCTGGGTATAGGGAATAAAAAAACCGCCACGTGAGCGGCGGTTTCGGCACATCTTAAAGAGCATCCTGGCGATGCTGCTGCGCACGGACAAAAAGTCACACGCTGTCTGATTCTTTGCAGGACTGACAGGTCAGGCCGGCTGCTTCAGCAGCCACTGACAGTAACGTTCCACGCCTTCCTGCACGGTCAGGAACGGCGCCGCGTAGCCTGCCGCCCGCAGGCGGGACTGGTCAGCCTGCGTGAAACACTGGTATTTGCCGCGCAATGCATCGGGAAATTTGACGTACTCGATGAGACCTTCCTGAGCCAACTCTTCGGTGGAAAGTGCCGGCTTGCCTTCTGCTGCGCGCAACGTGTTCACGACCGTCGTGGCGATATCGTTAAACGGCTGTGCGCGGCCCGTACCGAGATTGAAGATGCCCGACTTGTCCGGATTGTCGAAGAAGAACAGGTTGACCTTCACCACATCTTCCACCGACACAAAATCGCGCATCTGGCCGCCTTGCGGGTAGCCGTTGTACTCGCCGAACAGCTTGACGGTACCTTCTGCGCGGAACTGGTTGAAGTTGTGGAACGCCACCGACGCCATGCGGCCCTTGTGCTGCTCGCGCGGGCCGTAGACGTTGAAGTAGCGGAAGCCGACGATCTGTGACAGCGCGGTCGGCATGACACGGCGCACGATCTGGTCGAACAGCAGCTTGGAGTAGCCATACACATTGAGCGGCCGCTCGAAGTGGGGCTCTTCGCGGAACGTTTCCGACGCGCCGTACGTGGCGGCCGAAGAGGCATAGAGGAACTGCACGCCTTGGTCCAGACACGCGCGCATCACCGCCAGCGAGTAGCGGTAGTTGTTGTCCATCATGTAGCGGCCGTCGGTCTCCATGGTGTCGGAGCAGGCGCCTTCATGGAAGATCGCGCGGACCTTGCCGAACTCGCCGCGCGCAAAGCGTTCGACAAAATCGGTCTTGTCCAGGTAATCGCTGATCTGGCAGTCGACGATGTTCTTGAACTTGTCGGCCCGCGTGAGGTTGTCCACCGCGATGATGTCGGTCTCGCCGCGCTCGTTCAGGCCCTTGACGATGTTGGCGCCGATAAAGCCGGCAGCGCCGGTGACGATGATGGTCATGATCCGTTGATCAGGTGATCAGTTGAAGAGTTCTGCGTGCGTGACGACAGCCGTACCCAGCTTGCCGACCACGATGCCGCCTGCGCGATTCGCGTACTGAACCGCTTCCTTGATGTTGGCGCCCGCACCCAGCAGCGTGGCCAGGGTGGCGATGACAGTGTCGCCCGCACCGGACACGTCGAACACCTCGCGCGCCTGCGCCGACACGTGCAGCACCTCGTGCTCGGTATAAAGCGTCATACCTTCTTCCGAGCGCGTAAGCAGAAGTGCCTCGAGCTGCAACTCACGGCGCAGATTCTGCGCACGGATGGTGAGGTCCTGCTCTGACTTCCACGAGCCGACCACCTGACGCATTTCAGCCCGGTTGGGCGTGATCATGGTCGCGCCCTTGTAGCGCGAATAGTCGTCGCCCTTCGGGTCGACCAGCACGCGGCGGCCCGCCTGGCGCGATGTCTCGATCATCTTGCCGACGTGCGTGAGACCGCCCTTGCCGTAGTCGGACAGCACCACCACGTCGTGCTGCGGCACCAGCGTACCGTAACGATCGAGCACCGACATCAGCACTTCGTGCGTGGGCGCATTTTCAAAATCAACGCGAATCAATTGCTGCTGACGTGCGAGCACGCGCAGCTTGATCGTCGTGTTGACCGCCGGATCCCGATGGAGATGGCCGGTGACGTGGCTCTCGCCGAGCAGCGTTTCGATGCTGCGACCCGGCTCGTCGTCGCCGATCACACCGAGCATGGCTGCCTGCGCACCGAGCGCCGCCACGTTGCGGGCCACGTTGGCCGCACCGCCAAGACGTTCATCCTGGCGCTTGATCTGCACAACGGGCACCGGTGCTTCCGGTGAAATCCGATCGACGTCTCCAAACCAGTAGCGGTCGAGCATCATGTCGCCAACCACCAGGATGCGGGCGGCGTGAATCTGTTCGGAAGCGAGCGTGGTCATGGGTCTGGGCGTCGGCAGCGGCCGGTGGGTCTCGGTGATTACGATTGGGTAGAGCGCCCGATGGCTTGGTATTCAAAGCCCGCATCGCGCATGGCTTGCGGCTCGAACAGGTTGCGGCCGTCGAACACCATCGGCGTCTTCAACAGGGCCTTCACGGCATTAAAGTCCGGGCTGCGGAACGCCTTCCACTCGGTCACGATGACCAGAGCGTCGGCATCCTTGAGCGCGTCCATCTGACCGGCGCAGAACGTCACGCGTTCCAGTTGTTCGGCAGAAAGATCGAGCCCCAACGCATGGCGGGCCTCCTCCATCGCAACCGGGTCATACACTTGCACGCGCGCGCCACGGGCCAGCAGCGCGGCAATCAGAATGCGGCTCGGAGCCTCGCGCATGTCATCGGTGTTCGGCTTGAACGCCAGGCCCCAAATGGCGAATGTGCGACCGGTCAGGTCGGCTCCCAAGCGATCTTCGATCTTGCCGACCAGCACTTCCTTCTGCTTGTCGTTGACAGCTTCGACGGCTTCGAGCACATGCAGCGTCTGACCGTACTCCTGTGCCGTGCGCACCAGCGCTTGCACGTCCTTCGGGAAACACGACCCGCCGTAGCCGGTGCCAGCGTAGAGGAAGCTGTAGCCGATACGCGGGTCAGAGCCGATGCCAAGGCGAACGAGCTCGATGTCTGCGCCCACCTTGTCCGCCAGATTGGCCATCTCGTTCATGAACGAAATGCGCGTGGCGAGCATTGAATTGGCGGCGTATTTAGTGAACTCGGCGGAGCGCACGTCCATGTAGAACGTCCGCTCGTGGTTGCGGTTGAACGGTGCGTAAAGCGTGCGCATGATCGCCTTGGCGCGCAGGCCATCGGCGTCGCCATAGGTGCCGAGCACGATACGGTCGGGGCGCATGAAGTCGTCCACCGCTGCGCCTTCCTTCAGGAATTCCGGATTCGATACCACAGAGAAGCCGATGTCCGACTTGCCGCGCATTGCCAGCACATCGCCCACCGCGGCACGCACCTTGTCGCCCGTTCCCACAGGCACCGTCGATTTGTCGACGATCACCTTGAAGCCCGTCATGTGCTGGGCGATGTTGCGGGCAGCCGCGAGCACGTACTTCAGGTCGGCCGAACCGTCTTCATCCGGCGGCGTGCCCACAGCGATGAACTGCACGTCGCCGTGCGCCACGCTGGCAGCCACATCGGTCGAAAACTGGATGCGGCCAGCCGCACGGTTACGCTCGATCAGCTCTTTCAGACCGGGTTCGTAGATGGGCACGCCGCCGGCGTTGAGCAGGTCGATCTTCTTCTGGTCGACGTCGAGGCAGAACACATCGTTGCCCAGCTCCGCCAGACACGCGCCGGTGACCAGACCGACATAACCGCTACCGATGATGGTGATTTTCATACGAACATTTAAAGATTAAGAAAGCGCCTGCGCGGTCGCCGCAAATACACCGCGCCGGACTGAATTACATGCTGGCGCCACCGCTGCCGCCGAGCGTTTCGGTACGGCGCGGGGCATACGTCTCCCAGCGGTTGCAGCCGGGGCATTGCCAATAAAACAGACGCGCGCGAAAACCGCACTCCTGGCAGGTGTAGCGCGCCAAGTTGCGCGTTCGACTTTGCAGCAAATCCCGAATGGCGCCGAGATCCTGCGCGCGCTGGATATCAGCATTGCTGCCCGCCTCAACCGGATCCGTCAACGCACTCTCGGCTACGTCGGCCGTCGCAGGTGCTTCATGGCCGACCGCCTCGGACGCGCGCGTCGCCTCGGCTTCCACCAGCCGCGTCAACGCCATCAACGAGGGCTGACGGCGAATCTGGTCGCGCATCAGCGCCACGGCATCGTCGATACCGTGCACGTCCAGTTCGTATTTGTAGACCGTATCGAGCAGTTCGGGGCCCAGCCGTGCGTCCATCTTGGAGCGCAACCAGGCGAGCCCCTCTGCGGCACGACCAAGCTGCGTGTACGCCTTCATCAGCCGTTCAGCCACCAAGGGCAAGAACGCAGTGTTTTGCTGTTCGATGCTACGCCAACGCTTGATGGCGCCTTCAACATCGCCCTGCCCTTGCGCCACATCGCCCAACTGAATGGTGGCGCGCACATTCTTGGGATTCTCCTGAAGGGCACGTTCCAGCCATTCGATGGCGCTCGGCACATCCTTGCGCTGCAGCGCTTCCTGCGCGATCTCGCAGCAGAACTGCGCGATCTGCACGGCGTAATCCTTGCCCTGCAGCTTCTGCAATTCACGCGCGGCCTCAATGGCTTTGCGCCACTCTTTCTCGACTTCATACAACTCCAGTAGCACGCGCTTGGCCGGCTCAGCAAATGCGCCTTCCATCAGCATGCGCAGGGATTCCTCGGCGCGATCCAGCAAGCCCGCGCGCAGAAAGTCTTGCCCCAGTTCAAACAAAGCGTGATCGCGCTCATTGGGGGGCAGATCGGGGCGATTGACGAGATTTTGGTGAACGCGAATGGCGCGTTCGGTTTCGCCGCGCCGACGAAACAGGCTGCCGAGCGCAAAGTGCAGCTCGGTGGTCTCTGGGTCCAGCCGAGCAACTTCAATGAAAGCGTCGATGGCCTTGTCCGGCTGCTCGTTGAGCAGGAAATTCAGACCCTTGAAATACGAGCGCGGCAGCGACAATTGTTCGGTGCGCAACTGGCGGGCATCGAGTCGGGCAGCCGCCCAGCCCAAGCCAAACACCAGCGGGATTGCCAACAGCCACCAGAGATCAAAATCCATGCGTCAGACCTTGGGGCCGGGAACGTGATACGGAGAGTCGGCAACCACAGGCGTCGGCACCTCGGTCACCGCTTCGGCCTTCTTCATGCGACCGATCTGACGACGCAGGCGGCTTGCCGCAAAGCGATGCCGCATCACGCGCGGCGCCATCGCCAGCATGGCCAGCAAAATGCCGACAACAAAGAACGCCAAGGCGATCAGGATCAACGGTGAGTGCCAGACCACGCCGAACGGCAGCACGAGCGAGACTTCCGCCGTGTTGTGCAGTGCCAGCACGAAGAGCAGCACAAACAACAGGATACGGATGACCCAGACGAGAAATTTCATGCGGATTCAGAAACGGGCGGCGGTGCGGCTGCAGGATGCGACGCAATTGGCGGCACGATTGCCGGGATGTGCCGCATTGTAGCGGATTCATATGGCGGCCAGCCACGCAGGGCGTGGCAGCACACAGGCATTGCCGGAATAAAAAACGCCCCGGCAGGCGGGGCGTTCCTGAAACAACCAAGTGTTACCTGGCTCAGCGCGACATGGCCAGCGGCACCGACCCATCTACCGGAAAACCGGCAGTCTGACGGCTACTGTCAACCTGTCGGCCGGCCTTTACAGCCGCAAGCGACACGGCAGGCTCGCCCTCCGAAGAAGGCTCGCCTTGTCGCTCCAAGCTGCGGTCAACCCTTTCTCGCAATTCCTTACCGGCCTTGAAGTGCGGCACCCGTTTCTCAGGGACCAGCACCTTCTCGCCGGACTTGGGATTGCGACCGACTCGGGGCGGACGACGATTCAGACCGAAACTCCCGAACCCGCGGATCTCGATACGGTGCCCGTCCGCCAGCGCGTCGGACATCGCATCGAGGATCGTCTTGACCGCGATGTCCGCATCCCGCAGCAGCAACTGCGGAAAGCGGGCGGCCAGCTTTTCCACGAGTTCGGACTTGGTCATGGGCATCTTGCGCGCGTCCTCGTCGTTCTTTAGGGTCGACCCGGTGGATGCTTACTGGTTGGTTTCGTTCAGCTTGGCCTTCAGCAGCGCGCCGAGGTTCGTGGTACCAGCTGCGCCGGTATCCGCCGAGAACTTCTGCATCGCTTCCTGTTGGTCGGCGCTGTCCTTCGCCTTGATGGAGACGTTGATGTTGCGCGACTTGCGATCGATGTTGACGATCATCGCGGTCATCGTTTCGCCTTCCTTCAGCACGTTGCGGGCGTCTTCCACGCGGTCGCTCGAGATTTCCGAGGCACGCAGGTAGCCTTCCACGTCGTCAGCCAGCTGCACAACGGCGCCCTTGGGATCAACGGTCTTGATCGTGACCTGCACGATCGAACCCTTGTCGTTGGTCGACACGAAGTTGTTGAACGGGTCGCCCGACAGTTGCTTGATACCCAGCGAGATGCGTTCCTTGTCGACGTCGATCGCCAGCACCACGGCTTCCACTTCGTCGCCCTTCTTGTACTTGCGAACGGCTTCTTCGCCAGTCTCTTGCCACGACAGGTCCGACAGGTGCACCAGGCCGTCGATGCCGCCCGGCAGACCGATGAACACGCCGAAGTCGGTGATCGACTTGATCTGGCCGGCCAGCTTGTCGCCCTTCTTGTGGTTACGAGCGAAATCGTCCCACGGGTTGGCCTTGCACTGCTTCATGCCCAGGCTGATACGACGCTTGTCTTCGTCGATGTCCAGGACCATGACTTCCACTTCGTCGCCCAGCTGAACAACCTTGGACGGAGCAACGTTCTTGTTGGTCCAGTCCATTTCCGACACGTGCACCAGACCTTCGATGCCGGCTTCGATCTCAACGAACGCGCCGTAGTCGGTCAGGTTGGTCACCTTGCCGAACAGGCGGGTGCCTTGCGGGTAGCGGCGCGAGATGCCGACCCACGGATCTTCGCCCAGTTGCTTGACGCCCAGCGAAACGCGGTTCTTCTCTTGGTCGAACTTGAGGATCTTGGCGGTGATTTCCTGGCCAACCGACAGCACTTCGCTCGGGTGACGCACACGACGCCATGCCAGGTCGGTGATGTGCAGCAGACCGTCGATGCCACCCAGATCCACGAACGCGCCGTAGTCGGTGATGTTCTTGACGATACCGTTGACGATTGCACCTTCCTTGAGCGTTTCCATCAGCTTCTGACGCTCTTCGCCCAGCGTGGCTTCAACCACGGCACGGCGCGACAGCACAACGTTGTTGCGCTTGCGATCCAGCTTGATGACCTTGAATTCGAGGGTCTTGCCTTCGTACGGCGTGGTGTCCTTGATCGGACGCACGTCGACGAGCGAACCCGGCAGGAATGCACGAATACCGTTGACCATGACGGTCAGGCCGCCCTTGACCTTGCCAGTCACCGTACCGGAGATGATCTCGCCGGATTCCAGTGCCTTCTCAAGGTTCAGCCACGAAGCCAGACGCTTGGCCTTGTCGCGCGACAGGATCGTGTCGCCGTAGCCGTTTTCCAGCGCGTCGATTGCGACCGAAACGTAGTCGCCGACTTGCACTTCCAGCTCGCCCTGATCGTTCAGGAACTCTTCGACCGGAACAAAAGCTTCAGACTTCAGGCCCGCGTTCACAACGACGAAGTTGTGGTCGATACGCACAACTTCCGCAGAGATCACTTCGCCAGCCTTCATATTGGACTTGGCGATCGACTCTTCGAACAGGGCGGCAAAAGATTCGTTAGTTTGGGACATAAAGAATGGACATCCGCAGAACATGCCTCGCATTGCTTTCGCACAGAACGGGCGAAGACACGCATGCGGGGTTACGAGTTGAACAACCGCCGGCAGCGACATGCCACCGGCACCGATCGAACCAGTTCAGCCGGGTCAGTTTGCCTTGTTGGCGCCCTGCACCTGACGGTACCAGTCCAGTACCTGCGCGACGACTTCATCGACCGTCATGTCGGACGAATCCAGTTGCCGCGCATCTTGCGCCGGACGCAGCGGTGCGACACTGCGGGTGCGATCCCGCAAATCACGCGCCTCCAAGTCCTGCGAAAGACTTTCCACTATAGCAGAAAAACCCTTTGCAATCAATTGTTTATAGCGCCGCTCGGCGCGTGCCTGCACACTTGCCGTCAGGAACACCTTAAGCACCGCTTCGGGGAAAACCACGGTGCCCATGTCCCGGCCGTCGGCCACGAGACCGGGGGCTTCCAAGAAGGCCCGCTGACGTGCGTGGAGCGCCTCACGCACGGCGCCGTGCACGGCGATGGCCGAAGCTTGATTGCCCACGGACTCATGGCGCAGGGCCAAGCTCACATCTTCGCCCTTGAGCCAGATGCGATCCGCCTTAAAGCGCACATCCAGTTCGCGGGCGATACGCACGAGATTTTCAACGTCGTGGTCATCGACGTTCTCGCGCATGCTTTCGAGGGCCACCAGTCGGTACAGCGACCCGCTGTCCAGCAGATGAAAACCAAGGAGGTCAGCAACTTGGTGAGCGACCGTGCCCTTGCCGGATGCGGTCGGGCCGTCAATGGTGATGACCGGGTAGGGCATGGAAGCAGCGGTGTCGGACATGATGAAAATGCAGGCGGTTAATTGCGATTCAAGCGGTGATGCCGCCGAAGGCCGTGAAATACTCCGGGAACGTCTTGCCGACGCAACGGGGGTCGTTGATCCGCACTGACACCGGACCGAAGGCCGCCAGCGAAAAGGCCATCGCCATGCGATGGTCATCGTAGGTGTCGATGCCGCCGGCCGGCAGCGTCCATTGCGACGGAGGCGTCACGCGAATGTAGTCTGCGCCCTCTTCGACTTCGGCGCCGAGCTTGCGCAGCTCGGTGGCCATGGCGGTCAGGCGGTCGGTTTCCTTGACGCGCCAGCTCGCGATGTTCGTGAGCGTGGTCGTACCGTCGGCAAACAGCGCGGCCACGGCTAGCGTCATTGCCGCATCCGGAATGTGGTTGCAATCCAACTCGACGGCGTGCAACTTGCCGTCGTCGCGCTCGACGCCGCGCACTTCGATCCAGTTGCCGCCAGCCATGACGTTGGCGCCCATTCGGTTGAGCGCATCGGCAAAGCGGACATCGCCCTGGATGCTCGACATGCCAACGCCTTCCACACGCACCGGCCCGCCACCCAGCGCGCCGGCCGCGAGAAAGTACGAAGCGGACGAGGCATCGCCTTCCACAAAAATTTCGCCCGGCGCCTTGTAGACCACGCCAGTCGGCACGGTGAACGACGACCAGCCATCACGCACGACCTGCACGCCGAAGCGCGCCATCAGGTTCAGCGTGATTTCGATGTAAGGCTTGGAAATCAACTCACCGACCACTTCGATGGTGACGTTGCCGGCAGACTCGACCAGCGGCAGCGCCATGAGCAATGCCGTGAGGAACTGGCTCGACACATCGCCGCGCACACGGATCGGTGCGTCGATCTTGACCGGCGCGGCGTGGATCGCCAGCGGCGGATAGCCCTCGTTGCCCGTGTAGTCGATGCGCGCACCGACTTGGCGCAGGCCGTCGACCAAGTCGCCGATCGGCCGTTCGTGCATGCGCGGCACGCCGTGCAGCGTGTACTCGCCACCTTGCAGCGCCAGCGCAGCCGTCAGCGGACGGATGGCTGTGCCCGCATTGCCCATGAACAGGTCGGCCGACTTGTTCGGGAAGCGGCCGCCGGTGCCGGTGACACGGTACGCGTTGTCGCCCAGGCCTTCGACCGAGACGCCCAGCTTGCCAAGCGCTTCGAGCATGACGCGCGTGTCGTCGGAATCCAGTAGGTCGCGCACCACGGTCTCGCCCTGGGCGAGTACCGCGAGCAGCAGCACACGGTTAGAGATGCTCTTGGAGCCCGGCAGCTTGATGGTGCCGCGCGCCGTCTTCAGCGGACCGACGTCGAGATGTTCCATGAATCCATTCAGTTCAAAACGTTATTCGGATTGCCCACCGGCTGCATTTCCGTGCGCCGCACGTTGCGGCCACGCCAGACGCGCTTCGCTGGCACGGCGGAATACCCGCTCGAGCGACGCGCCGTCTTGCTCTGCAATCATCGTCTTCAAACGGCCGATCACGGCTTCATACGTTGTCAGTTCCCGTAGCAACGCATCCCGATTCGATAAGCAGATGTCACGCCACATTTCCGGCGATGATGCAGCGATGCGCGTGAAATCGCGGAAACCGCCGCCTGCAAAATCCAGCTTGAGCGACGCATCTTCGGCATTGATGATCTGCGCGACCAGCGCGTACGACAGCACGTGCGGCAGGTGGCTGACCGCAGCGAACACGGCGTCGTGCTGCACGGCCGACATGATGTGGCAATAGGCGCCCGCGGCTTCCCACATCGCCTGCACACGGGCGATATTGCTGCGACGGTTTTCCTGCAGAGGGCATAGCACGGTCTTTTTGCCGACATAGAGATCGGCCAGCGCTGCCTCCACACCGTTCAGCTCACGGCCGGCAATCGGATGCGCCGGCACGAACTGGCTGACCTGATCGCCCAGCGCCGTCTTGGCGGCCATGATGACGTCGGATTTGGTGCTGCCGGCATCCGTAACGATGGTGTCCGGCCCCAGATGCGGCTGCATGGCGAGCAGCAACGGCAACGTCTGCGCGACGGGTGCGCACAGCACCACCATGTCGGCGCCGCGCACGGCCTCTTCCATAGGTAGCGCTTCGTCGATCACGCCCAGGCGGATCGCCGCCTCAAGCGAGGCGGCCGATCGGCCGACGCCCACGACATGCCCCACCACCCCGGCGCGACGCAAGCCGAGCGCCAGCGAGCCGCCAATCAGGCCCACGCCAACAATCACCAACCGGGAACTCGAAAAAGAAGAGGCCACAACATCGCCCTGCCAGAAAAAAACAAAGCGGCATTGTAGCCCGATGTGCTCGGCGCCCGATGCCTGAAACGGGGCGCCACGGCGGTTACGACGGAAGTTACGCGGCCGCTTTTTCCTGCGCCAGCGCTGCCTCCAGGGCGGCGATGAATGTGGCGTTCTCTTCCGGTAAGCCGATGCTGACGCGCAGCCATTGCGGCAAGCCGTAGTTGCCGACAGGACGCACGATCACACCTTGCTTGAGCAATGCAATGTTCACGCGCGCACCGGCGCCGTTGTCGTCACCCACACGCACCAAGACAAAATTGCCCGATGACGGCACGTATTCAAGGCCCAGCCGATCAAACGCGTCCGTCAGTTGCACGTAGCCGGCAGCGTTCAGTTGAGCCGATTGGCGCAGAAATTCCGCGTCGTTGAGCGCTGCTACCGCCGCTGCTTGCGCCAGGCTGTTGACGTTGAACGGCTGGCGGATGCGATTGAGCAGATCGGTCAATTGAGGTTGCGCAATGCCGTAGCCAACACGTAAGCCGGCCAGCCCGTACGCCTTGGAGAACGTGCGCGACACCAGCAAGTTCGGGTATTGGCGCACCCACGCGGTGGAGTCGTACTGCTGCTCCGGCTCCAGGAATTCGTTGTACGCCTCGTCCAGCACGACGACCACCGTCGGCGGCACCTTCGCCAGGAACGCCGCAATCGCATCGGCCGGCAGGAACGTGCCGGTCGGGTTGTTCGGGTTGGCGATGTAGATCAGGCGGGTGTCCGGCGTGATGGCAGCGGCCATCGCGTCGAGGTCATGGCCGTAATCGCGGGCCGGCACCTCGATGGCGCGCGCGCCCACTTCCTGGGCCGCGAGCGCATACACGGCAAACGAGTGCTGCGCGTAAATCACGGCCTGCCCTGGCGACACCAGCGCGCGAGCGGCCAGCTCAAGGATGTCATTGCTCCCGTTGCCGAGCGTGATCCATGTTTCGGGCACGCCAAACTTGGCATGCAGCGCGGCCTTCAGGCTGAAACCGTTGGCATCCGGATAGCGCGCCAGTTCGTCAATGGCCGCAGCCATCGCATTCTTGGCCGACTGCGGCATGCCCAGCGGGTTTTCGTTGGACGCCAGCTTGACGATGCGCGCGGCATCCAGGCCGAACTCACGTGCCACTTCGGAAATCGGCTTGCCGGCCACATAAGGGGCGATGGCGCGGACATACTCGGGGCCGAACTGCAACGACATGGGGTGCTCCTCCGTTATCGACGCTCTGCCCGTGCAGAGCGCCTTGAATCCCTCAATGTGCCGAGGGATAGGACCCCAACACTTTGAAATACGCTGCGTCGTGACGCAGTTTTTCCAGCGCGCGCGCTACTTGCGGGTCGCGCTGATGGCCTTCCACGTCGACGTAGAAGTAGTACTCCCACGCGCCGCTGCGCGCCGGACGCGACTCGAAGCGGCACATCGACACGCCGTTCTCGGCCAACGGGGCCAGCAACTTGTAGACGGCGCCGGCCTCGTTCGGCACCGACAAAATCAACGACGTCTGATCGCGTCCGCTCGGCTCCGTCTCGTAATTGCCGATCACGACAAAGCGCGTGCGGTTGTGCGGATCGTCTTCCACATTGGCACGCACCACGTGCAGGCCGTAGCGGTTGGCTGCCTGCACGCTTGCCAGCGCGGCGACCGTTTCGTCCTCGCCAGCCATGCGCGCGGCCTCGGCGTTGCTCGACACGGCCTCGCGCGGCAGGTTCGGATAGTTCGTGTTCAACCACCGTTGGCACTGCGCCAGCGCCTGCGCATGCGCACGCACCACCTTCACCTGCGACATGTCGCCCGTCTTGTGCAGCAAGTTATGGTGCACCCGCAGCGCAATCTCGCCGCTGATCTTCAGCGACGTCTGCAAGAACAGATCGAGCGTGCGCGACACCACGCCTTCCGTCGAATTTTCGACCGGCACCACGCCGCAATCGACCGTGCCGGACTCCGCCGCGCGAAACACTTCGTCGATGCTCGGGCACGGCATCGGCTGGATCTCGTGTCCGAAATGCGCGATCACCGCCTGCTCCGAAAACGTGCCCGCCGGGCCGAGGTAACCGATCCGCAGCGCCTGTTCCAGGCCACGGCACGCCGACATCACCTCGCGCCAGATGGCGGCGATGCTCTCGTCGTGCAGCGGCCCCGGATTGCCCGACTGCATCTTGCGAATGACCTGCAGTTCGCGATCCGGCCGGAATGCCGGCGACGAATAGCGCTTCTTCACCTCGCCCACTTCCTGCGCCACCTTGGCGCGATCGGAGAGGAGCGAAAGAAGCTGGTTGTCGATGGCGTCGATCTGCGTGCGCAACGGCGCAAGCTCCGCCGCCAATGCGGCGTCCTTGTTTTGCTTCGTATCGTCTGACTGACTGGTCATTGTAGGAATCGGGTTCGGCAACGGATTGCAAATTGCCGCGCGAAGCGTGCGTTTCGCGCAATGTTCTGCCGTGATTGAGGGTGGGCCTTACGCCGACACTCGTTCAAAATCACGCATGAAGTCGACCAGCGCCTCCACACCTTCCAGCGGCATCGCGTTATAGATGCTCGCTCGCATGCCGCCCACGGACTTGTGGCCCTTGAGCTGTACCAACCCCCGCTCGCGCGCCTGCGCGAGGAACGCCTCGCTGCGGGACTCGTCGTTGAGGAAGAACGGCACATTCATGCGCGACCGGCACGTCGGATGAATCTCATTGCGGTAGAAGCTGCTGGCATCGATAAAGTCGTACAGCATCTTCGACTTGATGATGTTCCGCGTTTCCAGCGCCTCAACCCCGCCCTGGCGCTTGATCCACTGGAACACAAGCCCCGCGATGTAGATGGCGTAAGTGGGCGGCGTGTTGTACATCGAGCCGTTCTCGGCCACGAGGCGCCAGTTGAACGCAGACGGGCATAGCGGGTGCGCATGACCCAGAAGGTCCTTGCGGACGATGGCGATCGTCAGGCCGGCAGGGCCGATGTTTTTCTGCGCGCCGCCGTACAGGACCTGGTAGCCGTTCCAGTCGATCGGCCGCGAGAGAATGTGGCTCGACACGTCGGATACCACCACACGCCCGTGCGACTGACCGACGTCGGGCGTTTCCTGATACTCAACGCCAACAATGGTTTCGTTTGTGCAGAGGTGCACGTAGGCCGCGTCCGACGACAGCTTCCAGCTCGACACATCCGGAATCTTGTGGAAACGCTCGGCCTCGCTCGTGGCGGCGATGTTCACCTCGCCGTACTTGCGCGCCTCCTGCTGCGACTTGACCGACCACGTGCCGGTGACGACGTAATCCGCCTTCGGCGCATCGGCCGACAGCCGGCGCATCAGGTTCAGCGGCACGATCGCGTTTTCGGCGATGGCACCACCTTGCAGGAAAAGGATTTCGTAGTTGTCCGGCACGGCCAACAACTGGCGCAAATCGCTGAACGCCGCTGCCAGGATGCTTTCAAACTCGCGGCCGCGATGACTCATCTCCATGACGCTCATGCCGCTGCCGTGCCAGGAGACCATCTCCTCCTTCGCCTGTTCCAGCACCTCGAGCGGCAGCACTGCCGGCCCTGCCGAAAAGTTGTACACACGCGCCTGGCTGGCTTGGAGGGCTCGATCCGCTTGGTTCATAGGACGAAGGGCAAAAGAAAAATGGCTGTCTGGGCACAAACCCAAGCAGCCATTATCTACCAACTGACAGCCCGACGGGGATTGTGTCCCGATCGTCTGTCTATGCCGGTCAATTACTTCGCAGCAGCAGCAGCAGCAACTTCCTTGTCAGCCATGTCGCGCATCTTCTTGCCGACTTGCGGACCGTACTTCTGCATCACATTGCCCCACACTTCCTGCATGGCCTTGCCTTGGTTGGCCATGAACTTCTGGCCGCTGGGAGTCTTCAGGAACGTGGTCAGGTCCTTGATTTCCTGGGTCGAGTAGTACTTGCCCAGCGAGTCATAGTGGGCTTGCAGGGCGTCCTTGCGGAAGGCTTCCGTGTCGAAGTCCTTGCCAGCGCCGTCGGTCATGCGCTGCACAGCGCCGTTCTTCTTCAGCTTGTCGACAGCCGCTTGCTTCTGCTTGTCATTCAGAGTCTTGTTCTCCACCAGTGCCTGCTCCAGCACCAGCGGGGCTTCCTGCTTTGCGCCGTTGGCCAGCACTTCACCCTGACCCTTGATGGCTGCGTCGACGTTCATCGTCGTCAGCAGATCCTTGATGGCTGCCGTCTTGTCAGCGTCGCCAGCCTGCGCGAATGCAAACAGCGGAGCGAAACCGGCCACCACGATCAGATGTTTGAGTTTGAGACTCTTGTGCATTGTTGCTCCCTTGAGATAAGCGTTGCGTTTAGGCCGGGCGTGTGATGCAAAAGTTCCAGGCCCTTGCCGCGCACAGGTCCGGCATCATGACAGAACTGCGCCTAACGGCAAGCAAAAGATGTTTCCAATTATGTCTCGCTGCTGTCATCCGGCTGTGCATCGGCATCCGGGGCGGCGTCCGCCGCATCAGCACCCTCGACACTCTCCGCGCCTTCAGCGTCGGACTCCATCACCCGTTGCAGCCCGGACAGCTTGTTGCCCTCACCCACCGAGATGAGCGTGACGCCTTGCGTGGCGCGACCCATTTCGCGAATCTCGTCCACACGCGTACGGATCAGCACGCCACCTGTCGTGATCAGCATGATCTCGTCTTCAGGCGCGACAAGCGCCGCAGCCACGACCTTGCCGTTACGCTCCGAAGTCTGGATGGCGATCATGCCTTTCGTGCCGCGGCCATGTCGGGTGTATTCCGAGATCGGGGTACGCTTGCCGTAGCCGTTTTCGGTGGCGGTCAGCACGCTACCCGCAACGGATTGAGCACCTTCGCCCGCGGTTTCTGCCGGCGCGACCAACATGGCAATCACCTGCTGGTTCTCTTCGAGATTCATACCGCGCACACCGCGCGCCTGACGACCCATCGGGCGCACGTCGTTCTCATCGAAGCGCACCGCCTTTCCGGCGTCGGAGAACAGCATCACATCATGCTGACCATCGGTAATGTCCGCGCCGATCAGGAAATCGCCCTCATCCAAATCGACCGCGATAATGCCGGCCTTGCGCGGATTCGAGAATTCGGTGAGCGCCGTCTTCTTGACCGTCCCCTTGGAGGTGGCCATAAAGACGAAGTGCTGCTCGTCGAACTGCTTCACCGGCAGGATCACGTTGATCTTCTCGCCCGGCGACAGCGGGAACATATTGACGATCGGGCGACCGCGCGAGTTACGGCTGCCCTGTGGCACCTCCCACACCTTCAGCCAATACAGACGGCCGCGGTTCGAGAAGCAGAGGATGTAATCGTGTGTGTTGGCGACGAATAGCGTGTCGATCCAATCGTCTTCCTTGGTCGCCGCAGCTTGCTTGCCGCGGCCGCCACGCTTTTGCGCCCGGTATTCGGAAATCGGCTGGCTCTTCATGTAGCCGCTGTGGGACAGCGTCACCACCAGATCTTGTGGCGTAATGAGGTCTTCTGTATCCAACTCGGTCGCATTGTGCTCGATCTGCGAGCGACGCTCATCGCCGAATTCCGCGCGGATCGCGGTCAGTTCCTCGACGATGATGGCAGTAATACGTTCCGGCCGCGCCAGGATATCCAGCAGATCGGCGATCTGCGCCATCACTTCGCGGTATTCCTGGACGATCTTGTCCTGCTCCAGCCCGGTGAGGCGTTGCAGGCGCATCTGCAGAATTTCCTGCGCTTGCGTATCCGACAGCCTGTACAAGCCGTCGCCCTGCATACCAAACACCGGGAGCAGACCTTCCGGACGATACGCGGCGCCACCGCCGGAGGTTTCGCTCTCGGCGCGAACGAGCATGTCGCGGACGAGGCCCGAATCCCAACTGCGGTTCATCAGCTCAGCCTTGGCGACCGGCGGGGTCGGGGCGGCCTTGATGATGGCGATGAACTCGTCGATGTTGGCAAGCGCAACAGCCAGACCTTCCAGGATGTGACCACGCTCGCGCGCCTTGCGCAGGTCGAACACGGTGCGACGCGTCACCACCTCGCGGCGATGCAGCAGGAAGCACTCCAGCATCTGGCGCAGGTTCAGCAGGCGCGGCTGGCCGTCGACCAGCGCCACCATGTTCATGCCGAACGTGTCTTGCAGCTGCGTATTCTTATAGAGGTTGTTGAGCACAACCTCCGGCACCTCGCCGCGCTTCAGTTCGATCACCACGCGCATGCCGGACTTGTCCGATTCGTCGCGAATGTCGGAAATGCCTTCGATGCGCTTTTCGGTGACCAGCTCGGCAATACGCTCGAGCAGCGTGCGCTTGTTAACTTGATACGGCAGTTCGTCGACGATGATCGCCTGGCGCTGGCCGCGGTCGATATCTTCGAAGTGCGTCTTGGCGCGCATCACCACACGGCCGCGGCCGGTCCGATAGCCTTCACGCACACCCGAAATGCCATAGATAATGCCCGCCGTCGGGAAATCCGGCGCCGGAATCAGTTCGATCAGCTCGTCGACCGTCGCTTCCGGGTTGCGCAGCAAGTGCAAGCAGCCATCAACCACCTCATTGAGGTTGTGCGGCGGAATGTTTGTCGCCATCCCCACCGCAATCCCGGACGAACCGTTGATCAGCAAGTTGGGAATGCGCGCCGGCAGAACGGACGGTTCAGTTTCGGAGCCGTCGTAGTTCGGCTCGAAATTGACGGTTTCCTTGTCGAGGTCGGCCAGCAGTTCGTGGGCGATCTTCGAGAGGCGGATTTCGGTGTAACGCATCGCCGCGGCGTTGTCGCCGTCGACCGAGCCGAAGTTGCCTTGGCCGTCGACCAGCATGTAGCGCAGCGAGAAGTTCTGCGCCATCCGCACGATGGTGTCGTATACAGCAGTGTCGCCGTGGGGGTGATACTTACCGATCACATCCCCGACGATACGGGCGGACTTCTTATAGGGGCGATTCCAGTCGTTGTTCAGCTCGTGCATTGAGTACAGCGCACGGCGATGCACCGGCTTGAGACCATCCCGCACATCGGGAAGCGCGCGGCCCACGATCACGCTCATGGCGTAAGCGAGGTACGAACTGCGCATTTCTTCTTCGAGCGATACCGGGAGTGTCTCTTTGGCGAATTGATCCATTGGGCGAACGGTGGGAGGTCCCTAGTGAGCACGGTGACGCGCACCACAGGACGCTGCGGTTGCGCGAATAACAGAACATTTTACCATGCCGCAAGCCCCCTCCCCTCATGCGCGCGAGCGACGCATCGTCAACCCCGGGCACGTTCCCTGCGAGGGAGGGCAAAACCGGCGACCCAATCCCCATAAGGGTTTGCGAGCCATTTCCTGCCTTGTTGCGTACACACCACAAGGCCATGGCGCCCCGTTCGAATCGCTTATATTTGCTTTTTAGGAGTGCGTGCTTGTGGCACAATCCCCCAGCGAAGAGGCAGACATTGTTCGAAGTGGAGCCTTCACCACACCGAGAATGTTATACTCCGAAGAATGTATGACTTGTTTTCGTCCCATCTGCTCGCAGTCTTCTGCGGTGATCTCATCCTGAGAGGAGAAATATGAAAAAATTTGCCAAGCTCGCGTTCGCTGCAGCTGCGGTAGCCATGGCTGCGTCCGCTTACGCTCAGTCGGTGCCCTACGAAAAGAAGGCCGTCAACGACAACTGGGGTAACGGCACGAGCGAGTGGGTCTGGAAGAACGGCACGAACGAACTGTGCTGGCGCAATGGCTTCTGGACGCCGGCAACCGCCAACGCTCAGTGCGACGGCGCTCTGGCCCCGGCTGCTGCTCCGACCGCTGCTCCGGCTGCTCCGGCTGCTCCGGTTGTGTCGAGCGAAAAGGTTACGTTCGCTGCTGACACCCTGTTCGATTTCGACAAGGCTGTGCTGAAGCCGGAAGGCAAAGCCAAGCTGGACGACCTGATCTCGAAGCTGAATGGCATCAACCTGGAAGTCGTGATCGCCGTTGGCCACACCGACTCGTTCGGTTCGGACAAGTACAACGACCGCCTGTCGGTCCGTCGTGCTGAAGCCGTCAAGGGCTACCTGGTCAGCAAGGGCATCGAAGCCAACCGTGTCTACACGGAAGGCAAGGGCAAGCGCCAGCTGAAGGTTGATCCGAAGTCGTGCAAGGGCGCTCGCAAGGCACAAATCGCCTGCCAGCAACCGAACCGCCGCGTGGACGTCGAAGTGGTCGGCACCCGCAAGGCTCAGTAAGTCGGTTCACACCGGGAAAAAGCCCAGCGAAAGCTGGGCTTTTTTTCGTCCATAGGTCTGCGGATCTTCCTCGTCTGGTCTACTTCGGGATGGGCATTGAAAAAGCGATGACGCCAAATGCGCCATCGCTTTTTTGCTTTTGGGGCGCCCAGCGCCCCTTTTTTATAACTGCCCCTCTTACTAATAAGAAGGTGTCGCCTGATCGTTGGCGACCATGGCGCGATCGCCAACACGCAGGTTGTTCGGATTCCGCTGCGTCACGGTCGCGACGCGGCCATCGTCCAGGCGCACACTGATGCGGTACACGGTTTGCCCACCGGCACCGGCGCGCTGTTCAACCTGGTTGCCTGCATAGGCGCCAAGCGCTGCGCCGCCAATGGTCGCAACGGTGTTGCCCGTACCGCCGCCCACTTGGTGACCGAGGATACCGCCGGCCACCCCACCGATAATCGTGCCCAAGATGCCCGGGCTATTGGCCGGAGCTTGCATCGGCTGGATCGATTCGACTCGGCCATACAGTGCGCCCGTTTGCTGCGGCTGCCCGCCATAAGCCGGTTGCTGGCCGTACGCCGGAGGCTGTTGAGAATACCCGCCGTTATAGCCACCGCCGTAACCCGGCGCGGCGCAACCTGCCAGCACCGTGAGGCCAGCAACACCCAGTCCTATCAGAATGTGTTTGGATTTCATTGATCTCTCCTTGAGCGAAGGTGACAGTTGGAGGAATTGCATGCGCGTTTGTTCACGTCTGTTTCAATGTGAAACCTTTTCGCAGACCCTTGATTTGGTCGGGGCCTCGCTTTTTGGTACATTTCCTCACCTAGCCGATATGCCCTGGCGCAGCGCAACATGACGACCACTCACGCGAACGCCGATCCCGGCGAACTCGAAAAATTCAGCGAACTCGCCCACCGCTGGTGGGACCCGAACAGCGAGTTCAAACCCTTGCACGAAATCAACCCGCTGCGGCTTGACTGGATTCAGTCCATCACGCCGCTGGCAGGCAAACGCGTCGTCGACGTGGGCTGCGGCGGCGGCATCCTCTCAGAGAGCATGGCGCGTGCCGGGGCCATCGTCAAAGGGATCGATCTCTCCCGCAAAGCATTGCGTGTTGCCGATCTGCATAGCCTCGAGGCGGGCGTTACCGTCGATTACGAGGAGATCGCAGCAGAAGCATTGGCCGCACGCGAGCCTGGCAGCTTCGATGTCGTCACTTGCATGGAGATGCTCGAACATGTGCCCGATCCGGCGTCGGTTGTGCGCGCTTGCGCGACGCTGGTCAAACCGGGTGGATACGTCTTTTTCTCCACCATCCACCGGAATGCCAAGGCGTATCTGCTGGCCGTCATTGGCGCGGAATACGTCCTCAACATGCTCCCGCGCGGCACGCATGATTACGCTAAGTTCATCCGCCCGTCAGAGCTGAGCGCGTTCGTACGCACGGCCGGCCTCCAGGCGCAAGAGATGCGCGGGCTGGAATACAACCCCATCACCGCCCGCTACGCTCTTACGCAGGACACCAGTGTCAACTACCTGATGGCGACGCGCCGTCCGGTCGAGGCATGACGGCGCGCCGGTTTCCCGATCCGCTGGGCGCGGTGCTGTTCGATCTGGACGGCACGCTGGCTGACACGGCTCCCGATTTGGCCGCGGCGGCCAACAAGGTACGCACTGACCGCGGCCTCGAGCCGGTCGACTACGAAGTGCTTCGCCCGGTGGCCTCGCATGGTGCGCGCGGGCTGATTGGCGTGGCCTTCGGCGTTGGGCCGGGGGATGCGGAGTTCGAAACGCTGCGACTGGCATTTCTCGCCAACTATGAGGCGGAAATCTGCGTGCGTACGCAGCTGTTTCCGGGCATGGCAGACGTGCTGGCCGAACTGGGCCGTGCCGGTATTCCCTGGGGGATCGTCACCAACAAGTCGGGCCGACTGACGGTACCGTTGATTGCACAGTTGCCGTTGCCGGTGGCGCCGGCGTGCGTCGTTGCGGGCGACACGACGCCGCACGCCAAGCCCCACCCTGCCCCGCTGCTGCATGCGGCCGACTCCATCGGCGTCGATGCACGGCAGATCGTCTACGTGGGCGACGACCTTCGCGACATTGAAGCCGGCCGCGCCGCCGGCATGCCTACCATTGCGGCCAGTTACGGCTATTGTGGTAATGGACCATCGCCCGTGGAATGGCGCGCCGATGCGCTGATTGCCAGCGCGGCCGAGCTGATTCCGCTGCTGCTCGAATCGAAACGCGCTTGACCACGATGCTCAGGTGAAGGCCTGGGCGCCGCACTTTTCAGGACCGCTGCCTCCCATCGGGGACGTGGCGGTCGACCGACTGACGAAGTAGGCCACGCTATGGCCGCCGACACCAGCATGAGTACCTCCCCCGATTCGCGCCCTGAACTGCAATCAAATACCCACGGCTGGCGCGCACGGCTTGAACGCGTGCGCCGCACGGCCGGCTGGCAACGCGTGGCGCGAGTCGGTACATCACGGCGCACCAAGCGCATTGGGATCGGCGTGCTGGTCTTCCTGGTGGTGTTCGGTTTGCTCGGCGCCTTCGGCGGCCCGCCACTGCTGCGCCACGTAGCTCAAACCCAGCTCAGCAAGCTGCTGGAACGGCCGGTTTCGGTGGGCAAGATCAGCATCAACCCATACACGCTGCGGCTTGATGTCGACCAGTTCCACGTGACCGAGCGCGACGGAAAGACACCGTTCGTCGACGTTGGCCACCTGCATATGAACGCGTCGTGGAGTTCGATCTTCCGCCGCGCGCCCGTGATTGAAGAACTCAGCATCGATGCGCCGCACGTGCGTATCGTGCGCACCGCCGAACAGCGTTTCAACTTCTCCGACATCGTCGACAAGCTAAGCCAGCCGGAAACCGCGCCCAAGCCCAAGTCGAACGAGCCGGCACGTTTCGTCTTTGCCAATCTGCAGTTGACCAACGGCGCGATCGATTTTGCCGACCAGCCGCTTGGTGCACAGCACAAGGTGGACGGATTGCAGATAGGCGTGCCTTTCCTGGCGAGCCTGCCCGCTGACGTGGACATCTTCGTGCAGCCGCTGCTGGCCGCGCGCATCGACGGTGCGCCGCTGCATTTCGCAGGCAAGACAAAGCCGTTTGCCGAGTCGCTCGAATCGAACCTCAACATCAAGATCGACGGTCTGGATCTGCCCCGCTACCTCGGCTACGTACCCGGACCGCTTCCGGTGGCAGTGCCACAGGGCAAGCTGACGACCGACCTGACGATCGAGTTCCAGAAGCCCAAGAGCGGCGCGCCGGTGCTGCGCGTGCATGGCACGACCGGCCTCGACCACCTGGAAGTTGTCGACGCCAGGAAAGCGCCACTGGTGGCGGCCAAACAAGTGCGCGCAACGCTTGCCGACGTGCGCCCGCTCGACAACGTATTCCGCCTCGATGCGCTGACGCTGGATGGCGTGCGCGTTGATGCCACGCGCGGTGCGGATGGAGCGATCAATTTCGCGCAACTCGCCGGCAAGCCGGCACCTGCCGAAGCGAAAGCTGCCACGGCCGAGGCCGCGACCACCGCAAAGCCGAAACCGTTGGATGTGGCGGTCAACAAGCTTCAACTGACCAACAGCACCGTCCACTGGCGTGACGCGACCACGCAGCCGGCTGCCGACCTGATACTGGAAGACCTCCACGGCGACATTCGCGTGCGTACGTTGGGCGGTCCGACCTCGCTCGATGTGGGCGCCAAGCTGGCGCAAGGCGGCACGCTCAATGTCAAAGGCAACACTTCGCTGGAGAAGAACACCGGCGAGCTGGAACTGAAGCTGGACGGCGTGAAGCTGGTCAGCATCAGCCCGTATCTGCGCCAGGCGGGCGCACCGCAATTGCAGAGCGGTGCGCTATCGGCCGACGGCAAGGTGGCGCTCGAATTCGGGCCGGACAAATTCAACGTGCGCGCGGAACCGCTGACCGCAAGCCTGGCCGATCTGTCGCTGGCGCCCGCCTTGGGTAAGGACACCGCGCTGCGCGCCAAGCTGCTGCGCGCGGACGTCAAGAGCTTCGACCTGGGCGCACGCACCATCGCGCTCAACGAAGTGCGTGCCGACGGGCTGCAGATCGACGCACTGCGCAAGAAGGACGGTACAACCACGTTGACGCTGCTCGATGGTCCGCAACCGGTGGCGGGCAACCCGTCAGCGCCCGTCAAGTCCGACGCAAAGCAGAACGCCCCGGGGGAAAGGCCGTGGGCTGTGACTGTACAAACGCTCAAGCTGGACAACAGCGCTGTCGGCTTTGAAGACCAATCGAACTCGCGCCCGGTCAAGGTGCGTGTCGAGCCGCTGAACGTGGTCGTGCAGAACGCCTCCTCCGATCTCGGCAAACCGGTCAGCGTGCAAATTGGCGCAGGGCTGGGTGCCAAGGGCAAGCTCGATGTGCGCGGCGAGGTCGTGCCGCAGCCGCTCAAGGCCGACCTGCGCGTGAACTCGCAGAACCTGTCGCTCGCAGGCTTCGATCCGTATCTGGACAAGTCGTTGAACGCGGCGATTACGAGCGCGCTGCTATCGATGGACGGGCGCCTCGTGCTCAACCAGGGCAAGGCGCTGACGGTGAACTACCAGGGCAACGCGACACTGGGCAACGTGCGCCTGCAAGACCGCGTGAGTTCGGATGACTTCCTGCGCTGGCGCTCGCTCGCGCTCAGCCGCATCCAGGCCAACTACGACGGCACTACGCCGCGCGTGCGGGTGGGTGCGGTGGCGCTATCGACGTTCTACGCGCGGATCATCATCAACCCGAATGGGCGCCTGAACCTGCAGGACATCCGCGTGCAGCCGACCGAGGAGCGGCGCTCGCTGACGCAAAGCGAACCTGCATCGGCATCGGCCGCAGCAGCTTCCGCCCCGGCAGCCGCGCCCGTGGTGGCTTCGGCCCCGACTGCGGCACCCGCATCGGCCGTCACCGTCACAGCCACGGGCCCCACGCCCAAAGCCGGCGGCGCCGACCTGCGCGTTGACGCCATCACGCTGCAGGACGGCAACATCCGCTTCACCGACAACTTCGTCAAACCGAACTACACCGCCAACCTGACCGCCATCGGCGGCTCGATCGGCACGATCAGCACGGCTGCCAGCCAGACACCCGCCGACGTGACGCTGCGAGGCAGCGTCGACGGCACCGCGCCCGTCGACATCCACGGCAAAGTCAATCCGCTCGCGCCCACGGCCTTTGTGGATCTGACAGCCAAGGCCGACGGCGTGGAACTGACCAACCTCACGCCCTACTCCGCCAAGTACGCTGGCTACCCGATCACCAAGGGCAAGCTGACGATGGATCTGCACTACCTGCTCGACCAGGGCAAGTTGACCGCCGACAACCACATCTTCATCGACCAGCTCACCTTCGGCGACCGCGTAGAGAGTAAGGACGCCACCAATCTGCCGGTGCGACTGGCGGTGGCGCTGCTGAAGAATTCGCGGGGCGAGATCGACGTGCGCGTGCCGGTATCTGGCTCGCTCGATGACCCACAGTTCAGCATCGGCGGCGTCATCCTGCGTGCATTCGTCAACCTCATCGCACGCGCTGTGACGGCGCCGTTCTCGCTGCTGGCCAGCGCGTTTGGCGGCAGCGGCGGCGAAGAACTCGGCTACATCGAGTTCGATCCGGGCACGTCGAACATCAGCCAGGCATCGGTCGCCAAACTGGACAAACTTGCCACTGCACTCAAGGACCGCCCTGCCCTGAAGGTCGACATCATCGGCCGCGTCGATCCGGAATTCGACCGCGACGGCCTGCGCCGGGAAGCCGTGAACCGTCAGATTCGCGAGCAGAAACTCAAGGACGCCGGCGACGCTGCTGAGGCAGATACCACCGTCAAGCCGGAAGAGGAGAACAAGTACCTTGAACGCGCATACAAAGCCGTCAAGTTCCCAAAACCGCGCAACGTGATCGGGCTGGCCAAATCGTTGCCGCCCGACGAGATGCGCAAGCTGATGGAAACCAACGTGCAAGTGACGGATGCGGATCTGCGTGAACTCGCGCAGCGTCGCGCGAATGCGGTGCATGTTGCACTTGCAGAACGCGTGGATCCGGAGCGCCTCTTTGTTGTCGCCCCAAAACTGAGCGCAGAGGGCATCAAGGACAAGGGCAAGACGACGCGGGTTGATTTCTCGCTGAAGTAGCCCATCTATGGGATAATCGACACTTCCTTACTGGGGCCGACCTGGTTTCGACGTGGGTTGCGAAGCAGCGGAGGGCATACCGAGGACCCGTCACCTCGTTAATCAATGGGAATGCAATAACTGCTAACGACGAACGTTACGCACTGGCAGCCTAAGGGCCGCCGTCCTCGCACTGGCTCGCTGACGGGCTAGGGTCGCAAGACCAGCGAGGTCATTTACGTCAGATAAGCTTTAGGTGAGTCACGGGCCTAGAGACGAAAACTTAGTGAATCGCCGTCGTAGAGCGTGTTCGTCCGCGATGCGGCGGTTAAATCAAATGACAGAACTAAGTATGTAGAACTCTCTGTGGAGGGCTTGCGGACGCGGGTTCGATTCCCGCCGGCTCCACCAAACATCTTTCAAACGGCTTCAACGTTTGGCAAAAAACCCCGCTGGGCTTGGCTCTGCGGGGTTTTTTGTTGGTACACCAAGTACGCCGATCACTGAACTCGCACCGGCTGCCATGCTTGATGAAGCCGCCTGCACACCAAGCTACTCGTAGCTCATCACAAAAGTCAGCGAGCTATTCGCTGTGCCCGCTCCAACGACTGGAGCGGTTTGCCGATAGGCTGCTTTTAGCGGGATACTGAAATTTCCACCAGCCTTGTCGTACTCGCTAAAAGCGATCTTCTCGTTCAACACCGCCGGCTTTCCGTTCTGGTCAAGAACCTGCAGGCCGACCCCCTTAGCTACCGATTCAGCGTCGAGCGCGACGACCGACTGCGCGGCATCCAAGATTTGGGTGTTTGGCTTCAGTAGATAAGAAACCTTGCTAATGCCCGAGGGGCACTCGTTCAGATTGATCGAAAAATTCACAGGCGCCAACGAAGTGCCAACACCTTTGAATTGTCCGACACGATTCCGATCTCCCATCTGCACGATGACATCTGGCGTCCTGCAACTCTGGGCTGTAACGCTTGCCTTTGTGGAGGTTCGAACGATAAAGACGTTGAACTCGTCATTCATGTTGACATACCCCAGAAGCCCCGCCTCAACGGCAGCGCCTGGCGCAACTGGGCCAATCTTCCTGATCCTTAACGAGAAAGACGTGCTCACGAATGTGTAGGTGTCCGCTACCTGTTGGATCCCCAGTGAAGCTGCGGGTAGCGGTGCTGGAGTCGACTTCTTGTTATCGTAGACGAGGCCCCACGCCAGTCCGGTATTTCCGATCGGCATATCGACTTTGGTAGCGGCAGGCGGAATCCCTCCGACCGAATTCACCAAACCCCAGCGGAAGGCGGCAGTACAGGTGAAGGCCGGTGTGTCTTGTGCGCTATTCGTGATAGGTGCGCTTTCATAGATAACGGTACCGATGGGTGCATCGCGCGGTACGGTAAAGCTTGAAGGTATTTGAAACGCGAGTTGCTTGACGACGGCGCCTTGATGCATCGTGCAGTTCGCGGCGTCAGCTGGCGAGGCGAGCAGAGCCGCCAAGAAGAACGCGGCCATACAGAAAGCGCGGAGAAGATGATCCGACTCGAGGGGGTATAGATTTTTTTGCATCGACGATTCTTTCCAAGTTTTGCTTATATGCGATGGACCATGTATCCATGGCCGCGGAGGATTCGAGAGCCCGGTGGCTATCTACAACGCAACGTCTGCCGCTGGTAGTTCCGGCCAGCTTCTGCTTTCGGCAACGCATAGGGTGCCTGGCATTGGCCTTCTTTCCATTTCACAACCAACGTGCCCTGCTCCTGGTTGAGCAGCACAAACGCATTGCCATTCGGGTCCGCAATGCCCAACTGTTTGCCGGTTTGCGCGTCTTGCACGCTGGCGCCAAACGGCACCGGTTTGCCGTCGATCTGTTGCAGAGTGAACTGCGCACGCCGACCGCTGTAGCCACGAAAGGTCGCCTGCACGATGGCGCCGCGGCGCGGCACGACCTGCTTGACGGTGTCTTCGAGCTCGACGTCGGCGCCCAGGTTATGCGTGTCGGGACGCAAAGCGCTCAGCCGGTAAGGCTGTGCGTAGGTCACCACCGCGTAGCCGTTTCTACCAACCGGAATGCCACCGTCGGTGCGGATGTCCGTGCCCTTGAGGCCCTCCATTTTCATGAGCGCAAAGGTGTCGCCGACAGTACGGCTCAGGTTGACGCCGCCGCCATGTACCACTACGGCACCCATGGCATTCATGCTGGCCGATTGGTAGTCCCGTGCGACATTGATGTTGGCTGAAAGCTGGCCAGCATCGGCATCGTGTGTAATGCTTGCACCGCCCGTCGCGCCACGCCCGCTGCTGGTATAGCCGGCCTGCATGGCATATGACGTCTTTTCGCTGATGAAACCACTCAGACCGCTCTGGATGTTTGTGCCGCCGCTACTGTCGTTGCTGACGTTGGTGTAAGCACGCTGTGATTGCAGCTTGCCACCCAGCGGGATCGACATCGTGAGCATGACCTGCGTATTGCTGCCGTTGCTGCCAAAGCGGCTGTCCTTCGTCTGGCTGAGACTCAGGTTGTAGCTGAGCCGTTTCCAGTTGTTGCCGTAGCCGACGCTGATGCTGCGGCTGGAGCCCGGCTGGTTCCAATAGGTCTGCTGGCTGACGTTCAGGTAGACGCTGCCATACTTGCGATCAGGTCCGCCTAGGTCCTGGCTGGTCGTCAAGTCGACGCGCGAGCGGCTGCGGCCGGATTGCACGCCATCGGCGTTATGCAGGTCGTTAACGTGGTCGTTAAACGTGCGATAGCCCGACGTCGAGTAGCGATAGGCCGCGAGCGTGAAGTTCGTGTTGGTGCGCGTAAAAGTCTTGGCATACAAGATGCGCACACTCTGTCCGGTGTCGCGCTTACCCTGCGCGCGGCTGCTCGACTGCGTGATGTCCACCGACAGGGCGCCGACGGGCGTGTTCGTACCGACCCCCACGTTCAAGGCCTGGAAGTCTTTCGACACTTGCAGGCCGCCCGCCACCGTGCTGTTGTCGGTCAGGCCATAGACGAGCGAGCCGCTGACCAGATTAGGCGCGGGGCCCTGGTCCCCATCGTACTTGCCGGCTGCAAAGCTATACTTCAGGCGCCCCTTGCGCAGCATCAGCGGCAGGCTGGAGAACGCCTGATGCGTGACGCGCTTGCTACCGTCAGCTTCAATGACGGTGATCTCCAGATCGCCATTGGAGCCGGACGGGAAGATGTCGGTCAGCTGGAAAGGGCCAGGCGGCACGTTGGCCCGATAGAGCACATAGCCGCTCTGGCGCACCTCGACCACCGCGTTGGTGGCTGCTTGACCGCGCACCACCGGCGCATAGCCGCGCTCGCTGTCGGGCAGCATGGCATCGTCAGAAGTGACTTGCACACCGCGAAACCGCACGCTATCAAACAACGTCGCGTCGGAATACTGCTCGCCGAACGTCAGCTGGCCCTTGATGGCATCGACATCGCGCTGCACGAGCGTGCGGTTGCTCTTGAAGCGCGTCTGGCCGCTGTTGCTACCGGTGAGCGTGGACTCGTTTCGCAGGCGCCAGCGACCTATATTCACGCCGTTCTGCAGGCCAACGAAGTAGCTGCTGCTGTCAGTGCCGATGTGGCTGTGACCGTAGTTGCCGCTGAACTGGTAGTTGACGTAGCCGGCATTGACCCCTTCGTCCCACAGCGCAGGGTCTATATAGCCGCGCGCCGCGCGGGAAAGAAAGGCCTGCGGAATGCTCAGATTGAGCTGCAGCCTGCCGGCATCGAAATCGACCGATGCCTGGTCCAGCAGGTGCGGCAGATCAAGGCAGGCTTGGCTGTTGACATCCAGCGGCGGGTTGATCGCGCTCAGGTTGACACCGAAGTCCTGAAGCATCTTCGCGGTCAGGCACGGGCGCAGCTTGGCCTTGTCGGTGTCTTGGTAGAAATCGATGTCGCGACGGCCGACCAGATTACCGTTGACCTCCACCTCCACCCGATAGTTTCCGGGCGGCACGCTGCTGCCCGAACTCAGTACGGCGCTCAGGTCCGCTGGCCGCCCTTGGCCGTTCAGGAAACTCGTATTGAATGCGAGGAGCGTTGGATCCACCTGTGCGACGAGCGTCTCCCCTTCGGTGGCGCGCGCGCTGTTCATCATCGCAAGACACACGGCCAGGTAGAGCGGCGTTGTGCTCAGGCGTACAGGAGCCGCTTTCCCAACGGCCTTTCTGGAGAACGCTTTGGTCGTCTGGCAGGTAGACATTGCAATGCTCGCTTCTGGCTTTGTGAATCGGATGGCTGTCACATAGGCAAGCTCCGCTACGGTGGGTGCGGGCTAAGCCAGCCCAGGCGGGCTGGCGGAATCGAACTGGCGTTAGGCCAGCTCAATCAATTGCCGGCTGAGACCGGCGTGCTCGGCTGACTGCTGTGCAAGGTGACGCGGTAACTTTGGCGGCCGCCGTAGTCGTTAATGACGTCGTAGCGGAGCTCGGGTGCGCCGGCTCCGGCGGCCGGCAGCTTGACGGGCACAGCAACCGTCGAGTTAGGCGCGATCATCTTCGCGTCGATGACGGGCTCCTCTGCACTGCCGACATGCACCTTGGCGTCCACCACGGTCACGTGATACAGGCTCGGATTGGTCAAGCGCAGCAGCCCTTTGCCGGCGCCCTGGTTCAACTGCCATTGCAGGCGTGTAGGCGCCTTGACCGGATCGCCAGCCAGACCGGTGGGCCGGTAGAACACCTTGATGCGTTGACGAACAGCCAATTGCAGGACGTTGTCTTCTTTGGCGGTCTGAGGAATCTCCTGGACGTTCAGCCAAAATACGGATTCGCGATCCGTTGGCATGCCGACGCCTTCGTACAGCACACGCAGCAGTTGCTGCTGCTTGGCACCAACCTTTGCCAAAGGCGGTGTAATTGCGAACGGCAGTTGGGCATTGGCTACGTCTTCCAATGGATCCAGCCACGCCTGGAGCAGCGCATCTTGACCATCATTGCTGACGACCACTGAGCTTTCCTTGTTCTTTCCATCAAAGATGACGCGCGTGGTGCTGAGTGAAATGCTGGCGTGGCTCGCGGACGCAACCAACGCGCACGCCAACGCCGCGCCAACGGCGTATCGTTTTGCTTTCATATCCGGAACTGCCTGTGAAGAAATAGGCGGCAGCGGGGTAATGACCGCTGCCGATTGAAGCCAGCCGCGTTGGCTGGCGCTTGGCTTACGTTTACTCGTAGGTGAGCGTGAACGGCAGGCTGGCGTTGGCAATACCCGGCTTGATCTTGGCCGCGTCTGCGGCCACATAGGCGGCGGAGAACCGGACGTTGACTGCCCCGCCGGTCGCCGGCACCGTGGTCTGTGCCAGCAGATCGCCGTTGCTCAGGTCGAACGCGTTTGCACCTGCGCCCGTACCTTCGTACACGGCGATGCCCACACCTTGTGCGAAACCTGCAGCGGTGTTGCCGCTATTCACGCGCAGCGTCTTCTTGTCGGCGCTCAGGTCGGCCGCCTTACCGGCGAACTTCATGCTGACCTTGGCGCCCGTCTTGCACACCACGTCAATGTTGGCCGAGCCAGAACCGCTGGTCAGAAGCTTCGGTGCAGCAATCGTGCCGATGTCGTCCGCAGCGATCTTGCCCATGTTCACGTTGATGGTGCCTGCATCGCCGGTGAGCGAAGACACCTTGCAGGTGTCGCTCAGGATCGTGCCTTGGAAATTGATAACGCCATCCACCGACGCAGGCGCTGCTTGCGCCATTGCGGCGAAAGAAAGAGCAGACACGGCGACGCCAGCCAGGAACAGTTTTGCTTTCATTGACTTACCCTTAGATTGAATCCGCAGCACGAACGTGCGGGATTTGGTCGAGAACAAATGCCTATCGAAGAAGGCAGGCGCAAGTATTCCAAGCGTGGCGGCTGCGCCATATCAGACTGTTCTGAAAAAGCGGAGGGATTCTTGCGTTCTGCTCGCACGCCTCCGCTTTAGGCATTGGGGCGCGCGGAGACATTCTCGTCACGAACGAGGCGACTCGCTAGGCATGCGGCAGAACCCGGAAATCGTTGCAGCACAAGGCTCCGTGCCGCCTCAGGCAAGGCGTACACGGCATATGTGGGGGGATACGGAACCGGAGCGACGTTCGCTCCGTTGACAAATTCAGGTAGTGGCGCTGTCCGTCGGGTGCAGCGATTGGAGTTCCGCCAGGAGCGCATGCGCGTCTGCCGTGATGCCCCCCGACGCCTTCGAAAGATGCCGCTCCAATTCGCTTGCCACTTGGCGCGTTCGCAGGTCGTCCACAACGGCAGCGGCACCGGATATCCGATGTGCCGCGCGACGTGCCTGCTCGATATTCCGATCTGCGAGACCCTGCGCGAGCATTTCAAGATCGGTTTTCATGGTCTCTCGATAGATCGCCAGCACGTCCACCGTCGATTCCGTCTCGCGCTCTGCCTGCACCGTACGGGAGCCGGAATCACCATGGCCGCACCAAAGCTCGATCAGTTCCCGTAAGGCGGCAAGGCGCAGCGGCTTGCTAAGGACGCCGTCCATGCCGCTGTCGAAACACCGGACGCGGTGCGTGTCGTCTGTCACAGCCGAGATGGCCACAATGGGCGTGCGCTCGCCTCCGCGCTGATGTTCGATGTTTCGCATGCGCTGCGCGACGGTATATCCATCAATCCCGGGCAGATTGCAGTCGAGCAGCACCATGTCAAACGCTGCTGACGCAAACCGTTCGAGCGCGGCCTCACCGGTGCCGGCGATTGCAGACCGGCAGGCCAGTGCCTCAAGCTGATGCTGGATCGCGTGTTGCACCGCTTCGTGGTCATCCACCACTAGGACCAGCGGCCCCTCCTCCGATTCCGGCGACGGCGCCTTTGCCGCCCGAGGAGGCGATATTGCGTGAGGCGCAGACGCCCCCGCTGCTTCCGCAGCCTTTGGCAACGCCATCTCTGCGCGCGCCTCCCGTGCCGGCAACATGACAGTGAACACCGTGCCGACCTCGGGGCTGCTGCTGACGGTGATCACGCCTCCTATCAACTCCACGAGTTCGTGGCAGATCGACAAGCCCAGCCCTGTTCCGCTGGCACCGCGATTGCCAGGGCTTTCCACGCGTGCATACGGTTCGAAAATGTTTCGCTGGCGCTCGGGCGGAATGCCCATGCCCGTGTCTCTGACCTCGAGTACGAGCGTTCCGCTGCCGCGCCGCTTTCCGGGCAGATAGTCGACGCGGAGGACAACCTTGCCGACCGTGGTGAATTTGATCGCGTTCACCAACAGGTTCAAAACGATCTGCCGCACGCGCATGGCATCGATCTCCACGCTGAAATCCGGCGCGCAGGCAAGATCGAGCGACAACGCCAGCTTCTTCTCATCGGAGCGCCAGCGGACCATGTCCAGAGTCTGCTCGGCCCACGGCCCGATCGCCGTAGGCTGAGGCGCGAGTGTCACGCTGCGGGATTCGAGACGCGAGTATTCAAGGACATCGTCAAGCAGGGCCAAGAGCGTTTCCGACGCCGAGACAGCGGCATCCGCGCGACTGGCTTGCTGGCCTGTCAATTGCGAGCGCTGCAGCAGTTCCAGCGACGCAAGAATCGTGTGCATCGGCGTGCGGATTTCGTGGCTGATGAATGCGAGGAACATCGCCTTTTCACGCTCACTGCGAACGGCGGCCACACGCGCACGCCATAGCACATAGGCCAACACCGCAAACGCCAGAACAACGGCCGCAACGAGAGCGACCTGGCGCCAGCGGTAATGCAGGATCGACGCCAGCGACGGCGCGCCGTAGTCGGTCGTTTCCTGCCACCGCTGCCGGATAGCATCGGCCTCCGACGCCGAAATGGCGGTCAGCGATTTATCGAGAATCGACGCGAGCACGGGATTGTCATCGCGCGTGACCATCGTCAACGCATAAGGCCGGTCCCAGAGGCTGCCCGAGAGGAACAGCCGGCCCTTGAACTGCCGGTGCAGTTGCGGAACGATCGAAGCGTCCGTCCCGAGTGCGGCGTCGGCATCGCCGTCAACAACCGCCTGCAACGCGTCGGACTCATTTTGAAACGTTACCAACTTCACTGGGACGGAGCTGCGGCGGATGGCCAGTTCAAGACCACCGCCGCCCTTGATCGCAAGCCGCTTGCCGGACAGTTGCGAGAAACTGGCGAACAGGTTTTCCTGTTCCGCCGTAACGATGGCGATTGTCCCGACATAGTACGGCGTGCTCGCGATGTAACCGTCTCGGTAGGGTGCCACGGCTTCGTCCTTGCTCCAGTCGGGGAGCATGTCCACCTGCCCGAGCTTCAGTGCAGCCAGCGAGCCGTTCCAGCACGCACCGTCCACATATTCGAAACGCAGCCCACTCACATGGGCAACCGCATCGAGGAACGATGGAACCATGCCGGCCACCTTGCCGGCTTTGACAAACTCGAACGGACGCCAATGCGCATCCACGCAGGTGCGCACGATCGGATGCGCGGCGATCCAGGCATCCTCTTCGGGGGTGAACAGCGAAGTTGGGGCCGCATTGCTGCCGCCGGACATCAAGCCGAGCCAGAAGCCTAAGATCAGCGCGCGGACCGCCGCGGCTACATTGCCCACATCTCCCCCCCGTCGCCATATCGGAATCGATTGCCTCGGCGCGTCGGGTTCGCGATGTTGCTGATCGCGCCAGTTCAGAAGCTTAATTCAGTCCCGAGCCGGATGGCCGGAAACGACCTTAAGGCTGTGTCGAACGGTCAGCGAACGCACGGATGCGATTCGACTGGTGATGGAGCTGCCGCGCGTCGCCCGAGGAAGCGCGCAGACGCTCAGAACCGACACGCACGACGCCGCGCCAAGGCTACCGCAGCGGCGGCCAGTACGAGCCCGAGAATCGGGTCCACCGCACCGGCACCCCCCACCCCTGTGCTGCCAGTGGCCGCACCCGCCGCCGCATCGCCTTCCGGACTCGTGCCGCCACCTGCCGTCTGCGTATTGAGCGCGAGGTCGACCAGCACCGGATCGTGGTCCGACGAGCGGTAGGCGTCCGGCGCGTAGAACGTCTGCTGCTGTTCGGCGCTTTTGTAGGCGAACGAGTATTCCAGCGCAATCGGCTCATCGGCGTTGATGTGCCACTCGTGCACGGCGCGCACACGTTCGGCCAGGCCCGGAGTGGCCAGCGCATGGTCGATGTAGCCGGCTTCGCCGCCATAGACGTAGCTGTACGCATCCTTGCCGACGAACTTCGCCACCATGTCGGCGTAGCCTTTGTCGGCGAACAGCACGATGGGGTCTTCCTTGGCATAGCTGTTGAGGTCGCCGATAAGGAGCTTGCCGATGTCCGCCACGCCGGTCGGCGAGGTCGCCAGCCAGTCGGCGATCAGGCCGGCAGCGCGGACGCGGGTGGGGTTCCAGCAGCTTTGGCCATCGCCTTGGTCGGCGTCCTTGCCGGTCGCGCCGGAGCAGCCCTTCGACTTCAGATGATTCACGACGACGGTGAAGTTCTGCGTGCCGCCGATGCGTCGGAAGCTGCGCGCGAGCGGCTGGCGGTTCTTGTCGTCGATGGCAAGCGTGGCCGGCGTGCCGACGGGCTCCACTGTGCGGCCGTTGTAGATGATTGCCACCGTGATCGCATCGCCGCCGAGCTTCGGTATGCCCGGGTCGACATAGCGCCAGTCGGCGCCAAGCTGGGTCGTCAGGCGGCGGATGGCGCTGAGCTCGCCGTAGCCGTCGTTCTCGATTTCCATCAGGCCGACCACGTCGGCATTGAGCTCGCGGATGGCGGCGACGATCTTGGCTTCCTGGCGTTCGAACTCGGCCTGTGTCTTGGCACCCCGATTGGCCGGATCGTCAAAGCCAGCCCCTTTGCCGTCTCCGTTGAAGTAGTTCAGCACGTTGAACGAAGCGACGCGCACATCGGCCTGGGCGTGGCGCGCAGGGGCACCCGCACGCGGGTTCGCAGCAGCATTGAAAGCCGGCGCGGCCGCACCCGGGACAGGCTGCAGGCGCCAGGCGTTGTAGCGCATATCAAGCACGCCCTGCACACCGCTCACGGTATAGCCGGCGCGCACTGGATTTACCGCCGACAGGCCCGGCGCCGGGTAACGCACGCTGGCGGGATTTTGCTGATTGGAGCCATCGTCAAGCACGATGCGGTTCAGCGCATTGGCCGATGCCTGGGCCGCCGCGCCAGTTGCGGGCCGTGCCACGTTTGTCGGCAATGGCAGGCGCCCGTTGCTGAGCAGCAGACTGCCGTAGCGTCCAAGTTCGTACGTCTCGCTCACCGTGAGGGTCTGCGGCAGGCGCACGAGCATCCCTTCATACGCCGACCACGCCCTCGCATCGGCCACGGGCAACGTCACGTCGATCGGCGTCACGCTGGAGCCGCTGGCGCAGCTTGCGATGCCGTTGGTGGCCAGCGTCAGTTGCGTCTGGCCGTACTTCTCCTCGACCTTGCCGACCAGGTGGACGAGGTCACCAGCGCGGGCGCTGACGCCCGGTGCATAGACGAACAGGCCTTCCGACACGCCAGACAACCGGCGGCGCTGCGCGTCGGGTTGTTGCACGAAGAAGCCGTTAAAGCCGGTGGCGCCACTATAGTCGGCGGTCACGACGGCTTCGATCTCGACGTTCAGGCCGACCAGCGGCGAAGTGGCCCCGGCGCCCTGCACATCCGCAAGGTGCGTTGCCGGCGCGCCGCACATCGCAACGGCGGGTGGTGGCGTGACGGTGCCCTGCCCGTTGTACAGGCCAAGGTCGGAGAAGTCGTCGATATTGAAGGCATCCCACTGAAGGGATGGATTGAAGGCAGCTGTGCTGTCCGTGTCGCCCGCCTTCACCGTGCCTTGGCGGCGCAGCGTGTGGTCCTTGGTGCCGGCGCTGGCTGTACCCCAGAAGCCGGACGGCGGTTGATAGCCAACCTGGCCGATGCGGTCGACAACCACGCCGGAACGCGTGAGCGTCAGCGCATCGTCGCCATTGAAGGAGAACGCCGCAGTCTGGTTGACGCGGCTGCCGAGCACGCTGGCCAGTGTGCTGTGGGCCATCACATGGACGGCGCCTGGCGCCAGCTTGCCCGAGAGCGCAAACGACGCGGTGGGCGTGCTGGCGCCATTGTTGTACTGCTCGATCTTGTAGACCGACAGATCGGCTTCGGCGCCGTCCGGGTTGTAGATTTCGATGGCCTTGTTGTTCGAGCTGCCTTCTACGTACTCGCTGATGAGAAGCTCGGCTTGAGCAGGCAACGCCACGGACAGCACGGCGGCAAGGAGGAAATGCAGGCGCATGGGGACGGGGGGGTTGGGGAATAAAAGGATTTCGGCATACCCTCAGCAACGCCGATGACGCACGCATGGCGTGCCGTCACCGATCGTTCAGCATTCTGTAAGCCGTTCCTTCCTCGCAGCCCGCGCTCACCAAAAAATGAAACAAGCGTCGACGCTGCCGTCGGCGTGTTGTCTACGTGGGACCGATACAGAATCGCGAAAATTTATGGATTTCTGTACCTGTTGGCCGAATCGCGGCCAGTGCTAGCCTGCAAGCTCTTCGCCCTTTCCGCAGACAGCGATTTCGCCATGCCTACCCTCACCAATCTGCTCACCTTTGCCTTGGTTGCGCTCGGCATGGTGCTGACGCCGGGCCCGAACATGATCTACCTGATCTCGCGTTCGATCTGCCAGGGGCGTAACGCCGGGCTGGTGTCGCTGGCGGGCATCGCCACGGGCTTCGTCTTCTACATGCTGTGCGCCGCATTCGGCATCACCGCCTTGCTGATGGCCGTGCCGTTTGCCTACGATGCGCTGCGCTTTGGCGGTGCGATCTATCTGCTGTACCTCGCCTGGCAGGCGGTGCGGCCCGGCGGCCGGGCGCCGTTCCAGGTGCGTGAACTACCGGTGGACAGCCCGCGCAAGCTCTACACGATGGGCTTGCTGACCAGCCTGCTCAACCCGAAAGTGGCGGTGCTGTATCTGTCGCTGCTGCCGCAGTTCATCGAGCCGGCGCACGGCAGCGTGCTGGTGCAATCGGTCTGCCTGGGGCTCACGCAGATCTGCGTGAGCTTGACCGTCAATTCGATGATCGCGGCCACGGCCGGCAGCATCGCTGCATTCCTCTCGCGCAAGCCGAGCTGGCTGTCGGTTCAGCGCTACCTGATGGGCACCGTGCTGACCAGCCTGGCGCTGCGCATGGCGATGGAAGCGCGCAAGTAGCCACACAAAGTCGGTGAAACGATCCGCCGCCAAATCAAAACGGGGCGATCCGGTTTGGCCGGATCGCCCCGTTTTCATTGAACGCGCTGCCAGATCAGCGGCGGCGCATGTAGAACGTGAACACCTTGTCGTGCTCGCTATGCTCCAGCAGCTCGTTGCCGGTCTGCTTGGCGAACGCTTGGAAGTCGCGCGTGGCGCCGGGGTCGGTGGCAAGAATCTTGAGCACGTCGCCGCTTTGCATGTCGGCAAGCGCCTTCTTCGTGCGCAGGATGGGCAGCGGGCAATTCAGGCCGCGCGCGTCGATTTCCTTCTGAAACTCCATGTCTTCCTCAGTGGTACGGGCAAGCGGCGCAGTGCCACTCGCGTCAGTCATTCCGGAATTGTAACGAGCCGCGTGGGTTGCCACTGGCGCGGCGGCGGCTCAGCCGGTTCGCCGGTACGGATGTCGATGTAGCTGACGGGCAGCCCGCGCGCGGTCAGGAAATCGGCGACGGCATAACCAGTGCCGGCCGTCCAGGGGCGGACTTTCTCGAACGGCTTCAGGCGGTATTCAACCAACTCTTCCGACAGCGCGATCTCGCCATCGGCCACCACGTGGTACGCAATGATCAGTTCATTCTTGCGGATGAACTCATACACACCGATCAGCGAGATCGAGCGAGCGTCGAGATTCGTCTCCTCCTTCAGCTCGCGCGCGATGCCCTCTTCGGGTGTCTCGTCGCGTTCGAGAAAACCCGTGACGAGCGCGAACATGCCCTCAGGCCACAGCGCATTGCGCGCGAGAAACATCTGCCCGCGGTATTCGACAACCGCCGCCAGGACGGGCAACGGATTGTTCCAGTGCACGAAGCCGCAGTCCTGCGCGGGGCACGCGATGCGCAGGCGGCCGGCGTTGTGCTGCTCGACGAGCGACGTAGCGCATTGGGGGCAGAAGCGGTAGTCGAAGCTCATGGCAGAGAGATGCGTTAGACAGCTTGCTCACAGGCGTTGCGGATGTCGGCGGCGAAGGCTTCCACCGTCTCGGGCTCCACATCCCACGAACACATCAGGCGGCAGCCGCCGGCACCAATGAAGGTGTAGAAACGCCAGCCGCGGGCGCGCAGTGCCTCAATGGCGGGCACCGGCAACTCGGCGAACACGGCGTTCGACTCGGTCGGGAACATGATGCGCACGCCCGGCACGTCGGCAATGCGCGCGTGCAGTAACTGCGCCATCGCGTTGCCGTGACGCGCGTTGCGCAGCCACACATCGTTCTCGAGCAGACCCAGCCACGGCGCCGAGATGAAGCGCATCTTCGACGCCAGCTGCCCAGCCTGCTTGACGCGATAGGCGAAGTCTTCCGCCAGACGGCGGTCGAAGAAGACAACCGCCTCGCCGACCGGCAGGCCGTTCTTCGTGCCCCCAAAGCACAGCACATCCACGCCGGCACGCCACGTGATCTCGGACGGATGCACCCCAAGCGAGGCCACCGCGTTGGCAAAACGCGCGCCATCCATGTGCACGCGCAACTGCCGACGCTTGGCAATCGCGGCAATCGCGCGCACCTCATCCACCGTGTAGACGGTGCCGACTTCCGTCGACTGCGTCAGCGAAACGACCTTGGGCTTCGGGTAGTGGATATCGGAGCGCCGCGTGACGAGGGCTTCCACCGCATCCGGGGTCAGCTTGCCGTTCTCGCCCTTGGCGGTCAGCAACTTCGAGCCGTTGGAAAAGAACTCGGGGCCGCCGCATTCGTCCGTTTCGATGTGCGCCAGCTCGTGGCAGATCACGGAGTGATACGACTGGCATAGCGACGACAGCGCCAGCGAATTGGCCGCCGTGCCGTTGAAGACGAAGAAGACTTCGCAATCCGTCTCGAACAGGTCGCGAATGCGGTCGCACACGCGCTGCGTCCACGAATCATCGCCATAGGCCGGCTCATGGCCGCTGCCGTTGGCCTCCAGGAAATACTTCAGCGACTCCGGGCAGAAGCCCGCGTAGTTGTCTGAGGCGAAATGCTGCTTGGGCTGCATGGCGGGCCGGCAAATGTGAGTGGAAAAGAATGGGTTACTTCTGCTCGGACCACAGCACACCGCCGGTAGCCCAGTTCTCGCGCTTGATGTCGGTGATGATGATGTCGACGGCGCCCGGGGCGCAGCCCAGCGATTCGCAGGTGACGCGCGTCACCTCTTCGACGAGCTTGCGCTTCTGCTCAACGCTGCGGCCCTCGAACATCTCGATATGGAAAGTCGGCATGGTGTCTCCTGTTTAGTGCGTCGCTCTGATAGTCGCGGCGGTTGTATCAGTCGCGTCAGTCGCGATACGAAGCGTCGATTTTATCCAGTTTGCGCAACAGCGCCGGCCACTCGATCACGCCTTCGATGGCGCCGCCATCTTCGAGCTGTTCCGCCGCGCGATCTGCCACGTGCGGCGCGGGCGAGACGACCTCGCCGCCGGCCTGCGCCTGGATCTGGATCTGGATCTGGATCTCGCAAGCCTTGATGAGCGTGGCCATCAAAACGTGCGCCTCCGCCACGATGCGGCCGATGGTGAGCGTGCCGTGATTGCGCAGCAGCATGGCGAAATGATTGCCGAGCGACGCGGTAAGACGCGTGCCCTCTTCGGGCGTAAAAGCCAAACCTTCGTAATCGTGATATGCAATACGCCGGTGAAAACGCAGGGCATGCTGTGAAAGCGGCAGCAGCCCGTGCTTCTGCGCCGACACGGCAATGCCCGCCGTGTTATGCAGATGGATCACACACTGTGCGTCAGGCCGTGCGGCATGCACGGCCGCGTGCAATGCAAAGCCCGTGACGTTGACGGACGGACGCGCAGCGCCCTCGGGCCAATCGCCGACTAGCTGGCCGCGGCCATTGATCTTGACGAGGTTGGATGCGGTGATTTCGTCGAACGCCAGGCCGAAAGCGTTGATCAGGAAGTGATCGGCCTCGCCCGGCACGGTCGCAGACAGATGGGTGTAGACCAGATCGTCCCAACCGTTGAGCGCGGCCAGTCGATACGCGGCTGCCAGATCGACGCGCACCGCACGCTCGGCTTGGCTGATCTCGCCGCCGGGCACAACGGCATCGGGGCGCAGGGCAAAAGACATGAGGCTCCTCCAATGGAGGAGGCATTCTAGAACGGGTGCACCGACCGCGCTGTCCGCGTCTTTACATGCCGCGCATCACGCACGCGCCGGGGCCACGCGCTTGACCACAAGAAAGATGACCACGCCAGCCACGAGCGACACGGCTGCCACGGCAAGCGATGCATTGAAGCCGCCCGTGGCCGCAAACAGCCGGTTCGCCAGCGGCGGCCCGGCGATCTGGCCGATGCCATACGCGGCCGTCATCAGCCCCATCAGACGCGGCGCGGCATGCGGCCAGAGCCGGCGCGCCTCGCGCATGGCGAACAGCGTGATCGCCGTGAATGGCAGGCCTAGCAGCGTGCTCGAAAGCGCAAGCCCCGCCACTGTCGGCCAGACGATGCTGATGGTCACGGCAACCGCTTGCATGCCATAGGCCGTGGCCAGCAGCGAACGGTTGTCGCGCGCCAGGCTGATCCGCGTGGAAAGGAATGCCCCGAGCGCCACGCCGGCACCGAACATCGGCCAGAACAGATCGGGCCAGAGCGAACCTGCAGGTAGCACCTTACGGGCGATCACGGGCAGGAACGTGGCGGTGATGATGTAGCCGAACCCGGCCAGACCGTAGGCAATCGTGAGCGCGCTGGTGGGCGCATCCAGGCCGGGTGCTTTGCCGGATGCGGCGGGCGCCGGAGCGGCATGCGCCGGTGCCTCGGGCCGAATGGTCGACCACACCGCCGCCGAAAGCAGCGCAGACAGCACGCCAAACGCAATCCACGCCGACGTTGCATGCCAACCCAGCGCCACCATGCCGCTGGCCGCCAGCCCCGGAATGGCGATGCCCAAGCCGGGCCCGCAGAAGATGATGCCGCCAAGCGCTGCATGCCCAAGCTCGGTAAGCCGATGCAGGCACCAGCCCGCCGTAAAGACGAACACGAGCGCGCTGGCCATGCCTGCCGCAAAGCGCAGCACAAGCCACGCCGGCTGCCCTTGCAGAACGCCCATTCCGGCGGTCAGCAGCACCGTCGCAACCAGACCGATTCGGATGAGCCGTGCCGCGTCGCCGCGCACCGCCATGCAAGCCAGCGCGCCCACGAAATAGCCGAGGTAGTTGCCGGTGGCGAGCCAGCTACCCTGGGCCAGCGTCAAGCTGCCGTCGTGAAGCATCATCGGCAGGATCGGCGTGAAGGCGAAGCGGCCGATGCCCATCGCCACGGACAGCGCCACCATGCCCGCAATCGCCACGCGCCAAGCGCTGGCTCGCTGGGAATGCGCGGCGGACAAGGCTGAGGGGGAAGACAGCGTGTGCTCCATGGAGTGGGCCCGGATGAGGGAATCGGCACTTCATCGTACGCAAGGCCGCTCATCCTGAAAAATGAATTATATTGAACGAACCCATTAGCATTTGGGATACATATGGATCTGTCCTCGCTCGAGATCTTCCGCGCCGTCGTGCGCGAAGGCGGCGTCACGCGGGCGGCGCAGCAGCTCAATCGCGTGCAGTCGAATGTGACGACACGCATCCGCCAGCTCGAAGCGTCACTCGGCGTGCAGCTGTTCGTGCGCGAAAGCAAGCGCATGGTGCTGACGCCCGCCGGACAGACCCTGCTGACCTACGCCGACGACATCCTCCGCCTGGCCGCCGAAGCGCGCCAGGCCGTGCAGCCGCGCGAGCCGCACGGGCGCCTGCGCATCGCCTCGATGGAAAGCACGGCGGCCAGCCGCCTTCCTGCTCTCCTGGCCACGCTGCATCAACGCTGGCCGCGCGTGCAGCTCGAACTGGTGACGATGACCACGCGCCACTCACTCCAGGCGCTATCGAACTTTGAAGTCGATTGCGCGTTCGTTGCCGAAACGGCGTGCCTGAACAACACGCGCGCCGCCATGACCACGCTGCCGGCATTTGCCGAAGAGCTGGTGCTGATTGCCCACCGCGCCCATCCACCGATCCGCCGCGCGGCGGACGTGCAGACTGCCGGCATGCTCGCGTTCGAACCTGGCTGCGCCTATCGGCAATTGATCGAAGACTGGTTCGCCGCAGACGGCGTGGTGCCGTCCCGCGTGCTGGAGCTTGGCTCCTACCACGCCATCATCGCGTGCGCGGCCGCCGGCATTGGTGTGGCGCTGGTGCCTCGCTCGGTGCTCGAGCTATATACGAATGCGCCAGAAATCAGCATCCACACGCTAGGCAAGCCGGGCCGTGTCGACACGCTGCTCGCCTGGCACCGCGACATGGCTGGCCCTGCCCTGCAGGCGCTCGTTCAGGTGCTGAGCGAGCCGCAGCCGGCGGCAAGCGCCACCCCACACGAGGCGATTGCTGCCTAAACTGAAAGCGGATCAGCGAAAGTCGGGATCGTGCCGCCAGTCTGATCGGGCAAAGGGCGGCAATCACGGACGGAGGCGCAGATGCAACGATCGTTGCGGATGCAGCATTGGATGGGATGGTTGGCAGCGGTGATGGCCGCGGTCTGGACCAGCCTTGCCGTGGCAGCCGCTCCGGTCGTGGTGTTGCCGGTCACCGGTGCCATTGGGCCGGCCAGCGCAGCCTACGTGATCCGCGGCCTGCAACAGGCACGCGATCAGGGAGCGCAGCTCGTTGTGCTGCAAATGGATACGCCCGGCGGCCTCGATGCGTCGATGCGCCAGATCATTCAGGCCATCCTTGCGTCGCCCGTGCCGGTGGCGGGCTACGTGGCGCCCGGCGGCGCGCGGGCAGCGAGCGCTGGCACCTACATTCTCTACGCCTGCCACGTTGCGGCGATGGCGCCCGCCACGAACCTGGGTGCGGCGTCTCCCGTGGCAATCGGCATGGGCGGCCACGCCCCGAGCCCCGGCGACGGCGCCAAGCCGGCCAGCGCGCCAAGCGCCTCTTCCAGCAACGAAGACACCCTCGCCCGCAAGCAGATGCACGACGCGGCGGCGTACATCCGCGGGCTGGCGCAACTGCGCGGTCGCAACGCGGAATGGGCCGAGCGCGCCGTGCGTGAGGCCGTGAGCCTCGACGCGACCGAAGCCGCCAGCCAGCACGTGGTCGACCTTGTTGCCGCAAGCCTTCCTGATCTGCTCAAGCAAGTCGACGGCCGCGCGGTGCGCACGTCCGCCGGCGACGTCACGCTGCGTACAGCCGAGGCAACCATCGTCACGCTGGAGCCGGACTGGCGCAACCACTTCCTCGGCGTCATTACCGACCCGAGCTTGGCGCTGTTGCTGCTGACGGTGGGCGTGTATGCACTGATCTTCGAATTCTCGACCCCTGGCATGGTCGTGCCCGGCATCCTCGGCGCAGTGTGCATCGTAGTGGCGCTCTACGGGCTGCAGATGCTGCCGATCAACTACGCGGGGCTTGCCCTCATTGCACTTGGCCTCGGCTGTATGGTGGCTGAAGCATTCCTGCCGACGTTCGGCGCGCTCGGCGTGGGCGGCATCGTTGCGTTCGTGCTGGGCGCGGTGATGCTGATCGATACGCAAACCCCGGGCTTTGGCGTGCCGCTTCCGCTCATCATCGGACTGGCCTTCGTAAGCCTGACCGTTGTTCTAGCGCTCTCCAGCCTGGCGGTGCGTGCGCGACGGCGGCCGATCGTGACCGGCGGCGATACGCTCATCGGCATGACAGGCGAAGTAGTGGACGTCGATACACCGGACGCCGATGCCGACAGCGACGGCTGGGCGCGCATCCATGGCGAGCGCTGGCGCGTGCGCTGCGATGGTGGCATCGCGCGTGGCGATCAGGTGCGTGTGATCGCCCGGCGTGGGCTGACACTGATGGTGGAACCCGTTGCCCCCCTCGCCGCGTCTTCATAAGGAGAAGAAAAATGCTTTACGGCTTCTTCAGCGCAGGCGGCCTGATCTTCCTGGCCGTGCTGCTGGTCATCTCGTCGTTCCGGGTGCTGCGCGAATACGAGCGCGGCGTGGTGTTTCTGCTGGGCCGCTTCTGGCGCGTGAAGGGGCCGGGGCTGGTGCTGATCGTACCGGCGATCCAGCAAATGGTGCGCGTGGATCTGCGTACGGTTGTGATGGACGTGCCGCCGCAGGATGTGATCTCGCACGACAACGTTTCGGTCAAGGTCAATGCGGTGGTGTATTTCCGTGTGGTCGATCCGGAGCGCGCCATCATCCAGGTGGCCAACTATCTGGAAGCCACCAGCCAGCTCGCCCAGACGACGCTGCGGGCCATCCTGGGCAAGCACGAGCTGGACGAGATGCTGGCCGAGCGCGAAAAGCTCAACCTCGACATCCAGAAGGTGCTCGACATCCAGACCGACCCGTGGGGCATCAAGATCGCGAACGTGGAGATCAAACACGTCGACCTGAACGAATCGATGATCCGCGCCATCGCCCGTCAGGCCGAGGCCGAGCGCGAACGCCGTGCCAAGGTCATCCACGCGGAAGGCGAACTGCAGGCGTCGGAAAAGCTGCTCGAAGCCGCACGCATGCTAGCCCAGCAGCCCGAGGCAATCCAGTTGCGCTATCTTCAGACGCTCACGCAGATCGCCGGCGACAAGAGTTCGACGATTGTCTTTCCGCTGCCGATGGAAGTGCTGGGCGCGGTAAAGAAAGCCGCCGGCGGCTGACCCGCATCACAGATCGATCTTCATGCCGAGCTTGAACAGCCGCGGCGCGCCCATCGACAGACGGTTGTTGCCGGCGCCCGCCCAGTAGCGCTTGTCGGTCAGGTTGTCGACATTGAATTGCAGCGTCGCGCGCTTGCCCGAAATCCGCGTCACATAGCGCACGCCTGCGCTGAAGAGCGTCGTGCCGCCCAGCTCTGCTTGGTTGGCGTCGTTCACAGGCCGTGGGCCGAGGTAGTAGGCGCCCGCGTTGAACGAGACAGCACGCAGCATCGGCAACGTGTATTCGGCAAAGACGCTGGCAGTGCTGCGCGGCGTGTTTTCCGGCGTTTTTCCGTCGAGGCCATTGCCGACACCGCGGAACTTCGCGTCCGTCCAGCCGGCCGAGGCCAGCAGCGACAAATCCTGGGTGACGCGGCCTTGCGCGGTCAGCTCGATACCCCGAATCCGCTCGCGGCCGTCCTGCACGAAGATGTTCGCGTCGTTGGTGTAGCTCGCCGCGCGGTCGATGTCGTACACGGCAGCGGCGAGCTGTGTGCCGGCCGGTGTTTCGTAACGCAGGCCGAGTTCCTTCTGCTCCGACAGCGCGGGCGGCATGGCCACATTGGCATTGGCGGCCGTATTTGGGGCGCGCGCTCCGGCTTCCAGGCCTTGTGCGTACGACGCATACGCCGACAGCGTCGGCGTGAACTTGTAGATGACCGCCCCCAGCGGCGTGGTCTTGCTGGCTTCATAACGGTTGGGCGCCTGCTCGCTGGTATAGCGCGTGTAGCGCAGTCCGGCGATCACCTGCCAGTGCTCCGACAGCGTCATGCGATCCAGCGCGTAGACGCCGCTGTCTACGGCGCGCTGCTCGGCGGTAAAGCCGGTGCCGGTGGTCGGCAGCCAGCCGAGGTCGACCGGGTTGTACAGATTCTGCGCGCCTGAGAAGCGGTCCGAGTACACGGCCGCCTGACGCATGTCGGATCGCGCCACGCCGAAGGTCAGGTCATGCGTGATCCACCCCGTCTTCTCGGTACCGGAAACGTCTACCCGCACGTGGCTGGTATTCCAGCGACCGCTCTGGCGCTGGCCGGACAGCGTGCCGGCGCCCGTCAGCGTGTTCGTCAGCCGAAATTCGGAGAACGCCCGCGTACGCGCCGTTTCCGACATGCCACCCTCCACCGTCAGCAGCCATGCGTCGGCGAGCGCGTAATCGGCACGCAGCAACGCGTTTGTGTTGTTGCCGTCAAAGTCGGCCCAGCCCGGCGCAATGCGTTTGGCCGGATCGGGCATGGCCGGCAAGGTGATGACGCCGTTTTTGGCGGCGGGCAGCGTCACCACCGACTGTTCGGTGATGACCTTGCGCGAATATTCCACGTCGGCTTTCAGGCTGAGCCGGCTGTTGACCTTCCAGTCGAAGGCCACGGCCGCGAGCTGGCGCGTACCGTCAATGCCGCTCGTCGGCGACTGCAGCGAGCCGCCCGCCGCATTGAAGCGCAGGCCATATTGATTGTCTTCACCAAAACGGCGCCCCAGGTCCAGCGTGCCGACCACACTGCCGTTGCTGTCGAACTGCATGCCCAGCGTTGTCACCCGCGTGTTGCCGGCCCGCTTGGTCACGAGATTCACCACGCCGCCCGGCGTCGTGTAGCCGTAATACAGCGCCGATACACCCTTGAGCACCTCCACGCGTTCCTTGTCTTCCAGCGGGATCGCCGTGAGTGCAGCCATCGGCATCGAGCCGTTGAAGCGGAAATTGGTGCGGTTCTCCAGAGTCACGCCGCGGATGGCGAGGTTGTCGAACGTTTCGCCTGAGAGCTGCTGGCGCGTCACGCCGGCCGTATTGCGCAGGGCGTCGTACAGCGACGTGTCCTGCTGCGCGTCGAGCGCCTCGCGCGTGACCACGTTCACGGTGGCAGGGATGTCGCGCAACGCCATCCCGCGGAACGCTCCGACCTGTGCCGTGCTGGCTGCAAAGCCCCGCTGGCTGCCTGCCGTGATAGTCGTCTCGTTGAGGTCCACCGTGGCGCCGCCTGCAGCCGGCTGGCCTGCTTCGGCATGCGCCAATGTGGAAACGGCAAGAGGAATGGCGGCGAGCGCGCACGAGAAGGCGCGAGCCGCGAGATGACGGTTCATCGCGGGCAAAGGGTCGATCAGGATTGGCGAAACCGGACGCGCGGCAATGCGCTCAGAGAAGAGAAAACGCGCCGCAATACATCACGCGGCGCGTCGACCCCTTGGCTGGCAGGTGGAAACCTGCTGGCTCGCCCGGTGGGAGCGATGGTCAGCGGTCGGGCATTCGCCTCTGGCCTTCCATCAAATGCGAATGATTCGCATTATATAGATTGAAATGTGATGTCGGCAACTGTTAATTCGCCGGCACCCCCTGTTTCCACTGGGGCCAGTGCTGCACGATGTCGTCCAATAACGGCTTGGCCGCATTGACGAGGTTGTGCGTGGCCGGCACAAAGCCGCCCTGCTGCGCATAGTTGATGAGCCCGTCGGAGGCGCTCTGGCCGTCGTACGGACGATCGAAGTCGGACCCGGCGCGCAGCAATGCCACACGGCTGAAGTCGACCTTGCCGGCACGGGCGCCGCGCGTCAGGACTTCCAGCGTGGCGTTGTCTTCTTGCGCCGTCGTGCAGTAGGTGCCCTTGTTGTCGGTCATCGTCTTCACCCAGTCACGCGCTCGCTGTCCGAGGTTGCGGCCGGCCCACCATGTATCGGCGGAAGCCACGTCGCACTGGATGACGGCAGGCGGCTGATTGGCCGGCGCATATGCGTAGTTCTTGCGGAAGGCGATGGCCTCGGGGCTGTCTTCCAGCGTCGCCGATTTCGACAGCGTGTACGCCTTCTGCAGCAGCGTCTCGTTGAGCTGGAACACCTCGGTGCGGTAGTCCATCGGCGGCTTCTGGCCGGGGCCCTTGGTGCCGATGCCAAAGTAGCCGTACGGCCAGCCGGCCGGCATCTCGCGCGCATCGATCTCGTGCGACAGGCCGTAATCGACCGCATACCGCGCCCACGCCGCCGAGCCCACCGTCCCCTGCCGCGGATCGATGCCCGCAATGCCGGCAATCACAAAGTACGTGTGCGAGAGATCCAGCTTGCTGCGATAGAGCAGCGCGGAAATCGTCGACGCGGCATTTGCGTAGCCCATGCCCGTGGTGACCTGGCAGATGCCGTCGTAGTTGCACAGCATGTTGGGCGCGTCGGGCGACAGGCCGGAGATGTAGACCTTCTCCTTCAGGTCGTAGCGGTCGATAAAGGGTTGGGCTTCGCCCTGGAACATGTTGATGACGATGACCTTCACTCCGTCATACGCGCAGCTGTTCAAGGTCAGCGCTGCGGCACCGACGGCGCAGAGCTTGGCGATCGTACGCAAACGCGGCATGGGCATCTTGAATCGGGAATCGATCATGGCGAGGGCACTCCGTGTTTCCACACGCTCCAGCGCGTGACGATCTCGTTGACCAGCGGGCCACCCGCCAGATACAGGTTGTTGAGCGAAGGCACGAACCCGCCCGAGTTGCTGTTGACCAGCGAGTCGTACGGTGTCTGCCCCGGATACGGCCGATCGAAATTGGATGCAGTGCGCAGCACGGCCACCCGCTGCAGATCGAGCAGCCCCGCCTTCGCGCCGCGCGTGAGCGCCTCAAAGGTGGCGTTGTCTTCCTGCTGCGTGGTGCAATACGTGCCCTGCCCGTCCGTCAGCAGCTTGACCCACGCGGCTTCGCGCTCGCCCAGCTTGGCGCCGTGCCAGTACGTGTTGCCGGCAGCGGTGTCGCATTGCACGACAGACGGCGGCTGGTTGGCGGGTGCGCTCGGGTAGTTGGCACGATAGGCCCGTGCGGTGGCGTTGTCGTCCAGCACCGCGCCCTTGGAGAGCGCCAGGGCCTTCTGCAGCAGCGCCTCGTTCACGCGAAAGACTTCGGTCTTGTAATCCAGCGGCGGCTTCTGCCCTGGGCCTTGCGTGTTGATGCCGATGAAACCGTTCGGCCAGCTGGCGGGCACCTCGCGCGCATCGATCTCCCACGCGATGTCGCTGTCGACGAGGAAGCGCGCCCACGCCGCGCTGCCGAGCGTGCCCTGCGACGGATCGATCCCCGCAATGCCCGCCACGAGGAAGTACGTGCGCTGCAGATCGAACTTGCCGCTGTAGATCAGCGCAGATACGGATGACGCAGCATTTGCCTTGCCCATGCCGGTGGTGAGCTGGCAGACGTCGCTGGCATTGCAATGCACGTTCGGGTAGTCGATGGACAGGCCCGGCACCGGCACGTCCTGCGTGAGGCCAAGCTTGTCGATCCACGGTTGCGCCTCGGGCGCGAACATGCTGATGATCAGCACCTTGACCTTGCGCGCGTGCGATTCCGGTGCGAGTTGCGCACCCGGCTGCGTCGACGCGCCAACGCCCGCCGCCAGCAATGCGCCAACCGCGACGGCACGCGCCAATCGTTTGCCTTTGCGCCCGAGCAGCCGGTGCGGCGGCTGCGGTGGCGGGGCGTCAACCTTGTCAGATAGGACGCTCATGGTTCTCCTCGGATTTTTGGGATACGGATGGAGTCAACCCGCGCTGGGGGGGCCAGCGCGCGCCACCGATGCAAATTGCCTGCCAAGGGGCACGCAATCGCTACACAATCGGCAACGTTTTCCCGGTATAGGCCATGGCGGGGCCTGTCTCTAGCGGCTGGCGTTTGCCAGCCAACTTGTCAAGCTGGCTTATACAAGACTGCGATGCGTGCGCGGCGCACGGAATGGGGCCCCAAAGGCGAACGGCGCGCGCCCCGTTTCCAGGAACGCGCGCCGTTCAGCGCATCCGGTGCGAAGGCTTACATCAGACCTTCTGCTGCACCCACGCCGCCACGCCGGCCAGCGCCTGCGGCAGGTTGTCCGGTTCCGTACCGCCAGCCTGCGCCATGTCCGGGCGGCCGCCGCCCTTGCCGCCGACTTGCTGGGCGACAAAGTTGACCAGTTCGCCCGCCTTGACCTTGGCCGTGGCATCAGCCGTCACGCCGGCAATCAGCGCGACCTTGCCGTCGGTCACGCTGCCCAGCACGATGGCGGCGGTCTGCAGCTTGTCCTTGAGCTTGTCCATGGTCTCGCGCAGCGTCTTGGCATCGGCGCCGTCCAGCTTGGCAGCCAGCACCTTGATACCGGCAACGTCCACGGCCTGGCTCACGAGTTCGTCGCCCTGGCTTGCGGCCAGCTTCGATTTCAGGCGCTCCAGTTCCTTCTCGAGCGTCTTGACCTGGTCCTGCACCTGCACGATGCGCGACGTCAGTTCCGACGGCTGCGCACGCAGTACGGCAGCCGCTTCGTTGATGCGCGTATCGAGCGTCTGCAGGTAATGCAGCACGTTGTCGCCAGTGATGGCCTCCACACGGCGAATCCCCGCCGCCACGCCCGATTCGCTCACGATCTTGAACAGGCCGATGTCGCCCGTGCGCGCCACGTGCGTGCCGCCACACAGTTCCTTCGACGAACCGATCGACAGCACGCGCACTTCGTCGCCGTACTTCTCGCCGAAAAGCGCCATCGCCCCATTCTTGACCGCGTCGTCAAAGCCCATGAGCTGCGCGCTCGTGGCCGCGTTGGCGAAAATTTCTGCGTTGACGCGCGCTTCCACTTCGCGGATCTGCAGCGGCGTCATCGGTGCGTTGTGCGAGAAGTCGAAGCGGGTTTTTTCCGCATCCACCAGCGAGCCCTTCTGCTGCACGTGGCTGCCCAGCACTTCGCGCAGCGCCTTGTGCATCAGGTGGGTGGCCGAGTGGTTGCGCATGGTGCGCGCGCGGCGCACTGCGTCCACCTCCGCCGCCACGGCATCGCCAACCTTCAGCACGCCGGTGCGCAGCTCGCCGTGGTGGCCGAACACGTCCGGCCGCACCTTGAGCGTGTCGACCACATCAAACCAGACGGTCGCAGCCTTGAGCGTGCCCTGGTCGCCAACCTGGCCGCCCGATTCCGCATAGAACGGGGTGTGGTCCAGTACCACCACGCCGGTCTGGCCCGGATGCATTTCCTGCACCGATGCACCGTCGACAAACAACGCCGTCACACGCGCGGTTTCGCGCACAAGCTGCTCGTAGCCGTGGAACGTCGTCTTGTCGCCGGTGTAGTCGAGCGTGCCGGCGGCCATCTTGAACTTGCCGGCGGCGCGTGCCTGCTCGCGTTGGCGGGTCATGGCGGCGTCAAAGGCGGCTTCGTCGACGATCACGTCGTTCTCGCGGCAGACGTCTTGCGTCAGGTCCAGCGGGAAACCGTAGGTGTCGTGCAGCTTGAAGGCCAGCTCGCCGTCGAGCATCTTGGCACCCGAGGTCTTCAGCTCGCCCAGCGCGGCGTCGAGGATCGACATGCCGTGCTCGATGGTCTCGAAGAAGCGGGCTTCTTCCGTGCGCAGCACTTCGACCACGCGGTCGCGCGCCTCGCGCAGTTCCGGATAGGCTTCGCCCATCTGCGCGACGAGGTCGTCCACCAGCTTGTGGAAGAACGCTGCGCGGCAGCCGAGCTTGTAACCGTGACGGATGGCGCGGCGGATGATCCGGCGCAGCACGTAGCCGCGGCCCTCATTGCCCGGGATCACGCCGTCGACGATCAGGAAGGAGCATGCACGGATGTGGTCGGCAATCACGCGCAGCGAGTTGTTGGCCAGATCCTTCGTGTTCGTCTCGCGCGCAGCGGCAGCGATGAGCGCCTGGAACAGGTCGATCTCGTAGTTGCTGTGCACGTGCTGCAGGATGGCAGCCAGGCGTTCCATGCCCATGCCGGTGTCGACGCACGGTGCGGGCAACGGAGTCAGCGTGTATTCGCCGGTCGCCGGATCGAGCTGGCGATCGAACTGCATGAACACGTTGTTCCAGATTTCGATGTAGCGGTCGCCGTCGGCTTCCGGGCTTCCCGGGGGGCCGCCCCAGACGTCCGGGCCGTGGTCGTAGAAGATTTCCGAGCACGGGCCGCACGGGCCGGTTTCGGCCATCTGCCAGAAGTTGTCGGAGGCATACGGCGCGCCCTTGTTGTCGCCGATGCGCACGACGCGCTCGGGCGGCAGGCCGATGACCTTGGTCCAGATGTCGTAGGCCTCGTCGTCGGTCTGGTAGACGGTGGCCCACAGCCTCTCAGCCGGCAGCTTGTATTCCTGCGTCAGCAGCTCCCACGCCCACACGAGTGCGTCGCGCTTGAAGTAGTCGCCGAACGACCAGTTGCCGAGCATTTCGAAGAACGTGTGGTGGCGCGCCGTGTAGCCGACATTTTCCAGGTCGTTGTGCTTGCCGCCGGCGCGCAGGCAGCGCTGCACGGAGGCCGCGCGCACGTACGGGCGCTTGTCGGTACCGAGGAAGACGTCCTTGAACTGCACCATGCCGGAGTTGGTGAACAGCAGCGTCGGGTCGTTGCCCGGCACCAGCGGCGAAGAGCGCACCACGGTGTGGCCCTTGCCCTCAAAGAACGTCAGGAATTTTTGGCGGATATCGGAGGCTTTCATGTCGCGGGGTGCCGGAGTCAGCATGGCGCCTGGGGCAACCGCCCGGCGCATCTTGGATCAGTGCAAGCTATTGATTATACGGGGTTGCTAATGTATTAGCGCCCATTCGTCGCATGGGGCTGGGGGTACCCCGGAGCGTGGTGTAGAGTGCACCCGTTCCAATCGTGTCGATTCGTCAATCCATGGGCGCTCTGAGCCATCTTCGTGTTCTCGACCTGACCCGCGTGCTTGCCGGCCCCTGGTGCGCACAGAACCTTGCCGATTTTGGCGCCGACGTCATCAAGGTGGAGCGTCCCGGCGCCGGCGACGACACGCGCACATGGGGCCCGCCGTGGCTCAAGGACGAAGCGGGCAACAACACCGCCGAAGCCGCCTATTACCTCGCCGCCAATCGAAACAAGCGGTCGATCACCGTCGACATCAGCACGCCCGAGGGCCAGGACATCGTCCGCCAGCTCGCCGCGCACGCCGATGTGGTGCTCGAGAACTACAAGGTCGGCCAGCTCAAGAAGTACGGACTCGACTATGCATCGCTCAAGGCGGTGAAGCCGGACCTCGTCTACTGCTCGATCACGGGCTTCGGCCAGACCGGCCCTTACGCCCCACGCGCCGGCTACGACTTCATCGTGCAAGGCATGGGCGGCTTCATGAGCCTGACCGGCGAGCGCGACGACCTGCCCGGCGGCGGTCCGCAAAAGGCCGGCGTGGCCATCTCGGATTTGATGACCGGCATGTACGCCACCGTGGCCGTGCTGGCGGCGTTGGCCCATCGCGACCGCACCGGCGAGGGCCAGTACATCGACATGGCGCTGCTGGATGTGCAGGTCGCCATGCTGGCCAACATGAACACCAACTACCTCGCCAGCGGCGAGGCCCCCAAGCGCTGGGGCAATGCGCATCCGAACATCGTGCCGTATCAGACGTTCCAGGCAGCCAATGGCTGGATCATCGTGGCGGTCGGCAACGACGGGCAGTTCCGGCGCTTTGTGGATGCGGGCGGCATGCCCGAGCTGGCCGACGACCCGCGCTTTGCCACCAACCCGCAGCGCGTGGCCAACCGCGACGTGCTGGTGCCGATCCTGGCCGAAATGGTCAAGCGCTTCGGCAAAGGCGAATGGATCGACAAGCTTGAAGCCGCCGGCGTGCCGTGCGGCCCGATCAATTCGCTCGACGAGGTGTTCGACAACGAGCAGGTGCAGGCGCGTGGCCTGCGTGTCGATCTTCCGCATCCGAGCGCGGGCACCGTCAAGCTTGTCGGCAGCCCGGTCAAGATGAGCGCCACGCCGCCCAAGGCCGCCAGCCACCCGCCGCTGCTCGGCGAGCACACCGGGGCCGTGCTGCGCGACGTGTTGAACCTGAGCGCGGACCAGGTCGACTCGCTGCGCAGGCGCGGCGTGATCTGAACCGGAGCATTTGGCGCAAACCATTTCCCCACCCCTGACGAGGTCCACATGTGGCTTGATGCGTTGCTGGCTTACTTGCATTACATCTCGATCTTCACGCTAATCGTCTTTCTCACCGCCGAGGCCGTGGTGCTGCGTCCCGACATGACGCCGGAGATCCGCAAACGCCTGGGACGTTATGACGCTGTGTACGGCGTGGCGGCCGTCGCGGTGGTTGTCACCGGCGTGCTGCGTGTGATTTACGGTGCGAAGGGCTACGCGTTTTATGTCCACAACCCGATCTTCCACATCAAGATCGGGCTGTTCATTCTCGTGGGGCTGATGTCGATTGTTCCGACCATCAACATCCTGCGCTGGAAGAAGCAGGGCAAGACGCTGCCCGACTTCGTGCCCACGCCGTCGGAGATTGCCAAGACGCGCCGCTGGGTCATGGTCGAGTCGCACCTGATCATCTTCATTCCGTTGGCGGCCGTGCTGATGGCGCGCGGTATCGGCATGTAATTGCACCGGGGACCGCGCAACCGCGCGGTGCGGCCCCAATGTTGCCCAGGGCAACGCTAGGGACAAACCCTGAACCGTTTGCCCGGGGCGCCGCGCCGGCTCATGAAGCGGCATACCCTCCCCTCCGCAAGCTGCTTGAAAGCCGGTCTGCTTAGCGTGCAAACTTGGTCGCCTTACCAGGCATAAGGCGGCCCGCCGAACCCGCGCGGCACGCCATCCCGAGGAGACCAGACTTGCAGAACGATCCACGAGGTCGTCCGGTGATCCGCAGTCACCAGGACTTTGCATCCGGCGTCATGTTCATCGTCGCCGGTGCGGCGTTTGCCCTTCTGGCGCGCAGCTACCGCATGGGCACGGCCGGCAGCATGGGCCCGGGCTACTTCCCGTTCTGGCTGGGCGTGGTGCTCGTGCTGCTGGGCGTGGTTGTCGTCGTGCAATCGGTGTCCCGCAAGGGCGTGGTCGATCGCATTCCGCGTTGGGACGTCAAGACGCTGCTGTGGGTTCTCGGCTCCGTGGTGCTGTTCGGGCTGTTGCTGCAACCGCTTGGGCTGGTGCTCTCGCTTGTGGTGCTCGTGCTGGTCTCCAGCATGGCCAGCCACGAGTTCACGCTCAAGGGTGCGGCCGGCACCGCCATCGTGATGGTGGTGATGAGCCTGGCGGCCTTCGTGTACGGGCTCAAGCTGCAGTTCCCGGTGTGGCCGGCCTTCATCGGCAATTGAGCGAGAGGCACACGACACCATGGACCTCTTCGCCAATCTCGCTCTGGGCTTCTCCACAGCGCTTTCCATCCAGAACCTGATTTACGCATTCATCGGCTGCGTGCTGGGTACGTTGATCGGCGTGCTGCCGGGCCTCGGCCCCATCGCCACGATTGCGATGCTGCTGCCGGCCACGTACGCGCTGCCGCCGGTGGCCGCGCTCATCATGCTGGCCGGCATTTACTACGGCGCGCAGTACGGCGGCTCCACCACAGCCATCCTCGTTAACCTGCCGGGCGAATCCTCCTCGGTGGTGACGACCATCGACGGCTACCAGATGGCGCGGCGCGGGCGCGCGGGCGTGGCGCTGGCCACGGCGGGCCTCGGCTCGTTCTTCGCGGGCTGCGTGGCCACGCTGGTGCTGGCGGCGTTTGCCACGCCGCTGTCGGAATTCGCGTTCAACTTCGGGCCGGCGGAATACTTCTCGCTGATGGTGCTGGGCCTGATCGGCGCGGTGGTACTGGCGTCGGGCTCGCTCGTCAAGGCGATTGCGATGATCGTGCTGGGCCTGTTGCTCGGCCTGGTCGGCACCGATGTGAACTCGGGCACCGCGCGTTATTCGTTCGACGTGCCGGAGCTGGCCGACGGGCTGAACTTCGTGTCGGTGGCGATGGGCGTGTTCGGCTTTGCCGAGATCATCGCCAACCTCGAACAGAAGGAGCATCGTGAAACCTTTGTCGAGCACGTGCGTAACCTCTGGCCCAGCCGCGAAGATTTCAAGCGCATGATCCCGGCCGTACTGCGCGGCACGGCGCTGGGCTCGCTCCTGGGCATCCTGCCGGGCGGCGGCGCGACGCTGGCATCGTTCGCGTCGTACTCGCTGGAGAAGAAAACCTCGAAGTATTCAAGCGAATTCGGCAAGGGCGCCATCGAAGGCGTGGCGGGCCCGGAATCGGCCAACAATGCTGCGGCGCAGACGTCTTTCATCCCGCTGCTCACGCTGGGCATTCCGCCCAACGCAGTGATGGCGCTGATGGTGGGCGCGATGACCATCCACAACATCCAGCCCGGCCCGCAGGTGATGACCAGCAACCCGGCGCTGTTCTGGGGCCTCATCGCCTCGATGTGGATCGGCAACCTGATGCTGATCGTGTTGAACCTGCCGATGATCGGCGTGTGGGTACGCCTGTTGAAGGTGCCGTATCGCTTCCTGTATCCGGCCATCCTGGTGTTCTGCTGCATCGGCGTGTATTCAGTGTCGAACACGACGTTCGATATCTTCCAGACCGCGCTCTTCGGCTTGATCGGCTACATGTTCGTCAAGCTGCGCTGCGAACCGGCGCCCATGCTGCTCGGCTTCGTGCTTGGGCCGATGATGGAAGAGAACTTCCGCCGCGCGCTGCTGCTCTCGCGCGGGGATTTCTCCACTTTCGTTATGCGGCCGCTGTCGATGGGGCTGCTGATCGCGGCGGGCATCCTCGTCTTGCTGGTGGCGCTGCCCGCCATCAACAGAAAACGCGTGGAAGCGTTTCAAGAAGAATAAGCATGGCGACGTTGCTGCATCGCACCCTACGAAACCGGAGGCCTGCCCTCCGGTTTTTGTTTGCGCACGCGGCGGCGCAGCATTAGAGCCAGACCTCCACTTCAGTTGACGTCGGACACGGCGCTTCGGATAACGGAGGGCGATCGGCCCAAAGAGGTCGACCACCCATCCAATGTCCAGGAGACAACCGAATGTCACAGACTTCCCTGCTCCATGCTGTGTATGGATCAGCGCGCAGCTTCCTGCGCACGCACGCTGCAGCCGCCGTCTTGGCCGCATCGGCCCTCAGCTTGGGTGCCGTCGCGCCGGCGCAGGCCGCCAGCACCTATGCCGCGACGAAGTATCCGATCGTGTTGGTGCATGGCCTGTCGGGCACCAGCAAGTTTCTCGGCGTGGTCGATTACTGGTATCAGATCCCCGAAGACCTGCGTGCCAACGGCGCCAATGTCTACGTGGCCGATGTCTCCGCCTTCAACGATGAAACCGTGCGCGGAGAACAGCTCGTCAGCCAGATTCGCAGCGTGCTTGCCGCCACGGGCGCCACCAAGGTCAACCTCATTGGTCACAGCCAGGGCGGCCTGACCTCGCGCTATGCGGCGGCAGTGGTGCCGAACCTCGTGGCCTCCGTCACCACCATTGGCACGCCCCACAAAGGGTCGGAGTTTGCGGACTTTGTGGAATCGACACCGGCGCCGTTCCAGGCGCTCGTGAACCTCGGTGCCGACGTATTCGGCTCGGTGCTCGGCTGGTTCAACGGCAACAGCAATCCGCAGAACGGCTTTGCGGCGCTGCATATCCTGTCGACATCGGGTGCGGCTGATTTCAACAAGGCGTTCCCCAGCGCGGGCCTCGCCAGCGGATGCAACACCGGCAGCGCCACCGACGTGCGCAATGGCAACGTGCAGAAGCTGTATTCGTGGACGGGCCGCTCCACTGCCACCAACGTGCTCGACGTGTTTGATCCGGTGCTGGTTTTCAGCGGCGGCGTCATGCAGGCGCGCGGTTCGGGGACGAATGACGGGCTTGTCTCCGTATGCAGCGCGAAGTTCGGGCAGGTCTTGTCGACGGATTACGCGTGGAACCACCTGGATGAGGTCAACCAGCTGCTCGGTCTGATCGGCTGGGGCGCGGCCGACCCGGTCGCGGTGATCCGCACGCAGGCCAATCGGCTGAAGACGGCCGGTCTCTGACCATCCGAGCATTCGACCACCCAAGGCATTCGCCACCATGAAGCCCCAATCGCCCTCGATACAGCCCATGACGTTTGTTGTCGCCGTGCTGGTGGCGGTGTCGATGGCGGGCGGAGTCTACTGGTGGCATGCGTCGGACGCGCCTGACTCCCCCATGGCGCAGCCGCAGGCGGCCAAGGGCGCCTTCATCGGCAGTGTCGGCGCCGAACCTTCGGCACAGGCCGCGCCTGCACCGGAGCTGGCCGATACACAGGCGCCGGACGGCCTGCATGTGGATACGAGCGGCCACCTCATCCTCGAAGCCGCCAATCGCGCGGTGTTCGACTACTTCCTCGACGTGCCCGCCTCGCTGCCCGAGGTGCAGCGTGTGTCGATGGCCGAGGCGCATCTGCGCGCCAAGCTGATCACGCCGGCACTGGCAGAAGCGCAATCGCTGCTCCAGCACTACCTGGCCTATCGCAAGGCGGCGGCTCAAACCGGCGCCACCAGCCGCAACAAGCCGAGCCTCGAACAGGTCCAGCAGCGCCCGGAGCTGATCGCCACGCTGCGCCAGCAGTTGAGCGACCGCACCGCGCTGCGCCGCCAATACCTTGGCGCGGACGTCGCCCAGGCCTGGTATGGCGATGACGACGCGATGGACGCCGCCGCGCTCGACCGCCTCGCTGTGATGGCCGACCCGTCGCTCACGCCGGAACAGCGTACGGCCAGGATCGCCGCCATCGACGCCAATCTCCCGCCATCGGTACAGCAGGCGCGCCGCGACGCCTCCGCCCCGCTCAAGCTCGCCAGCGACATGGAAACGTGGACCAAGCAGGGCATGAGCGAAGCCGAGATGCGCCAGCGCCTGTCGGCCCGGGGGGTGGACAACCTGGTAGCCGACCGCCTCATCCAGGGCAATCGCGAGGAAGCCGACTGGCGCACCCGCTACGTCGCGTACGCCCGTGAACGCGATCGCATCAACGCCTTTGCCGGCCTGTCGGATGCCGATCGGGCCGCGCAAATCGCACAACTGCGCCAACAGACCTTCACCGCCTCGCATGAGCTGTTGCGCGCACAGGCGCTCGATGGCCTGGCCCAGCGTAAATAGCGTCCCGGGGCGCGGAGCGCCGGGCACGGTAAAATCCCGGGATTGCCGAATCACGCACTCCCATGAGCCAAGACAACGCCACCGCCCCGACGTCCAACTTCCTGCGCCAGATCATTGACGCCGACCTCGCGCAAGGCACCTACGCCGATCGCAAGGACGCCACTGGCCAGCCGATTCCGCCGGTGGTCACGCGCTTTCCGCCGGAGCCCAACGGTTACCTGCACATCGGTCACGCCAAGAGCATCTGGGTGAACTTCGGCATGGCCCGCGATTACAACGGCCGCTGCCACCTGCGCTTTGACGACACGAACCCCGTCAAGGAAGACACCGAATACGTCGATTCCATCATCGACGCCGTGCACTGGCTCGGCTACTCGTGGAGCGACGCCGGCGGCGAACACCTGTACTACGCCAGCGACTACTTCGAGCAGCTCTACGGCTTTGCCGAGGTGCTGATCCAGCGCGGCGTAGCCTACGTCGACAGTCAGAGCGCCGAACAGATCGCCGCCAACCGCGGCGATTTCACCCGCCCGGGCACACCGTCGCCGTTCCGTGATCGCTCGGTGGACGAAAACCTGGCGCTGTTCCGCGACATGCGCGCCGGCAAGTACAAGGACGGCGAGCACGTGCTGCGCGCCAAGATCGACATGGCCGCGCCGAACATCGTGATGCGCGACCCGGTGCTGTACCGCATCCGCCATGCGCATCACCACCGCACCGGCGACGCGTGGTGCATCTACCCGATGTACGACTTCACGCATTGCATTTCCGATGCGCTGGAGAACATCACGCATTCGCTCTGCACGCTGGAGTTCGAGAACAACCGCCCGCTGTATGACTGGGTGCTCGACCACCTGCGTGATGCCGGCGTGCTGGCCGCCCCGCTGCCGCATCAATACGAATTCGCGCGCCTGCACCTGACCTACGCCATCACCAGCAAGCGCAAGCTGCTGCAACTGGTGACGGAAAAGCGCGTCGACGGCTGGGACGACCCGCGCATGCCGACGCTCGTTGGCATCCGCCGCCGTGGCTACACGCCCGAATCGATCCAGCTGTTCTGCGAACGCGTGGGTGTGTCGAAGGCCGACAGCTGGATCGACATGAGCATCCTGGAAGGCGCCGTGCGTGACGACCTCGACGCGCGTGCGCCGCGCTCGGTGGCCGTGCTGGACCCGGTCAAGCTGGTGCTCGACAACGTGCCGGCCGATTTCAACGAGCCGTGCTCCGCACCCGTGCACCCGAAGCAACCCGAACTCGGCCGCCGCGAATTCCCGCTCACGCGTGAGCTGTGGATCGAGCGCGAAGACTTTACCGAGACGCCGCCCAAGGGCTACTTCCGCCTCTTCCCGGGCAACAAGGTGCGCCTGCGCTACGGCTATGTGATCGAATGCACCGGCTGCGACAAGGATGCCGACGGCAACATCACCGCCGTGCACGCCAACATCATTCCGGACACGAAGAGTGGCACGCCGGGTGCTGACAGCGTGAAGGTGAAGGGCAACATCCACTGGGTGAGCGCCGCACATGCGCTGGAAGCTGAAGTGCGCCTGTACGACCGCCTGTTCAGCGATCCGCAACCGGATTCGGGCGACAAGAACTTCCTGGATGCGCTCAACCCGCACTCCAAGAAGATCGTCACGGCCTACCTGGAGCCGACGCTGGCAACGGCCAAGGCGGAAGACCGCTTCCAGTTCGAGCGCCATGGCTACTTCGTGGCAGACCGCAGCGACTCGCAGCCGGGCAAGCCCGTGTTCAACCGCGTGGTCGGCCTGAAGGACAGTTGGGGCAAGTAAGCACAGGCCCATGCGCGCCATGGGCCTCTGATATCGGAGGCATCATGCGTGCATGGATTCTATTGCTGGCGGGGTTGTTCACCTCTCCCGCCTTCGCCGCGTCATTTGCGCCAGACCTGGCGCACACATCGGTCTACTTCGGCGCATCGCATTTCGATCGCAGCACGATGCGCGGCCGCTTCGACAAAATCGACGGCGCCATCAACTTCGATGAAGCCACCCACCAGGGCGGCTTCGATTTCACCGTCGACGCCGACTCCATCAACACGCGCCTGCGCGTGCTGGACGGCGTGCTGAAATCGGAGCAGTTTCTCGACGCTGCGAAGTTCCCGGTCATCCGTCTGCGCAGCGACCGCTTTGTCGTGGAAGGCGGCAAGCTCATAGCCATTGAGGCCAATCTGACGCTGCACGGTGTGACGCAGCCTGTGCGGCTAGAGGTGCGGCGCTTCAGTTGCGGCGACGAAAAGATGCCCGGCAGCACGCGCCACGTCTGCGGCGGCGATTTTCACCTCGCCATTGCCCGAAGCGCCTTCGGCATGACGCGTTTCCTGCCCGACGTGGGTGACCGCGTCGACCTCGACATCAGCGTGGAAGCCACGCCTCAATAAACCTCGCAATCCATCCATGCCCAATATCGATTTCGCCTTGACCACCGAATACATCGAGCTGCACAAGCTGCTCAAGCTCACCGGCGTGGTGGACAGCGGCGGCGCCGGCAAGGCGGTTGTCGCCGATGGTGCGGTCACGGTCGACGGCCAGCCGGAACTGCGCAAGACGGCCAAGATCCGAGCGGGCCAGGTTGTCATGCTCGGGGATGTGCGCATTGCCGTGCAAGGTTTCGACTAACGTCTCAGGTGTTTGAAAACGCGCCTTGTGCTACGGTGCGGCACCTTCACACCCATCCACATCCAGGAGACTGACCATGCCGATCGCCCTCTGGTGCGTTCTGGTGGCAGCGGTGTTGCCGATCGTGTGCGTCGGCATCGCCAAGGCCAAAGGCCCGCGGTACGACAATCGCAACCCGCGCGCGTGGCTCGCGCAGCAAACCGGCGTCGCGGGCCGTGCCGCCGCCGCACAGCAGAACCACTTCGAAGCGTTTCCGTTCTTTGCAGTGGCAGTGCTGGTGGCCATCCTGGGCGGCGGCATCATCGACCGCATCAACCTGCTGGCCATCGCATTTATCGTGGTGCGCGTGCTGTACACGGTGTGCTATCTCGCCAACTGGGCTCCGCTGCGTTCGCTGATGTGGTTTGCGGGCTTTGCCTTGTGCGTTGCGCTGTTCGTGCAACCGGCCTTTGCGCACTGAACATGCGCTCCGCCAGGAAGAAACGGCGCCCAGGTGGCGCCGTTTTCTTCGGGCAATGCAGATTACGTCGAAGCATCCGGTGGCACCGACGGCGCGCGGAACAACCGCCAAGCCATCCCGCCCAGCACCGCTACCGCGGCCAACAGCGCGCCCCACAGCACCCACTGGCGCCGGCGGCCACCAGGTGGCTCGGCTGTCAGCGCGTCGGCAGGCGAATCGCTCATCGCGCCAAGCTGTGCCTGCGCAATGGCGGGCGACGCACCCGCCAGCAGATCCGCGCGTGCGACCGGATTGCCGCGCGCCACTTCCGCCACCGCCAGCGTGAACGGCACATTGCCGCGCGCCGCATACGTGACCGTGGCCGGACGCCAGCCGATCGCCAATTCCGGCGCGCCGGCACCCAGGCCGCCGCTGCGCGTGTCGACCTGCAGACGCCAGTAGCGCTCCCCCGTGGCGGGCACCGTGATGGCCGCGCTCTCCTGCTCGCCCTTCCCGTTGGCACCAGCCAGCCGGAACAGGCGGGCAGATGTCACCGGCCGCCAGGGCGCCTGGGCATCGGCCCGCGCATAGAGCGTTGCCTGTGCGACGGTGTTGGCTTGCGGCAGACGGATCTTCACACGCTCGACCGGGAACACGCCGCCGGTATCGAACTGGTAGTCGCCCGCCGCGGGCGTCTGCACTGGCGCCAGCCCCGAGCGCCACTGAATGGCGTTATCCGCAAGCGCCACTGGCGCACCGGCAGCCAATTCTGCGCGCACGGCGTCCGGCGCAGGCGGTTTGCCTTGCCACGTCAGACGCAGGTATTTCGCCCGCAGCCCTGTGAACTCGATGCGGTCCTGCACCAACGTGCTGCCCTGATTGGACAGACGGAATAGCGTGGCCTGAGCGACCGGGCTCCAGTGTTGCAAGTCATCGCTGGCCTGCACGCTCACACCGCTCTGGAATTCCGCAGCGGGCAGCGCAACGACCAGCGCAGTCACCGTGTCACGAAGCTGGCTGAGGTCGACCAACCACGCGCGCACAGACGCCTGCGACAGCTGAGCGCCGCTCGCACGCAGCACGCCATCGGTACCGAGCACGACACCTGCGGCGCCGGGCTTCTGTGCATCGTCGATGGGCGTGGCGAACCAGTGCACGTCGCGCAGCGTGCGTGCCTGGGGCGGCGGATCGCGCGGGATATCGATGGTAAAGGGCACGGGCTCGCCGTCGCCATTGAGGATGCGCAGGTCGGCCAGGGTGGCCTCGTGCGCATGGGCGTAGACGTCTTCGCTCAGCGTGACGGCGTAGTAAGGGGCGCCGGGCGTGCCCGTCAGCGCAAAGCGTTCGGCCCAGGCCGGCGCAGACAACAGCGACGCCACGGCCATCGCAAAAGCAACCTTCTTCACAGGACCTCCCCGGTTCCAGCATCGGCACTGGTTTTGGGCTTCGGCGGCAACGGCGACAGATAGCCGATCAACAACAGCAGCACGCCAATCGCGATAAACGACACGATGCGCTCGACACCCGTGACGCGTGACAGGTCGAACAGGAACAGCTTGACCACCGTCACGCCCAGCAGCGCCCCGCCGGTGAACCACAGCGCGCGGCTGGCGCGCCGCGTGGCAAACACCATCACCGCCAATGCCAGTACCGTCCAGAACATCGACAACGATGCCTGTACCAGCATCGAGGCACCCAGATCGTCCGGTGTGTACGGCACATGCGCCCAATGGTGCAGCGTGCGCAGCAGCACTGCGTTGGCCCAGATGAACAGCGTCGCGCCGATGGCGTAGCCGATCACTATCGGCTCAGGTACGAGCTTCTGCAGTGCCACGCGACGCATCCACAACGCGATAGCGAGGAAAACCAACAGTTGCGCCACGTCCAGCGGGTTGAGAATCGGCAGGTAGAACAGCGGCGCGGCATTGCCGTCGCTGGCGGCGCTCGCCAGGCTCCATAGCCACAGCAGGGCCGCCAGCGGCGCGGCACCCCACAGCAGGTAGGCGCGCTCGAACCGGGCGATCGGCCAGCGGACCCGCCAGCCCGCGCCCGCCAGCAGGGCAAGCAGCGCGCCGTAGGCATAGGCCCAGGCGGCGAAGCTCCAGGTGCCCTCGGGCACGTAGGCGTCGAGGCGCCAGTAGCCTTCCGTGGCCAGTACGCCGCAGATCAGCCAGAACAGCACGGTATGCAGCGGCGCGAGGATGGCGCCCTTCACGTCGCGCTCCTGCCGGCGCAGCAGCACGAAGGCCAGCACCACGGCCGCAATCCACACCAGCCCGCCCCACCCGGCCAGCGGAGAGGGCACCCAGTGTTCGATCGCAGCCAGCGAAATCAGCGCCAGCACCGGCGACAACGCCAGCGCAGGCCACTCGGCCAGCGCCCAATCGAGCTTCCGGCGCAGGCCGTGCGCAGCCCACGCCGTCAGCACGGCGAAGACGGCCCACAGTGGAATGTCCGGCCGGTCGACGGTCTTGCTGGCGATGCGCCAGGCCCAGCGATCAATCTCGTTGCTGCCGCTGCCGAGCCACCACAGCAAGCCCCACCCCGACGCCACAACCCCAAGCACCGGCGCGGCCTTCAGCCATGCACGCGCCTCCGCCTTGCCATGCAGGCGCCAGCCGCTGAAGACGCCCGCCAGCGCAATCAATACCCCGCCGATATAGCGGCTGTTGAGCACGGCCCAGCCGCTCTGCGGCGCCCAATCGAATGCGGCATCCAAGGCGAAGGCGGCGCCTGCCGCGAGTTGCAAAAGGAGGCCTGCCGCCAGCGCCAGACGCCGCTGCTGGCGCACGCCCAGCCAAACCACGGCAGCACCTTCCAGCGCCCACACCGCACTGGTCGTGCGCCCATCGAAGGCCAGCGGAATCGCCAGCGCGATGAAGATCACGCCGAGCGCGAACATCGCCTCGTACAGCAGGCCAAGGCTGGCACGCCTCGGCGCCAGCCAGCCCGCAATCCCCAGATAGAACGCGGCCAGCGCGGTGGCGCTCCACGCCATCGCAAACGGAATGTGGTGCACCAGCCCAGTCTGCAAACCCATTGCCACCAGCGGCGTGCCGAACACCAGCGTGCCGTCAACGTAGTTGGTGAGGCTGACATGGCGGCGCAGCGCGGTCAGCAGCGCAATGCTCACATACATCAGGAAGAAGAGGATCAGGAACGGCTCGGTGCTCGCCAGCAACGACGGCTGATAGCGCAGCACGCCCCACGCCGTGGCAATGCCGAACGTAAAGACGAAGCCGAGCAGATTCAGCGCCCGCCACGCCCGGAACCACGCAATGGCGAAGATGCCCGCGTTCAGCAGCGCGTAATAGCTGAACAGCGCCACGTGGCTGCCCTGTCCAGTCGAGATCAGAATCGGCGCCAGGAACCCGCCCGCGCTGCCGGTAAAGGCGAGCGCCGGCGCGTTCTGCTTGACCGCCAACCCGGCGGCCAGCGCGCAGATCAGCACCAGCAGCGGAAACGCCATCCCAGGGTTGAGCAACGGCACCACGCGCGTCGCAGCAAACACCGTCAGATAAAGCACGCCGACCCCGCCGCCCTGCAGCACGAGCGCATAGCCCGGACGCTTTTCGCGCAGGCGCCAACCGATGCCGAGCAGCACGATCGCCCCGACCGCCACACCCGCCAGCCGGAACTCAACCGGCAGCAGGCTATTGTCCGCCGCGTACTTGAGCAGGAACGCCACGCCGAAAAACAGGACCAGAATGCCGACCCGCACCACGCTGTTGCCGCCCAGTAGCCAGTCGCGGGCAGCGCCCACGGCGCGCTCGACCCAATCGGGCTCGTGCGGTGCCAAGACGGGCACGGGCTGGGGAACAGGTTGAGGCGTCGGCTGCGGAACCGACACCTGCGGCGCCGGCACAGGCGCGGCAAGCGACTCCACCGCTGGCAACGCCTCTGTCGCGGTCGGCGGCGATTCAACGGCAGCAGCCTCCATATCGGCAGGCGCTGCAAACGTTCCACCCCTGATTTCAGCCAGTTGCCGACGCAGGAGCGAAACCTCATGCTCAAGCCGCGCCACACGCTCCTGCAGCGTCGCGGGCGGCGGCGACACGGCTGCCTGCGTGGCCGCATGGCCCTGCCCCGCGCCGGTTGTGCCCGTGCCGTCGGGCAGATTGGCCCACTGCGCACTGGCCCGCTTGTCCATGTACAAAATCAGCGAGGCCAGTCCCAGACCGATCACCGCCCCAAAGAACGCCCCGACGACGCCCCCCGACAGGCCTCCGAGCAGCAGCCCCACGATTCCGAATATCCAACGCATCGTTCTGATTGTCCTGGTTTGGATAGGAAAACCATGCGCCGACTGGCGCACGCACCGCTCGTATACCGCAAACGGCTGCCGTTGGGAATGCGCCCCGGCAATGCCTTCAGCTTCATCGGCCCGTGCGACAATGCGCGCTTTGCCAAAAACGGCCCATTTGCCGACCACCCGCATGGCCCTGAAATCCACGATCTACAAGGTCGATCTGCAGATCGCCGACATGGATCGCCACTACTACGCCAACCACGCGCTGACCGTCGCCCGCCACCCGAGCGAGAACGACGAACGCATGATGGTGCGCGTGCTTGCCTTCGCCCGCCACGCCAGCGAAACACTTGCCTTCACGCGCGGCCTGTCCGAACCCGACGAGCCCGAACTCTGGCAGCGCGATCTGACCGACGCCATCGAGCTGTGGATCGACCTCGGCAACCCCGACGACACGCGCATCCGCAAGGCCAGCAACCGCGCAGAGCAGGTCGCCGTCTACACATATAGTGGCAACGCCAGCCGCGTGTGGTGGCAGCAGACCGAGACCAAGGTCACGCGCTTTGCCAACGTATCGGTGTATGAAGTCGCGGCGGACACCGTGGCCGCGCTGGCCGCCATGGTGGAACGCACCATGCGTCTGCAGGTCACCATCCAGGACGGCGACATCTGGATCGCCAACGACGCGGACAACGTCCACGTCCAGCTCGAAACACTCAAGGCCGCAACCGCTGCCTGAGCCTGTTCCCTTATCACCCACGCCACTCCACGAGGCTCATCATGACCATCGAAACCACCGCAAGCGGCCTGCAATACGAAGATGTCGTCGTCGGCGACGGCGCGCAAGCCACGGCTGGCCAGTACGTCACCGTGCACTACACCGGCTGGCTCTACGAAAACGGCCAGGCTGGCAAGAAGTTCGATTCCAGCAAGGACCGTAACGACCCGTTCGCCTTTCACCTGGGCGGCGGCATGGTCATCAAGGGCTGGGACGAAGGCGTGCAAGGCATGAAGGTCGGCGGCACGCGCAAGCTGATCATCCCGGCAGCCCTGGGCTACGGCGCACGCGGCGCGGGCGGCGTGATCCCCCCGAACGCAACGTTGCTTTTTGAAGTCGACCTGCTGGAAGTCTGATCCTGCGCTAGAATCCGCCCCGGCTTGCGATGCATCACACGGTGCATCACGAGCCGCCTCCCCCGGCGGGGTGGCAGAGTGGTCAATGCTGCGGCTTGCAAAGCCGTATAAGACGGTTCAATTCCGTTCCCCCGCCTCCAGTTTCCGGCTGCGCACGCTTCACCGTTGCGGCCGCGCCATAGTCAAGCCTCCGCCTACACGCGCAACGCCCTGTTTCCGGGCCATCGGCCGTCCGCTTGCGTGACCACTCTTGACGATTGCTCTATGCTTGCGACATGGCCGTCACCCGAGAGGATCTCGAACAGAACCGGTTGCGCGCCGCCCTGGGTGATTCGCCCGTCGCGTCGTCGTTGCTGACCGAGGCTGCGCTGGAAGCGTCGCTTGCATCGACGCTCGCGCGGTTGTCGGCTGCGCACGGCGACTGCCAGGACGCCTGGGTGTTCGGCTACGGCTCGCTCATCTGGAACCCGATGATCTTCCACACCGAGGCCGCCCGCGCCACGGTGCACGGCTATCACCGCGGCTTCTACCTCTATTCCCGCATCAATCGCGGCACCTGGGACAACCCGGGGCTCGTACTCGGACTGGACCGTGGCGGCAGTTGCCGAGGCGTCGCCTTCCGCGTACCGCGCGACCGTGCCGAACATGAATTCCGCGTGCTCTGGCGCCGCGAAATGCTGACTGGCGCATACCTGCCCCGCTGGCTGCCTACCGAGATCAACGGCCGACGCGTCCTGGCGCTGGCCTTTGTCATGAACCGCGCGCATGAAGCCTATGCCGGCCGCCTGCCGGACGAGCGCGTGGTCGGCTGCCTGCGCGAGGCGGTCGGACTGTACGGCCCGGCACGCGAATACCTGCAGCGCACGCTGATCGGCCTGGCCAGCAACGGGCTGCACGATCCGTATCTGGACCGCCTGTGGTCGCGCCTGCAGGCGACCGACGCGGCAAACGGCCCCTGCGCCACGACCGATGCAACGGACGCAACCTACACCGCGCCGCTGCCCGATCCCTATCTCAGCGCCTGAACCCGCCCGCCATGCTCATCGCTCCGCATCCCGCGCTCAACCAGCTCATCGGCGTCATGCTGGGGATGGCGTTGGCTGTGGGCGACATGGCCAACGCGTGGCAGGAGCAGCATCTGCCCATCCTGCATGTGGCGGCCAGCGCCGGCGCGAAAGTCGCACCCGGTGCGACCCACGCCGCGGACACCCGCCCCGTGCGCCGCAGCGACCCGGCCACGCGTGACCGCGACCTGATCCTTGCCGCACAGGCCGGCAACACGATGGCGATCCAGTCGTTGCTGGCCGAAGGCGCCAGCCTCAAGGCGCGCGACGCCGATGGCCGCACCGCGCTCATCGCTGCCGTCATGGCGCACATGGGCGCGGCAGCACGCCTGCTCATCCAGGCCGGTGCCGACGTCAACCTGCAGGACAACACGCAGAACAGCGCCTTTCTGCTCGCTGCCAGCCAGGGCGATGCGGAAACGGTGCGCTTAGCCCTGTCGCACGGCGCCAACCTGCGCGCCACCAACGCTGACGGCGACACCGCGCTCATCCCGGCCGCGCGTCGTGGCTATGTCGAAGTCGTCAATGAACTCGTGAAGGCCGGCGTTCCACCCGATGCCACAAACAACCTGGGCCTGACCGCGCTGATCGAAGCCGTGGCGCTGGGCGATGGCAGCGACAAATACGAGAAGACCGTACAAGTTCTGCTCGACGGCGGAGCGGACCCGAACCTGGCCGACCGCGGTGGCGTCACGCCGATGCGGCATGCGCGTCAGCGTGGTTTCCACGGCATCGGCGCGCTGCTCTTCAAGGCGCGCGGACATTGAAAAAGGGGCCACTCGGGCCCTTTCTCTTGACGCGCTCCTTACGCGGCGGCCGGTTTCTCGGCCGCCTCATTCCTTGCGTTTTCCTGCTCCTGCAGCGTGCGCCACATCACCTTGCCCGTGCCGGACTTGGGCAGCGCATCCACAAACTCGACCACGCGCGGGTACTTGTAGGCCGCCATGTTGTCGCGCGCCCAGTTGATGATGTCGTCTTCGGTGGTCTTGCCCTTGGCGTGGGCCTTGAGCACCACCACTGCCTTGACCGACTCGCCGCGATACGCATCGCGCGTGCCGATAATGCAAGCCTCCTGCACGTCGGGATGCTTGTACAGCAGGCTTTCCACTTCGGCCGGCCAGACCTTGAAGCCCGACGCGTTGATCATGCGTTTCAGCCGGTCGGTGAGGAAGAAGTAGCCGTCTTCGTCCATCCTGCCAAGGTCGCCCGTGCGGAAAAACTTCTTGCCTTCGAATTCGATGAAGACCTCGGCGGTGGCCTGAGGCTTGCCCCAGTAGCCGAGGAACACCTGCGGGCCGCTGACAATGATTTCGCCCACCTCGCCCGGGGGCAACTCCTTGAGCGTCTGCGGATCGACGATGCGCGCATCGGTGTTGAACACGGGAATGCCCAGGCACTGCTGCTTGGCGCGATCGGCCGGATTGCTGTGCGTCGGCGCGATGGTTTCCGAGAGGCCGTAGCCTTCCTGGTACGCCAGGTTGAAATCCTTCAGCAGGCGCTCGGCCACGGCCTGCGGCATCGCCGCGCCGCCGCCGCCGATGTAGGCGAGGCTCGACAGGTCGAACTCCGCGAGCTGCGGACTCGCCAGGAAGTCGATGACCATGGTGGGGATGTTCGTCCAATGCGTGATCTTGTAGCGCGAGATCAGCCGCCCCGCCACCTCGCGATCCCAGCGCGGCAGCATCACGACCGTCGAACCCATGTAGATCGGCGCGTTCATGCCGTACTGCATGCCGGTCACATGGAACAACGGGATGATCGACAGGCTCACGCCTTCCTTCGTCCCGTTCGACCACATCGAACCGCCGACGATGTTGTGCATCACCGTGCGGTGCGGGTGCATGCAGCCCTTCGGGAAACCCGTCGTGCCCGACGTGTACGGCATCACGGCAAGGTCGTCGGGTCCAGCGGTGTGCGGGCCGGGCACAAGGCGCTGCGCGAGCACGTCGTTCCATGCAACGGCGCCGGGCTGCGCCGGATGCTGAGCGGTGATCCAGGCGGGGGGCGCATCTTCGGGATATTCGTACGTGGCAGGCAGCGCATCGGCGTACGACGTGACCAGCAGGTGCCTGGTGCGCTGCGCTTCCGGCAGCTCGGCGTTGGCCGTCGTCACATTGACGGCCAGGTCGGCGCTGCAGATGACCGTGGCAGCGCCCGAATCGGTCACGTAATGCTTGAACTCTTCAGGCCGGTTCATCGGATTGACCGGCACGACCACCGCATCGGCCCTCAAGATGCCGTAGTAAGCGGCCATGAACTGCGGACAGTTCTGCATGTACAGCAATACGCGATCGCCCTTCTGCACGCCCGCCACCTGCTGCAGCCAGCCGGCTACGGCCACCGCGTCATCGTGCAGTTCGTGGAATGTGGTGTGCCGACCGTAGAAGATGACGGCATCCTTGTCCGGATAGCGTCGCGCCGACACTTCCAGGTTGTACCAAAGGCTCGTTTGCGGCGAGCTGATGTTGTGCGGCAAACGTCGGGGCCAGAACTGGAAGTGCGGTCGTGTCATGCCATGTCTCCGTAAATCTGTGTGTTGTTTTTACCCGATGGTATCCGAACGATCGTTCTATTTTCAACCGTTGCTCTGACATACGTTATGCGGCGGGCAGACGGACGGCAGGCGGCCTCGAAACGGCCCGGCCCACCCCAAGTAAAATGCACGATACCTCTCGCCGGCGGATATGCCGGCGCCATTGCCCCTCAGGAGAAGCCCGACGATGAGCGACATCACCTCGCAGAATTTCGCGCAGGAAGTGGTCGAAACCTCACGCCAGATCCCGGTGCTGGTCGATTTCTGGGCGCCGTGGTGCGGCCCGTGCCGCACATTGGGCCCGATGCTGGAAAAGCTGGAGGCCGAATATGCCGGCAAATGGAAGCTCGCGAAGATCAACTCAGACGAAAACCCGGAACTTTCTGCCCAGTTCCATGTGCGCAGCATCCCGTACGTGGTGGCGTTCGTCGATGGCAAGCCGGTCGACCAGTTCGTCGGCGTGTTGCCCGAAGCGCAATTGCGTGCCTTCCTTGACCGCGTGATTCCGCAACCCGCCGAAGTCGCCTATCGCGAAGGGCTCGCCGCGAGCCAAGCCGGCGAAACCGCCCTCGCGCGCGAAGCGTTCCAGAACGCGCTGGCCTTCGACCCCGGCTTCGATGCCGCGCGCTTTGCGCTGGTGAACCTGCTCCTCGACACCGGCGACGCGCATGCCGCGCAGGGCGAATTCGCCTTGCTTTCACCCAAGGCGCCGCAGGATGCGCGCTATGCCCCGCTGGAAACGCGCCTGAGGGCCACCGAACGGGCCGATACGCTGCCCGATGCCGGCGCCTTGCGCACGGTCGTGCAAGCGCAACCGGACAATCTGCAGGCACGGCTCGACCTGGCACAGCAGTACATCGCCGGCCAGGATTACGAAGCCGCCCTGGAGCAATTGCTCGCCATCGTCGAGCGGGATCGCGCCTTCCGCGACGACATTGCGCGCAAGACCATGGTTTCGGTGTTCGACATGATGCGCGACGCGCCCCAGGCGGTATCACACTGGCGCCGGCAGCTTGCGTCCAAATTGAATTGAGGCAGCCATCATGCGATTGATCTACGTGGCCGATCCGATGTGTTCCTGGTGCTACGGCTTCGGTCCACAGTTGGCTGACCTGCGCAAGCGGCTGGCGGACACGCTGGGCGCACCGGCGCCTGTTACGGTCATCACCGGCGGCCTGCGCCCCGGGCAGCGCGAACCAATGGCCGCAGACAAGCGCGACGAAATCCTCCACCACTGGCATGCCGTGGCCGAACGCAGCGGCATGCCGTTCGACCAGTCGCCCGCGGTGGCGATGCGCCGTGACGGCTTCGTCTACGACACCGAACCCGCCTGCCGCGCCGTCGTCATGGCGCGCGAACACTGGGCAGAGGACGACGAACGCGTGCTCACCTTCTTCCATGCCATCCAGCACGCCTTCTACGGCGAAGGCCGCGACACCACACAGGCCGGTGTGCTGCGCGACGTTGCGCTCGCCAATGGCGTCGAGGCGGAACACTTCGATGCTGTGTTCGACACGGATGCGCTGCGCGATGAAACGCGCGAAGACTTCCGCCTGTCGCGCCGCTGGGGTATCACCGGCTTCCCCAGCTTGCTGGCCGAACAGGGCGGCACGCTGTACCAGATCGGGCGTGGCTATGCCCCGTCCGTGGCGCTCTATGCGCGGGCGGTGGAAGTGCTGCAGCAACATCCCGCGCCGGACGCCGGCTAATACGTTTGCCCGTCGTCAAACTGCGGCGTGGTGTGCGTCGCTTAAGCTGATCGCCTCGCCCATCCAATTCTTCAGCCTGCCATGCCCGTGATCGAATGGTCGGAGGCACTCCAACTCGGAGATGCTGCCACTGACGCCAACCACGTCGAGTTCTGTGCCTTGCTCAATGCCGTTGCAGATGCATCGGATGCCGAGTTCATTGGCGCGCTCGATGCCTTCATCGACCACACCGAGCACCACTTCGCTGAAGAAAACGCCTGGATGGACGCGGCCGACTTCCCCCCGCGCCACTGCCACCGCGGCGAACACGACAATGTGCTGGCGCTTTGCCGCGAAGTGCGCAAGCGCGCCGCCGCTGGCGAGATGGAACTGGGCCGTCGGCTGGTGGCGGAATTGCCCGCCTGGTTTGCGCAGCATGTCGACGTGATGGACCGCATGATGACGACGTATCTGGCGCAAATGGGCAACGCGATGCGCACCATGGAGCACGTTGGCTGAACACAGGTTGTCGACCGGCGGTCCGCTGCCTAGAGTCAGAGTGGCCCTGCCCGCAGGCCTTCGTTGCGCGGGCGTCCACTCCACTCTGGGAGCGCCCATGAAGACCGTCAACGATGCCTCGTTTCAATCCGATGTGATCGACGCCTCGCAACGCAACCCGGTGGTGGTGTGCTTTGCCGCGGAGTGGAGCCACCCGAGCCAGTCCGCCGTGGCCAGCCTCGAGCAGATGGAATCGAGCTACGCCGGACGTGCCACCTTCGTCACGATGGACTTCGACGAAAACCAGCACACCGCCGATCGATACGGCGTGTCGGTCATGCCCGGTTTTGTGGTCTTTGCCAACAGCCAGCCCCGCGATGGATGGTCGGGCGTATATGCCGACACCATCCGCGAGAAGCTCGATCAGGTCATTCCTCGATCAAGCAATACGCCATCAGACGCCGGCGATCGCCCGCAGCGCCGTTGACGCGGCCACCATCCCGAACACCGCCGTCACACATACGGACGAACCAAACCCCGCGCATGCCAGGCCCTGCGGCCCCTGCGCAGGCTGTGGCGCGGGCGGCGCGTTGACCACGGCAATGTGGCCCGCCGCTGCAAGGTCGTCGATGCCGGCGTGGCTGGACTCGACCGGCAACTCCACAGCGCACGCCTGCTGCTCGGGTTCGGGGTAGCGCAGCGGCTCGTCGGAGAACACCGCGTCGATACCAAAACGCGACTTCGGGTTTTTCGAAAAGCCGTGCTGGCGACGCAGGTTGCCGCGCACCTTGGCCAGCAGCGGGTCTTGAATCGTGCGCGAGAGATCGGTCACGCGAATGCGCGTGGGGTCCAATTGCCCACCCGCGGCGCCGCACGTCACGACGCGTTTGCCGGTGCGTTTGCAGAACGCAATGATGGCCGTCTTCACTTTCACCGCATCGATCGCGTCGATCACGTAATCGAACGGATGGCCGAGCAATGCTTCGGCGTTCTCGACCGTCACGAAATCATCAATGCGGCTGATCTCGGCGCGCGGATTGATCTGCAGAATGCGCTCTGCCATGGCGTCAACCTTGGCCATGCCATACGCGTCGCCCAGCGCGTGGATCTGGCGGTTGGTGTTGGACACCGCGATGTGATCGAGGTCGATCAGCGTGAATTTGCCGACACCGCAGCGCGCCACTGCCTCGGCCACCCACGAGCCCACGCCGCCGATACCGATCACGCAAACGTGCGCCGCCGCGAAACGCTCAAGCGCTTGGGGGCCGTACAACCGGGCAACCCCACCAAAGCGGCGTGCGTATTCGTCATCGAGGATGGGCGGGTGCGCTGGCGCGCTGATTGCTACTTGGCTCATGACACAATTGAATCGTGGTTGCGCCGAACTATATATCAACGCGCGCGGTCGCATTTTTGTGCCAATACCGACAAAAACACGATGCGTACATCCGGCAAACTCGCCCTCGGACTGGTCATCACACCCGTCGTCATCGTGGCAGCGGCGGTCATCTTTGTGCTGACGTTCGACTGGAACCGCGCCAGGCCTTATCTCAATGATCGCGTCTCGCAAGCCATCGGACGCCCCTTCGCCATCAACGGCGATCTGGTGCTCACGTGGAAGAAGCCCGAAGGCGAATCCGGCTGGCGTGCTTACGTGCCCTGGCCTCGGTTCATTGCCAACGACATCACCGTCGGAAACCCGGATTGGGCCAAGCAGCCGAACGTGGCCACCATCCGGCAACTCACGTTTGTGCTGGAGGCGCTGCCGCTGCTCGCGCATCGCATTGTCATCCCGAGCGTCACACTCGACACCCCCGCGATTGCGCTTGAGCGCGACAAGCAGAACCGCAACAACTGGACGTTCGATCTGACGCGCGGCGAAGGCAACAACAAGAAGCCCTCAGACTGGAAACTGGACCTGCGCGAAATTGCGTTCAGCAGGGGCTCGCTGGCGCTGGACGACGACATCAAGCGCATTCACCTGACGGCAACCGTCGACACCATAGACAACCAGACGCTGTACACCGCTGCTAACGGCACGGCCATCAAAAGCGCGGATCAGCCCGCCAAGGAGCCGGCTGCGTCCGGCGCCGCAGCCTCCGCTACCGCGGCACAGACGCCGGCGGCGCCGGATCCGCAGCAGCCTTATGGAATTGCGTGGACGGTCAAGGGCACCTATAACAACGCCGCCATCACGGGTAGCGGGAAGGCGGGCGGCGTGCTCCGCCTGCAGGACGCGCAACGGCCCTACCCGCTGCAGGCCGACGTGACGGTCGGCAAGACACGCATTGACCTGGCCGGCACGCTCACCAACCCCGCCAGCCTGACAGCGATCGACTTACGCCTGCACTTGTCGGGCGCGAGCATGGCGCAGCTGTATCCGCTGACTGGCGTGGTGCTGCCGGATACGCCCCCCTTCGACACGCGCGGCAGGCTGATCGGCGAGTTGCGAAAACGGGGTTCGACGTGGCGCTACGAGAAATTCACAGGCCGCGTGGGCGGCTCCGATTTAGGCGGCACCCTCGCCTATACGATGCGCGAGCCCCGTCCGCAATTGACGGGCGAGTTGGTTTCGCATCAATTGCTGTTTGCCGACCTCGCGCCCATCATCGGCGCCGACTCCAACGCCAGCAAGGCCAAGCGCGCTGACCCGAGCACCGACCCCGGCGACAGCAAGACCGTGCGCCAGCCTGCCGACAAGGTGCTGCCGGTGGAGCCCTTCCGCACCGATCGCTGGAACGCCATCGATGCCGACGTGAAGTTTACCGGCGAGCGCATCGTCCACACCGCAGATCTGCCGATCAACCACCTTGTTACGCACGTCAAATTGCAGGATGCGGTGCTCACGCTGGACCCGCTTAACTTCGGCGTTGCGGGCGGTACGCTCAGCTCCAACATCCAGCTCGACGGGCATGCCACGCCCATGCAGGCGCGCGCCGCGCTGGCAGCACGGCACTTCAAGATCAAGCAACTGTTCCCGAAGATCGAGTCCGTGCGTGCAAGCGTGGGCGAGATCAACGGCGATGCGCGGCTCTCGGCCACGGGCAACTCGGTGTCGGCACTGCTCGGCTCTTCCAACGGCGAGGTGAAGATCCTGGTGGAGCAAGGCACCATCAGCAAGTTCATCCTGGAAGCCATGGGGCTGAACGTCGGCAACGTGATCCTGACCAAGCTCTTTGGCGACAAGCAGGTCACCATCAACTGCGCGGCCGGCGACTTTGCCGTGAGCAATGGGCTGGCGCAGGCACGCACGTTCGTGGTGGATACACAGGATGCCGTCATCGACGTGACCGGCGCGACGAGTTTCAAGCAGGAAGCGCTGGACTTCACCATCCATCCGGATTCGAAGGGGCTGCGCGTGTTTTCGCTGCGCACGCCGCTGTATGTGAAGGGCACTTACAAGCATCCGGATGTGTCGGTCAACCCGGCCGTCGTGGCGCTGCGGGCAGGCGGCGCAGTGGCGCTGGCACTGACGGCGCCGGTGGCGGCGGTACTGCCTGTGCTTGAGCTCAAGCCGGCGCCCGAAAGCGCCTGCGGCAAGCTGCTCGCGGATGTGCGCCAACGCCCGATCGCACCGCCGCCCGGCCAGACATATCACAGCAAGAAGCCGGGCCGCACGCCGGAAGGCGATTTGAAGTCGACGCAGCCCGACTCGGGCAAGACCGCAGCGCCGCAGCGTCGCGCAGGCCCGCCGTCGCGCGAACCGCTGACCACCGGCGGCTGAACCCCGCCGCCGGCACCATCGCCGCTACTGCAATGAACGCCGCTTTGCGATGGCTTCGGCAGTCACCCCCGGCGTGGCCGGGTCGCCAAACTGGCGTGTGACGTAATTCGTCAGCGCGGCGAGTTGTTCGTTGGACAGCTCACGCCCAAACGCCGGCATGCCGATGTGCTTGTCGCCTGCCTTGCGTTCAATGCCGAACAGGATCACCTGCACCAGGTTGGTCGTGTCCCGCGTCCCGACCGTCGAGTTGTGCAGCAGCGGCGGGTAATAGCCATCAGGCGTGCCGCGTCCATCGGCCTGGTGACACGTGGCGCAATTGCCGAGGTACAGACGCGCGGCGTCGATGGTGGTCTCGATGGGCTTGCCGCGCAGCGCTGTCACATCGGTGGCGGGCTTGCCCCAATCCTGCCGTGCGCGTTCAAGGTTGTTGCTCACCGCAGGCACGGTCCGCAGATATTCGGCGATGGACTCGACGTCCTGCATCGTCATCCGCGAGAAGCTGTGCTGCACCGCTTCGCCCATTGGGCCCGCGGCTTGCGCCACGCCGGGCACGCTGCCGGTGCGCAGGTATTGCACGAGCTGTTCCCGCTTCCAGGCACCGATGCCGCTCGTTGGGTCCGAGGTGATGTTGAATGCCGTCCAGCCCGCGAGCGTTGAGCCCGCCAGATAACCGCTGGCGCGCTCATCCAGTGCCTTTTCCTGCATGGCGAAACCGCGCGGCGTGTGGCACGTGCCGCAGTGTGCCAGCCCTTGCGTGAGGTACGCACCGCGATTCCACGTCGGAGATTTGTCGGCCTTCGCTACGTACGGCTCGCTCTTGAGGAAGATGAGGTTCCACAGCTTGAGCGGCCAGCGCATGTTCAGCGGCCAGCGGATGGTGCTGCGCGGCCGTCGGTTTTCCACCGCCGTGACGCCGTTGCGGAAGTACGCATAGAGATCGCGCATGTCCGCATCGTTGATCTTTGCGTACGATGGATACGGCATGGCGGGATACAGATTATTGCCGTCATCGTCCACGCCTTTTCGCACGGCGCGCTCGAATTCTTCGTAGGTCCATTTGCCGATGCCGGTCCTTTCATCGGGCGTGATGTTGCTGCTGTAGATTGTGCCCAGCATCGGGATCTGCATCGGCAAGCCGCCGGCAAACGGCTTGCCGCCCGGTGCCGTGTGGCAGGCTGCACAGTCGGCCGCAATGGCGAGGTATTCGCCGCGTTTGATCTGTGCGGTGTCGGCCGGCGTGTCCTTCGCCCACGCATTCGCCAGCAGGCCAGTCAGCAACAGCAGCGAGAAGGAAGCGATCGCTTTCATCTCACGCCTCCTTCTTCAGTTGATCGGCAATCCTCAGGGCCAGTGCCGCGATGGTCAGCGTCACGTTGACGGTGCCCACCGTCGGCATGGCGGAACTGCTGCTGATGAACAGATTCGGATGGTCGAAGGTCCGGCAATCCTTGTCGACCACGGAGTCTTTCGGATCGGCCCCCATGATGGTTGCGCCGGTGATGTGATTGTTGGGTGCGAAGTCGTCGTGGAATTCGACATTGGTGCCGCCCATTACCTGGGCTGCCGTCGCGTAGACCTCCCGCGTATGCACGGCGCTGCGTTTGACGTAATCGTCAATGTGGTACGTGATCTCGGGGCGTGGAATGCCGATGGCGTCCACTTCCGTCGCACTCGGCACGATGCGGTTCTCGGGCAGCGGCAAGATCTCGTGAAAGCTGTCGAACTGCACGTAGCGCGCGGCCTGGTCGCGAATGCGTGCATCGAGGTCGGCCGGCTTGATGAGCTTGCCTTCCTTGAAGATGCGCTGCGTTTCCTGCTCGATGCGCGAGATGTTCGACAGGTGCAGCTTCTTGCCAGCCTGCGTGGCGCGAAACGGCCCATCGCGAAAGCCGATCAGCGACGTCATTTCCTGCGGCCCGCGTCCCGGCCATAGCTTGCGGTCGGCATAGAAGCTCACGCCGGTGCCGGGATGGTCCATCAGGTTGCGCCCCACCATGTCGGAGCTGTTGCCCACGCCCTTCGGAAAATCCTGGCTGGTCGACATCAGCATCAGCTTGGGCGTTTCGATGCCGTTGGCAGCCAGCACGAACCACTTGCCTTCCACGCGGTGCTCGGCGCCTTTCGAATCCTTGTACCGCGCCGCCACGATGCGCTTGTTGGGGCCGACTTCGAGCTTGAAGACCACGGCGTTCTCGATCAGCCGTGCGCCGGCCTGCTCGGCTTTCTCCACATGCACGATGCCGTTGTACATCGCACCGATCGGGCAGATCGGCATGCAGTTGTTGTTGCCGCAGCAGGTGGGGCGACCGTCGTACGGGCGACTGTTGCGCGCCACCGGCTCGGTGACCACGTGGAAGCTCGCGTCGTGCGCATTGAGCGCGTCCTTGATCGTGCGTTCACTGAACGAGAGCGGGAGCGGCGTCATCGGATAAGGCTGGCTACGCGGCGAACCGAGGTCTTCGTCGTTCGGTCCCCAGACGCCGAGGGCCTCTTCGGCCAGGCCGTAATAGCGCTCCAGATCCTGATACTGGATCGGCCAGTCGCGCGCGATGCCATACACGCTGCGCAGCTTGAAATCGTTCGGAAGGAAGCGCCACGTCGATGCGGCCCAGTGCCACGTCGTGCCGCCCACCGCCCGGATGTACTGCGAGTTGAACTGATGCTCACCCTTGAGCACGAGGTAGTTGTTGGGCGGGCCATATTCCGGATGCGGTGCCCATGGCGTTGACGGATACGGCGCCATGAAATCCATCTTGTCGGCCTGGTTGCGGAAGCGCTCGACAATTTCCCAGCGCGGCAGGCGCGGGCCGGCTTCGAGCATCAGCACTGACTTGCCCGCGCGCGCCAGCTCGTACGCCACCAGCGCCCCGGCCACGCCGGAGCCCACCACCACGATATCGGCTTGTTGGCGAGTTTGTTCAGATTGGGCCATCAGGCTTGCCTCTCGACGGGGGGCTCGGCCCAGAAGCCGGGCTGGTTGGGGCAATACGTGCGCATGACGAGCGTGTCTGAAACCACGCTATACATCAGCGCTTGCTCGTACGTGACGACATTGCCGTCGACCACACCCAGGTACCACGCTTCCAGAATCTGCAGCGCGGTCTTCTGCTGCGCATCGGAAAGCGAGCCCACTGCCAACGCCTGCGCCAGCGGCCGCAATTGCGCGGCAAAGTCGGCGCTCGATTTGCCAAGCGCCGCCAGCAACCGCGTGCCCACGCCGCGATCCAGCGCGGGCCGGGCCGTCAGCGCCTGTGACAACGCGATGAATGCATCGAGCGATTCAGTCGGGCCCTGGGCGACCGCGCGCAGCACCTGCGAGCCCGCCAGCCCGGCCGCGGCCAACGCGAGTGTGCCCTGCAGCCACTGGCGGCGCGTCAAGCCGGCAGGGGTGTCGGGATCATGGGAACGGGGGACCATTTTCGACATCCTGTTGAAATTTTTGTGGCAGACGCGGCGAGCGCCGCAGCCTGATACCCTTGACTAGCCAATAAAGCGGCGCAAAACGGATCGCCAGCCTCCCGCCGCAAGCGCAAACCGTGCCAGGCCTTTTGCGCGCAAGAAAATAACGGCAGGCGGTGTTTGTCTATACTCGGCCCGTTCGCATGCCGCATTCGCCACGCTCATGACCTCCATTGCCGATATCCGTACCGATTACGCCCGCGCTTCGCTCGACATCGCCGACGTGGACGCCAACCCCCTGCGCCAGTTCCGCCGCTGGTTCGACGAGGCCCTGAAGGCCGAGATCGCTGAAGTCAACGCCATGACGCTCGCCACCGTCGACCCGCATGGCCAGCCCTCGGCCCGCATCGTTCTGCTCAAGAACCTGGACGAGCGCGGCTTCACCTTCTTCACGAACTACGCCAGCCACAAGGGCGAAGAACTGGCCGCCAATCCGCGCGCAGCGCTGCTGTTCCACTGGATCGGGCTGGAGCGGCAAGTGCGCATCCAGGGCATCGTCGAAAAAGTGAGCGACGCCGAAAGCGATGCCTATTACCACTCGCGCCCGCTCGGCTCCCGTCTGGGCGCCTGGGCCTCGGAGCAAAGCAGCGAAGTGCCCGATCGCGCCACGCTGGAAGCTCGCGAAGCCGAATACCGCCAGCGCTTTGGCGACGCCCCGCCGCGCCCGCCCCACTGGGGCGGCTACCGGCTGCTGCCCGAGCGGCTGGAATTCTGGCAAGGCCGCCCGTCGCGGCTGCACGATCGGCTGGAGTACCGCAAGCATGCCGACGGCAGCTGGACAATCGTCCGCCTCGCCCCGTAGCCTGACGGCAGATGCGCAATACGTTATTGCGCATCGCGTCATGCCGGCACGGCGCTTGCTGCCGAAGGATCGGTCCGGCACGTCCCCGTAAGACCCGCACAGCACAATGGGAAAGTTTGTCGTAAGCTAAAGTGATCCGTTCGGGCCGCAATCCGATGGCCGTCCCGAACACTGGCACATCAGGGAGGCGTCGACATGTTTTTCCAACAGGCGATTGACCGCAAACTTGAGCAGTGGATCCAGGACATCCGCGAGTCTGCCAACCTTCCCGTGCGCCTGCGGTTATGGAACGGTGATCAATACGAGCTGGGCCGCTTCGAGCAGCCCCGCGTCACGCTCACCGTGCGCGAAGCGAGCGCTCTGCCGCTGCTGCTCTCCCCAACGCTGAACAACCTTGGCGAGGCGTACGTCCAGGAAAAGATCGACCTGGACGGCAAGCTGGCGGACATCATCAATGTGAGCTACAGCCTGGCTGCTGCGGCCGCGGTCAGCAGCGGCAATGCGCTGGCCCGCGTGGTGCGCCACTTCGCCCACACGAAGGAAGGCGACAAGGAATCGATCCAGTACCACTACGACGTTTCCAACGACTTCTACAAACTGTGGCTGGACGAGAACATGGTCTACTCCTGCGCCTACTTTGAGAACGGCGATGAAACGCTCGACGAGGCGCAACTCAAGAAGATCGACCACATCCTCACCAAGATCCGCTTGCAGCCCGGGCAGACGTTGCTCGATATCGGCTGCGGCTGGGGTGCGCTGGTGCTGCGTGCCGCCCAGAAGTACGGCGCGCGTTGCCTGGGCGTGACGCTGTCGCAAAACCAGTACGATCTCGCCACCGAACGCGTGCGGGCGGCCGGCTTGCAAGACCAGATCGAAATCCGCATCCAGGACTACCGCGACCTGACCGGCCAGTTTGACCGCATCACCAGCGTCGGCATGTTCGAGCACGTCGGCCGCAAGAACCTGCCCGGGTATTTCCGCCGCATGCACGACCTGCTGGCCGACAACGGCATTGCGATGAACCACGGCATCACGTCGTCGGACTCGGCCGGCGGCGAAAGCTCGATGGGCGGCGGCGATTTCATCGATCGCTATGTCTTTCCGCAAGGGGAGCTGCCGCACATCTCGCTGGCGCTGAGCGCCGCGCAGGATGGCGGCCTGGAAGCGCTTGACGTTGAAAGCCTGCGCCGCCACTATGCGCGCACGCTCGAACACTGGGCCGAGCGCTTCGAGGCCAACGGCGAAACCATCCGCGCAATGGTGGGCGAGAAGAAGTACCGCATCTGGCGCGTCTACCTGGCCGGCTGCGCACACGCCTTCGACGCCGACGAAATCTCGATCTTCCAGACCGTGCTGCAGAAGGCCGGCAAGTCGGCGACGACGATCCCGTGGTCGCGCCGCTATATCTACGCGTAACCATTTGACCGACAGCTCCCCCATCGACGATCTGTTCGGCGCGCCGCCCGCCCTAAGCGACAACGCGACCGCCGAACCCGGCACCTCCGCACCGAAACCCAAACGCTCGCCCGCGCGACAGGGCGTGCAGCCGGCCGTAATTGCGCCCGATGTGGCTGCGCTCGCGCAGCGCTTGCCGCGCGCCCTGCGCATCGGCACGTCGTCATGGTCGTATCCGGGGTGGGACGGGCTGGTATATGCGGGCGAGTATTCCGAATCGATGCTCGCCCGCAAGGGCCTGGCGGCGTATGCCCAGCACCCGCTGCTGCGCACGGTCAGCATCGATCGCGGGTTCTATTCGCCGATCCCACTGGCGGACTACGTCGCCTACGCGGCTAGCGTGCCGGAAGACTTCCGCTTTGCCGTCAAGGCAACCTCTGCCGTATGCGACGCGTGGATTCGTGAATCGGACGGGCGCGGGCGCATGGCCAATCCTGCCTTCCTGAATGCCGAATTTGCGATCCGCGACTTTGTCGAGCCGGCCACCCGCGGGCTCGGGACGCGATGCGGGCCGCTGGTGTTTCAGCTTTCGCCGCTGGGCGCGCTGGCTGAAGATGCCACCGGTTTTGTGGAACGGCTTGCGGCGTTCCTGGCCGCGTTGCCGCCACTCGATCCGCAGCTCAATCCCGACGCCGTCTACGCGGTGGAATTGCGCGACGCCACGCTGCTCACGCCGCGCTTCATCAAAATGCTGCGCGCGGCGGGGGTGCGTTATTGCGTCGGCCTGCATGAGCGGATGCCGGCAGTGGACCGGCAAGCGGCCGCCGTTGCGCTGCTGGATGAAGGTGGGGGTGGCCCGTTGGTGGTGCGCTGGAACCTGAACAGCCGCTATCGCTACGCGCAAGCCGAAGCAGCGTACAAACCGTTCAACAAGCTCGTCGATGAAGACCCGTTCTCGCGCGAAACGCTGGCCGACATGGCGGTCGCCGCGCTGGCGGCTGGGCGCAGGGTAACGATCCTGGTCAGCAACAAGGCAGAAGGATCATCCCCGTTGTCGTGCATCAAGCTGGCCGAGGCCATTGCCGCGCGCTTGCCGGCAGACGCAGCGTAGCCTCGGCGTCCTCTCCTAACCCTGCAAGCGGTGTGCGAACTGCTTGCGGAATTTCGCCACCTTGGGCGAGATGACGAACGCGCAGTAGCCCTGGGCCGGGTGGTCGCGGAAGTAGTTCTGGTGCTCGTCCTCGGCACGCCAGAAGGTGACCTTGCCGTCAGCGGCATCCACCAGTTCGGTCACGATGGGCGCTTCAAAGATGTCGCTGGCGCCCAGCTCGGCGATGGCCGTGCGCGCCGTCGCCAGTTGCTCGGGCGTTTGCGCGAAGATGGCCGAGCGGTATTGCGGGCCAACGTCGTTGCCCTGGCGATCAACCGTGGTCGGGTCGTGAATGGCGAAGAAGATGTCGAGAATCTCGCGATACGGGATCACGGCGGGGTCGAACTTCACGGCCACCACTTCGGCATGACCAGTGTTGCCATTGCAAACGGCACGGTAACTCGGGCGATCGACATGGCCGCCGGCATAGCCGGACACCACGCTCTGCACCCCTTGCACCTGCTGGAACACGGCTTCCAGGCACCAGAAGCAGCCTCCGCCCAGGACGGCGGTTTCAAGGGCGCGTTGTTCAGTCATTCGGATTCTCCTGCATTGATTGGGCTGCCATTGGTCGGCCGAAGGCTCTAATCCTGACACAGGCTCCCCCATATGACCGCAGAATCATGCAAAGCCCTACCCGGGCGCGGCCTATCGCGCGTCCGTTACAATTGAGCATTACTTTCGGTAGTTTTCATGGACCAAAACGGAGCCATTCCCATGGATGCGCGCGACCCGGAATCTTCCGCGCGCGAGGCGTCGGCGCATCGACGCCCACATGGCCGCGCCACCCCGCCCGATTTCGATGCCGCGCATTTCCGGCATGCCCTGTCCCAGTTTGCCACTGGCGTGACGGTGGTCACCACGCGCTCGGAAGGCCGGCCAGGTACGCCGGCGTTCGTCGGGGTGACGGCCAGCTCGTTCAATTCAGTGTCGCTGGACCCGCCGCTGGTGCTGTGGAGCCTGGGCGTGCAGGCGAATTCATTTCCGTTGTTCCACGCAGGCTCGCACTACGTCATCAATGTTCTCGCAGCCGAGCAACTGGCCCTGTGCAAGCGCTTCGCCACGCTCAAGGGCGACCGCTTTGCCAACATCGACTACCGCCTGAGCCCCACCGGCCTGCCGATCCTCGCGCAGTCACTGGCCTGGTTCGAGTGCCATAACCGCAGCCGATATGACGAGGGTGACCACGTCATCTTCGTCGGTGAAGTCGAGCGCTGCGGCGTGATCGACGCGAATGGCGCACCGCTGGTGTTCCATCGAGGCGCGTTCTCGTCGCTCACGCGCATCGGCGACTGACCAGCCAGCCATATTAGGCGGGCGTGCCTGGTTTCTGCGGCGCGTCCGCGTCGATGCCCCAATCCCCGAATTCATACCAGTCGTCGCCGAGCAGCTCGGCGGGGTGCTGCGTGCGGCCCGAGCCGTTGCCGCAGCCCAGGGCGTCGGTGGAGCAATACTTGTCGCAGCCCCAGCAGATGCGCTCGGGGTGCACAGGATGCAGCGGAAACTTCTTGGCCATGGCCCGCTCCGGTCGACAACACAGGGCCACTATCCGCGCATGCTTTCAGTAGGGGATTGATTCTCGTCAGAAAGTCCGGCGCCACTTTCTACTTTGCTCTCCCGCCCTTGCCCGTCGCCTTGCCCTCGAGCGGACGCACGCCCCGCGCTTCCATCAACAGCGCCAGACCGCCGTCGCGGTCCTTGATGGTGCGCAGAACGATATTCGAGCGGATGTCCATCACGCCAGGCGTCTTGTACAGCCGCTCGATGATGAACTCCGAGTAGTGCTGCAGGTTGGGCGCCTGCACGCGCAGGATGTAGTTGCAATCCCCGGTGATGATGTAAGCGGCCACGATCTCGGGCCAACTCTGCACGGCGGCCATGAACGTCTCGTGCCAGCCCGTCACGTCTTGGCGCATCGACACCTGCACGATCGCTTCCAGTTCCAGCCCGAGCGCGGCGCGGCCCAGTTGCGCCCGATAACCGGTGATGGCGCCGCCCTCTTCCAGCATCCGCACACGCCGCAGACAGGCCGACGGCGACAGCGCGACGCGCTCCGCCAAATCCTGGTTGCTGATGCGGCCGTCTTCCTGCAACACCTGCAGAATGCGCAGATCGGTGGTATCGAGTTGCATTCTTCGCGCTTCCTTGCGTCATATTTTGATTACTTTGCATTTTATGCGAATCTGATGCGATGACGCGCACGATTATGCAAACCCATTGCGCGCGGATTTCCCTATCATTTCGGCACGGATTCAACGAATTTTCCGCCCCGGAGCCGCCTTGGAACGCACTTTGTGGGACATCAGCCCCGCCCTCTCGCCTGCCACGCCCACTTGGCCCGGCGATACGCCGTTTTCGCAGGAAATTGCGTGGAAGCTCGAAGGTGACTGCCCAGTCAACGTCGGGCGCATCACTCTCTCGCCGCACACGGGTGCGCATGCCGATGCCCCGCTGCACTACCGCGCGGACGGCGCTGCCATCGGCCAGGTGCCGCTGGACGCCTACCTGGGCCCGTGCCGCGTTATTCACTGTGTGGGCGCGGCGCGCGTCGAGCCCGAACACGTGCGCGATGCATTGACCGACGTACCGCCGCGCGTGTTGCTGCGAACGTACGCACAGATGCCGCAAACCGCGTGGGACGCCGACTTTGCCGCCGTTGCGCCCGAGACGATCGCATTGATGGCCGCGCACGGCGTCAAGCTCATTGGCGTCGACACCGCCTCGCTCGACCCGCAGACCTCCAAGACCATGGACGCGCACCACGCCGTGGGCAAACACGGCCTCGCCATCCTCGAAGGGCTCGTGCTCGACGAAGTGCCCGCCGGCGATTACGAACTGATCGCCCTGCCACTCAAGTTCGCCACGCTCGATGCGAGTCCGGTGCGCGCCGTGCTGCGCAGCCTCCCCTGATCGACACAACGACAGAACACCCACCCCTTTTCACCCGGCATTCACATGACCATCACCCGCAACTCCTGCGTCGAACGCGACGCGGCCGATCCGATCGCCGCGCTGCGCGACGCCTTTGCGCTGCCCGACGGCGTGATTTATCTCGACGGCAACTCTCTGGGCGCCCGCCCGAAAGCTGCGCTCGCCCGCGCGCAGGAAGTCGTCGCCAACGAATGGGGCGATGGCCTGATCCGCAGCTGGAACCAGGCCGGCTGGTTTGAGTTGCCGCGCCGCCTGGGCAACAAGCTTGCCCCGCTGATTGGTGCGCGCGAAGACGAAGTCGTCGTCACCGACACCACATCGATCAATCTCTTCAAGGTGCTGGCCGCCGCGATTCGCGTGCAGCGCGAAGACGCGCCCGCCCGCAAGATCATCGTGTCGGAAACGCATAACTTTCCGACCGACCTCTACATCGCTGAAGGCCTGGCCGACCTGCTGCGCGACGGCTACAAACTGCGCCTGATCGACTCGCCGGAAGAACTGGAAGGGGCGCTGGGCGACGACGTCGCCGTCACCATGCTGACGCACGTGAACTACAAGAGCGGGCACATGTACGACATGGCGGCCGTCTCGGCGCTGGCGCACAAGCACGGCGCGCTGGCCATCTGGGATCTGGCGCATTCGGCGGGCGCTGTGCCCGTTGACCTGCACGCAGGCGGCGCGGATTACGCCATCGGCTGTACCTACAAATACCTCAACGGCGGCCCCGGCTCGCCAGCCTTCGTGTGGGTGGCACCGGCGTTGCGCGAGCGCTTCTGGCAGCCGCTATCGGGCTGGTGGGGCCACGTGCGGCCGTTCGCGATGGAGTCGCGCTACGACGCCGATGCCGGCATCGGCCGCTTCCTGTGCGGCACGCAGCCGATCACGTCGATGGCGATGGTGGAATGCGGGCTCGACATCTTCGCGCAGACGTCGATGGCCGCCCTGCGCGCCAAGTCGCTGGCGCTCACCGATCTCTTCATCACGCTGGTGGAAACGCGCTGCGCAGGCTTTCCCCTCACGCTCGTAACGCCGCGTAACCACGCCATCCGCGGCAGCCATGTCAGCTACGAACACCCCAACGGCTATGCCGTGGTGCAGGCACTGATCGCGCGCGGCGTGATCGGCGACTACCGCGAGCCACGCATCATGCGCTTCGGTTTCACGCCGCTGTATACGAGCTTTGCCGATGTGTGGGATGCCGTGGAGGTGTTGCGCGATGTGCTGGAAACCGGCGCGTGGCAATCGGCCCAATTCAACGAACGTACGCTGGTGACCTGAGATGTCGAACCCGAACCAACCCGCAGCATCGGGCTGCCCCATGCATGCCGCCCAGGGCGAAGGCTGGCACGACGCGCAGCTCGATTTTTCAAAATCGATGAGCTATGGCGACTACCTCGCGCTCGACCAGATATTGAACGCACAACACCCGCGCTCGCCGGATCACAACGAGATGCTCTTCATCGTTCAGCATCAGACCACCGAGCTGTGGATGAAGCTGATGCTGCACGAGTTGCGCGCCGCGCGGGATTGCGTGCGCAATGACAACCTGCCGCCTGCGTTCAAGATGCTGGCGCGCGTGTCGCGCATCATGGATCAGCTGGTGCAGGCGTGGAACGTGCTCGCCACGATGACGCCGCCGGAGTACTCGGCCATGCGTCCGCACCTCGGGCAATCGTCAGGCTTTCAGTCGTATCAGTACCGCGAGATCGAGTTCATCCTCGGCAACAAGAACGCGGCGATGCTCAAGCCGCACGCGCATCGCACCGAGCATTACGAACAGGTCAGGGCTGCGTTGGAAACGCCGTCGCTGTACGACGAGGCGGTGCGTTACATGGCGCGTCACGGCTTTGCATTCGACGCAGATTGCATCGAGCGTGACTGGTCGCGTCCCGTGACTTACAACGCCTCGGTGGAAGCGGCGTGGCTGGAGGTCTATCGAGACCCGACGCACCACTGGGAGCTGTACGAGCTGGCTGAGAAGTTCGTCGATCTGGAAGATGCGTTCCGGCAATGGCGCTTCCGGCATGTGACCACGGTGGAGCGCGTGATTGGCTTCAAGCGTGGGACGGGCGGCACCGAGGGCGTCGGTTACCTGCGGAAGATGCTGGACGTGGTGTTGTTTCCGGAGCTTTGGAAGTTGCGGACTGACTTGTGACTTTTGCTATTGGTCGATCTCTGGTTTCATCCCCTGCCGGGGCTGACTCACTTTCTTTGTCTTGCCAAAGAAAGTAAGCAAAGAAAGGCGCGCCCGAGATGGCGACTTCCCCTTGGATTTGTGTCACGGGAAGGGGAAGGAGCCAAACTCGCTGCGCTCAAACAGGGCTCCTTCCTTTTTCCTCCCCGCGACAAAAATCCAAGGCGCCATCTAGGGCCGGGTACGGCCACACCGTCTGGATGCAAGGTCCGGCGGCAGAGCAGGTTCTGACTAATCTTAGAGCGGCCTACGCGGCGGGCTCAACCACTTGGCCTAGCCGTGCCGCGAACTCGCGTAGCGCGGGGGCCAGTTCGTCGCGGATGCGCTCTGCATCGGCGGAGGTGTATGGCGCGCTGCAACTCACGACATACGGCTCGCGCTGGCTTGGCGCGAAGAACGCGACTGCGCATGCGTGGATGGCGGGATGCCAGTCGCGCAGCGATACGGCGTAGCCGTTGCGTACGCCGGCTTTGACAGCGTCATCTGCGGCGGCACCTTCTGCCGCCCACTGCGCCGGCTGCTGCGTGCGCAGTGCTTCGTACAGGCGCTCACGCCGCGCGGCGGGCAACGAAGCCAGATACGCCCGGCCCATCGAACTCGACAGCAGCGACAGCCGCGAGCCCACGCCCAGCCCGGACGACCCGCTCATCGACGGGCTGTCGTGGCGGATCGTCTCCAGATAAACCATATCCAACCGATCGCGCTTGCCGAGCGAGATCGACACGCCAAAGCGCTGCGCAAACGCGCTCATGTGTGGCCGCGCGAGCTGGATCACGTCGCTCGAGGCCAGGTAGGCAAACCCGAGTGCGAGCACACCGGCGTCGAGCCCGTATTTGCCGAGCGCATCGTCGTAGCGCAGATAACCGAGCGAGACCAGCGTGCCCGCCAATCGACTGACTGTGGCCTTGGGAAAGCCCGTGCGCCGGACGAATTCCTGGTTGCCGAGCAACGTATCGCCAGGGCGGAATGCGCGCAGCAGTTCCAGCCCGCGCGCGAGTGCCGTGACGAAATTCGGGTCGCTCGACTCGGCGGGCGCGGTGTCGAATTCGGGATCGGGGAGGCGGGTCGTGCTCATGGCAAAAAAGCCCTGGAAATCGTCGGCGGTTGCGCTATCATAGCCCTAAATTTCGAAACTGTGTTCCGTATATCGGAACAACAACGACTCGGAGACGACCGCCGTGACCGCTCGCAACGCCTTCAATTGGGCCGACCCCCTGCTGCTCGACCAACAACTGACCGACGACGAACGCATGGTGCGCGACGCCGCCGCGTCGTACTGCCAGGACAAGCTGATGCCGCGCGTGCTGGAGTCGTTCCGGCACGAAAAGACCGACGCGTCGATCTTTCGTGAGATGGGCGAGCTGGGCCTGCTGGGCCCGACGATTCCCGAGCAGTACGGCGGCCCGGGCCTGAACTACGTCAGCTACGGCCTGATCGCACGTGAAGTCGAACGGGTGGATTCAGGCTACCGCTCGATGATGAGCGTGCAGTCGTCGCTCGTGATGGTGCCGATCTACGAATTCGGCAGCGAGGCGCAAAAGCAGAAGTATCTGCCCAAGCTGGCCACCGGCGAGTGGATCGGCTGCTTCGGCCTGACCGAACCGAACCACGGTTCCGACCCGGCCTCGATGATCACGCGCGCCAAGAAGGTCGACGGCGGCTACTCGCTGTCGGGCGCCAAGATGTGGATCACCAACTCGCCCATCGCCGATGTGTTTGTCGTGTGGGCCAAGCTGCCGAACGACAACGGCGAGGACGAAATCCGCGGCTTCATCCTGGAGAAGGGCTGGAAGGGTCTCACGGCGCCTGCCATCCACGGCAAGGTTGGCCTGCGTACGTCGATCACTGGTGAAATCGTGCTGGACGAAGTGTTCGTGCCGGAAGACAACCTGATGCCGGGCGTACGCGGCCTGAAGGGTCCGTTCACGTGCCTGAACTCGGCGCGCTACGGCATCGCGTGGGGTGCGCTGGGCGCTGCCGAAGCCTGCTGGCACATCGCACGCCAGTACGTGCTGGATCGCAAGCAGTTCGGCCGCCCGCTCGCCGCCAACCAGCTCGTGCAAAAAAAGCTGGCCGACATGCAGACCGAAATCACGCTCGGCCTGCAAGGTTGCCTGCGCCTGGGCCGCATGAAGGACGAAGGCACGGCCGCGGTGGAAATCACCTCGATCATGAAGCGCAACTCGTGCGGCAAGTCGCTCGACATCGCCCGCGTGGCGCGCGACATGCTGGGCGGCAACGGCATCTCCGACGAGTTCGGCGTGATCCGCCACGTGGTGAATCTGGAAGTCGTGAATACCTACGAGGGCACGCACGATATCCACGCGCTGATCCTCGGCCGCGCACAGACCGGCATTCAGGCGTTCTTCTGATTGCGCTTTGTTTTTCCGGCGAGTTGGGGCACACTCGTGCACCACTCGCCACACCCGTGGCTGCACCTCTCGCCCGTCCTGGGCACCGTTGTTCTCCGCCCCTCGCGATATACCAATTTGCAAATGACCGGGATACGCTACGCCGCATGAATCGGCGGTAGCGCGCGTCTATGCTTCGGTCCAAGTGTCGGCGGATTGTTGGGCCGCACGTCCCTCACACCGATAGAACGAGCGCGCGATCCACACGCAGATTGCAGCGCCACGCGACAAAACCAATCGCGAGACAACGGTCTGGAGAATGCCGGCGCGCGTACGCAGGCACCCGTACCGATATCAAAACCAGAACAGGGCACCCTACGCGGACGACCAAGATCGGCCGGCGCGGAGTCCTGCCAGGAGACAAACCCACCATGGCTGAACAGTCCATTCCGTCGTCGACGGAACTTGGCACCGCTGGCATCGCCGATGCGCGTGCCATTGATCGCTATTTCCAGATTTCTGCACGCGGCAGCACGCAAAAGCGCGAGGTCGTGGCTGGCATCACAACCTTCATGGCGATGGTCTACGCCGTATTTGTCGTGCCCGGCATGCTGGGCAAGGCCGGCTTTGATACCAGCGCAGTGTTCGTCGCGGTGTGTCTGACCACCGCCTTCGGCTCCCTGCTCATGGGCTTGTGGGCCAAGCTGCCGATCGCCATCGGCTGCGCAATCTCGCTGACCGCGTTCATGGCCTTTGGCCTGGTGCTGGGGCAAAAGCTGTCGCCGGAAATCGCGCTCGGCGCGGTGTTCCTGATGGGTGTGGTCTTCACCGCCATCTCGGCTACGGGCGTGCGCTCGTGGATTCTGCGCAACCTGCCTTCGGGCGTCGCACACGGCACGGGCATCGGCATTGGCCTGTTCCTGCTGCTGATCGCGTCCAACGACGTGGGGCTGGTCGTCAAGAACGCCGGTACGGGCCTGCCCGTTGCACTGGGCCACGTCACTGCCTTCCCGGTGATGATGTCTGTGCTGGGGCTGGCCGCCATCTTCGGCATGGAGCGTCGTCGCGTGCCGGGCGGCATCCTGATCGTGATCATTGCCATCTCGGTCCTGGGCCTGATCTTTGATCCGGCCGTGAAGTTCACCGGCGTGTTCGCCGTGCCCTCGCTCGCCGCTGCAGGGCATGCCTCGCTGATCGGCACAATGGATATTCGCGGCGCACTTACGGCCGCCGTGCTGCCCAGCGTGCTGGCTCTGGTGATGACCGCCGTGTTCGATGCCACCGGCACGATCCGCGCAGTCGCCGGCCAGGCCGGGCTGCTCAACGACAAGGGCCACATCATCAACGGTGGTCGCGCGCTCACGGCCGATTCGATCAGCTCGATCTTCTCGGCGTTCTTCGGCGGGGCTCCTGCGGCCGCCTACATCGAGTCGACGGTTGGCGTGGCGGCTGGCGGCAAGACGGGCCTGACGGCCGTGGTGGTCGGCCTGATGTTCCTGGCCGTGATGTTCTTCTCGCCGCTGGCGGGACTGGTGCCGTCGTACGCAACGGCCCCGGCGCTGATGTATGTCGGCTTGCTGATGCTCTCCAGCGTGAGCAAGCTGCACATGGACGACATGGTCGACGCGCTGTCCGGGCTGGTCTGCGCCGTGTTCATCGTGCTGACCTGCAATATCGTCACCGGTATCATGCTTGGCTTCAGCACGCTGGTCATCGGCCGCCTGGTGGCCGGCGAATGGCGCAAGCTGAACATCGGCACCGTGGCGATCGCCGCTGCACTGGTCGCGTTCTACGTAGGCGGCTGGGCGATCTGATCACACACGGCACCGTCTTCAAAAAAGACAAACCGGCCAGACCCGAAAGGGCTGGCCGGTTTTGTTTTGCACGGCACGACAAAAAACGCCCGGCACAGGGCCGGGCGGCAATCACACTACCAAGGAGACGGTCACTTGTTGGGCTGCGGCGTCAGGCGCAGATACGGGCGCAACGCCTTGTAGCCCTTCGGAAATTTCTGCTTGATGACTTCCTCATCCTTCAGCGACGGCACGATGACCACGTCATCGCCGTCCTGCCAGTTACCCGGCGTGGCCACGCTGTGGTACTCGGTCAACTGCAGCGAGTCGATCACACGCAGCACTTCATTGAAATTGCGCCCTGTCGATGCCGGATACGTAATCGTCAGGCGAATCTTCTTGTTCGGATCGATCACGAACAGTGAACGCACGGTAAACGTCTCGCTCGCATTCGGATGAATCATGTCGTACAGCTGCGAAACCTTGCGATCGGGATCGGCAATGATCGGGAAGTTGACGCTGGTGTTCTGCGTCTCGTTGATATCGTTGATCCAGCCCTTGTGGGACTCGACCGAATCGACCGACAGCGCAATCGCCTTGACATTGCGCTTGGCAAATTCGTCCTTCAGCTTGGCGGTCAGGCCCAGTTCGGTGGTGCAAACGGGCGTGTAGTCGGCCGGGTGCGAGAAAAGCACGCCCCAGCTGTTGCCCAGCCACTCATGAAACTTGATGCGGCCTTCGCTTGAATCCTGCTCGAAATCAGGGGCGATATCGCCCAAACGTAGAGACATCGTGTCCTCCATACACAGATTGGGAACCACTATAGCCAGATTGCCATCCAACCAAAACGACTATAAATTCACAACAACATCACTTTTCGTCATTAGGCCCGGCATTTGCTGACAACAAGGTGGAAGGCATGCGCACATTGCCGGACAATGACTGCGGTCTTGATCCATCGCAGCATGCGCAATGCGGGCGCTTGAAGTTTCGCAACGCCCACACATATGCTAGCGAATAAGCGCGCCGACATATTGACGATTGACCCACCCCGATAACGAGGACCCGACCATGACGAACACTTCCCCCAACCTGGCCGATTCCGTCAATAAGGAGAAACTGATGACCGACGTGAAAACTGTTCTGTCCGACGCTGAAACCCTGCTCAAACAAGCTGCGTCCAGCAGCGGCGAAAAGGCCGCCGAGTTGCGCGAGCGCGGCATGGGCATGCTCCGCCAAGCCAAGGAAAAGGCGCAGGACCTGCAAGACGCGGTCGTCCACAAGAGCAAGGCTGCTGCACGCGCCACCGACGACTACGTCCACGACCACCCGTGGCAAGCCGTAGGCGTGGCGGCCGGCGTAGGCCTGCTGATCGGCCTGCTGCTCAACCGCAAGTAACCCGCGGCACCCTTCCTGGCCGATGGCGCGCGCCCTGTGGATCGCGCCATCGGCCAGTTGCATTTTCGCGGTTCCATTCCGGGCATGGCGCGTGCTGTGTTGGCACTGGCGCCATCCGCCTCGCACCCTTTCCACTCCTCATGACCGACGACACCAGCCCCAAGCTGTTCGCTTCCTTGAAGAAACTGGCCGGCACGGTCGTCTCGATGCTGCAGACGCGGCTCGAGCTGGCGAGCGTCGAGCTGGCTGAAGAAAAAGAACGGCTGCTCGGCACCGCCTTCCTGGGCATGTTGGCCGTGAGCCTGATCGCCCTGTCCATCATGACGCTGACGGCGCTGGTGGTCATCCTGTGCTGGGATACGTATCGCTGGCAGTCCCTTGCCGTGATGGCGGCGCTGTATGCGCTGGGCGCTGCAGCGTGCCTGTGGAAGGTGCGTTCGCTGCTGCGCGACGCACCGCCGCTGTTCGAGGCCACGCTGGCCGAACTAGACAAAGACCGGGAGATCCTGCGCCGATGACTGATCCGACCGAACACGCGCCGTCACCGGGCACATCCGTGAACGAACCCGCATCGAGCGCGCGGCACCATGTGCGGCCGTCACGCCGCGGCGCCGAGACACGCCTGCCCTTGAGCGTGCGCAAGGAATTGCTGCTCACGCGCGCCGCGCTGGAGCGCTACGACTACGCTCAAGCCCGCAACGATGTCCATCGCGCCAGTAGCCGTACCTTCAGCCTGGGCGGCCTCGGAGCATTGCTGCCAAGCCTGTTCCGCCCGCTGGCCCGGCCAAACAGCCTGATGCGGACGCTGGGCATTGCGCGTGAGTATCCGCTGCTGGGCACTGTACTGTCGCTCGCGTATGCAGGATTGCGCCGCACCGTCATCGGCCGGATCACGCGCAAGCTCGGCAAGGTGGGGATCATGGCCGGAGCGGCCTGGTGGGGCTACAAGAAATGGCAGGAGGCACAAGGCGAGCACGCCGGCGCGCCAACCTCGGCGCCCAACGCCGATGCGGAGGAGATCATCCCAGGCAGCACCTCTTGAAGGCTGCGCCCGCAAGAAAAGGCCGGGCAATCCGGCCTTTCTCATTTGCGGCAGCGCAATATCAGTGCAGCGGAATCGGATGACGCATGCGCTCCCACCGCCGGGCCATGCTCTGGCGCAAACCAGCAAGCCCGTGCGGTTGACCAGTGGCGCCAACTTCCGCCTCAGCCGGCTGCGCTGTCACGTCAGCGTCATGCGCGACACGCCGTCGGCCACTCCACATCAGCGCGCCGCTGGCGGTCCAGCCAATCACGAACAGGGTGTCACCAACATGCCGAAGAGAATCGGGCGACGTACCCGCATGGAAGATGGTGCCAAGCATATCGGGAGGCAGCTCCGCGCAGATCCACAAAAAAATCGCCAGCGCAGATGCAAAGACTCCCGGCTGCCACCATGGGTGGGCAACTTGCACTTTGTCGGTCTCCATGGCGCCCTCCATCGCCTCTTCTAGTGATGCTTCGATGCTATGCCCCGGATGCGCAAATGGCGACCCGCCCGTCGCTGAATGGCATGTCGGATTCGTCCGACACCGGCCACTGGCCAACGCATTGGCACTGCTCCGTTTGGGCTAGGGACCATTCCGCATGACGCGTGGATGGCGTAACCACGAGGCGGCGGCACTGCGCCTGCGCAGGCGTACTGACGATTACGGTGGAGGACCACTCCCCCCGCTCATATGCATAATGCATAAATGCAACGCATTGATGCCATACCGTACGCAACACACTCGTCCCACCATGCTGGCCGCCACCCACCTCCAACGCCGCGATGCACGCACCGGTGTCACGCTGCTGCAATCTGCCACGCTTGCTGTGCAGGCAGGCGACCGTATTGCGCTGACCGGGCCATCCGGCGCGGGCAAGAGCGTGCTGCTGCGCACGCTGGCGCTGCTCGATCCGTTCGATGACGGGCAAGTGACATGGCATGGCCAAGCGATCGGCCCGCGCGCGGTTCCGGCCTATCGCTGTCACGTGGCGTACGTGCGCCAGCGCCCAGCGCTGCTGCCCGGTACGGTGGAAGACAACCTGCGCCTGCCCTATCAGCTGCACGTGCGGCGCCAAAGCACCGGCTTCGATCGGGACGCCGCTATCGCCTTGCTTGTGGGTGCCGAGCGCGACGCCAGCTTTCTCGACAAGAACGCCGCCGATCTTTCCGGCGGTGAAGCACAGATCGCGGCGCTGGTTCGCACACTACAGACACGGCCGACCGTCCTGCTGCTGGACGAGCCTACGGCGGCCCTTGACCCCGCCTCTGCGCGTGCGGTCGAGGCGCTGTTGCAGCATTGGTTTGTGCAGGCACCCGAGCGGCATGCGTGGATGTGGGTGACACACGATTCGGCGCAAGCAGAGCGCATCGGCCGGCAGCATTGGAAGATGGTTGCCGGGCAACTCGACACGGGGCCCGAGCGATGAACGGCCAGGACCTCTCCCTTTCCGCCTGGCAGGTCGGTATTGCGGCTGCACTGATCCTCGTGAATGGCGCACTGTCCGTTGGACTGGGGCTTGGGCTCGAGCGGCGTCTGGCGTGGGCGGCCGTGCGCACCGTGGTGCAGTTGCTGGCGGTGGGCTTCGTGCTCGAATGGGTATTCGCCCACGCGCATTGGGCGGTAGTGCTGGGCATCGTGGCTGTCATGACGCTGATTGCGGGGCACGCAACCGGCAGCCGCGGCGCGCGCAGTTACACGGGCTTGCGGCTGGACGGTACGTTGTCGGTTTTCGGCAGCACATGGCTGATCGGCGCGATCGGGCTGGTGGCCGTGCTGCATGCGCGCCCGTGGTATGAGCCGCAATACGCCATCCCGATCATGGGGATGATTCTTGGCAACACGCTCACCGGCGTAGGCCTGGCGCTCGAGCGCATGACCGGTGAGCTGACTGCCACGCGCGACCAAGTGGAGACGATTCTTGCGCTCGGCGGCACGCGCTGGGAAGCGGCGCGCAACGCAGCGCGAACGGCCGTGCGCGCCGGGATGACACCGATCATCAACCAGATGACCGTGGTGGGCGTGGTGAGCCTGCCCGGCATGATGACGGGCCAGGTGCTGGCCGGGCAGTCACCGCTGGAGGCCGTGCGCTACCAGATCGTCATCATGTTCCTGCTGGCGGCAGCTTCCGGGCTGGGGACGGTTGCGGCCGTGCTGCTGGCCTATCGCCGGCTGTTCAGCCGTGAGCACCAGTTGCTGACTGCACGCATCACACAAATCGGCGGAGCGAAATAGCATGCCGATCGCCCTGTCCTGCGGCCTGGTGCTGCTCAACGAAGATGGCGATGTGCTCCTCGCGCACGCAACCGAGACGCGCCACTGGGACATCCCCAAAGGCGCGCCCGACCCGGCCGAGAACCACCGCGACACCGCCCTGCGCGAGACGCGCGAGGAAACCGGCCTGGTGCTCGACAGCCATGCACTGATCGAACTTGGCCGTTTCCCCTATCGCCGTGACAAAGAGCTGCACTTGTTCGCCACGCGCCTGCGCCGCGCCGAAGTCGCACTCGACACGCTGACGTGCACGTCGATGTTCAACAGCTACTACAGCGGCCGGCTCATCCCGGAGATGGATGCGTACCGCTGGACCACTGCGGACGAGATGCCCCAGTATGCGAGCCAATCGCTCACGCGGTTGTTTGCGCAGACGTTGACGCTGACAAGTATTGACGCTCGCCTGGCCGAGGCCGGGCTGTAGACGAACAGCGCCTAAGCCGGCACGTCGCCTTCGATGGTCGTGCGATGCAGCGTGCGCCGATACTTGTCTGGGCAGCCCGGCGCGAAGTGGATGGTGGAGCGGTTATCCCAGAACAGCATGTCACCGGGGCACCAGCGGTGCGTGTAGACGTTGTCGGCGCGGATGCTGTGGGCGAAGAGCTGCTCCAGCACGCTGGTGCTTTCGTCTTCCGGCAAGCCGATGATGTGCGAGGTGAAGCCTTCGTTGACGAAGAGCGCACGTTTGCCGGTTTCCGGATGCGTGCGCACAACGGGGTGATCGACCGGCGGCACGGCGTCGCGCTGCGCTTGCGTGAGCGGCGGACGCCAGGTCGACAGCGCGCGCAGTCGCTCATAGCGGTACACATACGAATGCACCGCACGGCGGCCTTCGATGATGCGCTTGAGATCAGCCGGCAGCGTTTCGTAGGCGCGCACCATGTTGGCGAACAACGTGTCGCCGCCCTCTTCCGGCAACTCGCGCGTGAGCAGCATCGAACCGAGGCTCGGCAGCGGCTTGTACGAAAGATCTGAATGCCAATCCCGCCCTGCATCGCCCAGGCCGATCGGCTTACCGTTCTCAACGACGTTGGAAACGACCAGGATTTCCGGATAGCCGCTCAGATGAAACTGGTTCAGCACATGCACCTGCTGCGGGCCGAAGCGGCGGCTGAAGGCCACTTGCGCCTGCGGCGTGAATTCGACGTCACGGAAAACGAGCAGGCCGTCATGCGCGAGCCACGCTTGGCGGATGGCGGCGATATCCGCGTCAGACAAGTCGGATGCATCGCCCAGGCCGAGAACCTCTGCGCCAAGCGGCGCGTCGGGCAAGCGGCGAATGTGGAAGCGGGCTGTGTGGACGGCAGGAGCATCCGTGGCAACAACGGCGGCAACAACGGCGTCGGACATGATGTAAGCGCGCGGCAATAGACGAATTTCACATTACACCGCCCGCCGCAGTCGTGTGCCAACGAAGGAATGCGCAGATCGATAGGCGTTCAGCCGTAGATGGTGGCGTCGGGCAGGATGCCTTCCAGCGCGTAGCGGCCGATGGCGCGCAGCTTGTAGTCGAGCGGGTCGTGCAGCGTATGCGTGCGCGCGTTGCGCCAGAAGCGGTCCAGCGCGAGCGCCGCCTTGGTCGAGCGTGCGCCCGTCGCCTCGAACAATTCCTGGGCGACGAACAACGCGGCACGATGTGCCAATACCTTGGCTTCGGCCGTAGCGAGCGACACTTCGGCACGCTCCTCGGCGCTGAGCGCAGCGCCTTTGCGCCAAGCGCGGTCCAACCGCTGGATGGCGCGATCGGCCAGCGCTTCTGCAGCCAGCCATTGCACGCGCATCTCGCCAAAGCGGTGAATTTGGTAAGGATCGTCCGCCGCGCGCTCCACACCCGATGTAATCCACGGCCGTGACGATTGCAGCGTGTGCTTGCGGGCCTCGTCCAGCGCGCCTGCCGCAATGCCCGTGTAGAGATTGACCAGTACGTTCTGCGCGATACAGGAACGCAACGTTTGATATGGCGTGAGGACGGCCTCGGGGCGGACCAGCACTTCGTCTTCGCTGACCTGCACGTGCCGGAATTGCACAGACGCGCTGTCGGTCTGGCGCTGCCCGATCGGATGCCAGTCATCCCGCACCGTGATGCCGTAGCGCGCGGTCGGCACCACTGCGACAACGGGGTTGCCGCTGGCCGCATCGTGGGCAGACACGACCATCACGTCGGAGCCGAGCGTGCCGGAACAGAAACCCTTTTCGCCATCGAGCAGCCAACCGCTGCCCGAGCGCTGCGCACGCAGTCGATGATCGAGCGGATTGACAGCGTTGCCCCACCACCACCCCAGCTCAGCGGTCGGACGCAGGAAGCGTTCGCGTTGCGCGTCGGAGCCGTACAGATAGACGGTTGCGGTTTGCAGATACTGGAAGGCGAGCAGGTGCCCAAGGGAGCTGTCGACCGCGGCGATGGCGCGCACTGCGGCAAAGGCATCGGCCCAACTGACGCCGCTTCCGCCGTATTGCGTGGGGATCACCAGGGGCAGCAGGCCCGCTCGCGCAATCGCAGCTTTCTCGTGCGCGGCATGGCCGCCGTGCTGGTCACGCTGCGCTGCGGTTGCCGCCAACTCAGCCAGCAGATGCGTAAGGTCGGGGAGTTGATGCAGATCGTCGAGCTTCATGCGCTTGCCTCGCGTCGGAGACGCCATCCGGTGCAGGCACTATACGGATGGCCCCGACCGCCTTGAAGGAAGCAATCCGCATACGCATATCCAGCGCGCGACTATGCGTAGTGCACGCGCATGCGCTCGAGGCACGCGCGCGCATCGCCCACGACGAGGTGACAACTGCAAGCGATCATGAGGTTGCGCGGCAGGCCGAAATCTTCCACGGCCCAGCCGTCGGCATCGTTGCCGTTGGTGTTCGGCACCTGCGCCAGGAGCGGCGCGGCGGGCACGTGATAGCACCACACGTCTTTGCCGCGGGCGATGGCGTAACCGATTTCGAAGCACGTGCCGGAATCGGGCTCGTGGCCCCGGAAGTCCGCTACGTTGGCCAGCACGGCGTCAGCTAAATCGATCAGCGCGATGTTCTGGCGATAGATCTCCTCAGCAGTGGCAGGGCCGTCGGCCTGTGGGGCGATCGCGTTGTCGAGCGGATACAGACCGATGAAGCCGAACTCCGCGCACAGCGCCTTAAGGGCTTCGCCGTGCGCGATGGACTCGGGCCGGAAAACATCCGGCCCGGCGAGGTAGAGACGCAACGTCATGACGCAGCCTCAATAACATGCATCGTCGAAGCACGCTCGACGAGCGTACCAGGCAGCAATACGACGCGGGCGTCCCCGGTCACGCCCTCGATGCGTTCATGCACGAACTCGACGGCCTTGTAACCGATGTCGTACGTCGGTTGCCGGATCGTCGTGATGCCGATCAACTCCGCCCATTCCGGATCGTCGATCGACAACAGCGCCGCACGCTCCTGCCACGCCGCGCCGAACTGCGTGCGCAGATGCCGCGCCACGATGAGCGCCACCGGCGCATTGGCAACAAACAGCGCCAGCCGTTTTCCGCCGCGGCTGTGCACCGCATCGATGCGTGCGGCGATCTCGGCCAGCGCACGTTCAGTCGAGGCGGCGTCGTTCGGGTCAAGCACAACGGCTCGCTCCGCTGGCCGCCCTCGCGCTGCCATCGCCTCTCGGAATGCACGTTCACGCTCGCGCCGCGAGCTGACCTGTTGAAACGGTTGCACGATGAACTGAATGGCATCGAAACCTTGATCGAGCAAATGCTGCACGCCCAAGCTGACGGCGCCGCGGTTATCGAGCCCCACGAGGTCGGCGTCGAACCCTTCTACCGTGCGATCCACCAGCACAGCCGGAATGCCGCCACCCCGCAGCGGCCGCAACACGGCCTCTTCCGCGCCGAGCGCATTGACGATCAGGCCTTCAACCCGATACGTCGTCAGCAACTGCACGAACCGGCGCTCCATCTCGATCTCGTTTGCGGCGTGGCAGATGAGCGGCATGTAGCCCAGCGCGTGGCAGGCCGCCTCCACGCCTTGCAGGACTTCGATCGTGTAAGGATTGGTCAGGTCGGCCACCAACATGCCGAGCAGGCGATTGCGGCCGCGCTTGAGACCGCGCGCCATCTGGTTGGGCCGGTAGTTCAACCGCTGGATGGCGGCTTCGATGCGCTGTCGCAAATCTTCGGAAAGGACCTGCGTCTCGCCATTCAGGTAGCGGGACACACTGGTCTTGCCGGTTCCCGCTTCGCGGGCCACGTCGGTGATGGTCGCAGGGCGGGAGGAAGGGGATGGGAAATCAGTCACGTTGCGCTTCAGAGCAGGCCGTCGGCCCGAGGGGCCGAAGCCGGAGTGCGAGGATCATAGCGCAATCCCGGCACTCGGCTCATGAGGCGCGGGCGGGCTCCAGCACCTGTGGATTGACTAGGTTCTCACGCAACGTACCGACCAGCGCCTTGATCAGGTTGTCAGCCGCGCAGCGGGCCATTGCGTGTCGCGTCTCGTGCGTCGCGGAGCCGATATGGGGTAGTGCAACCACGTTGTTCATCGCCAGCAGTGGCGAGTTGGCCGGCAGCGGTTCGTGCTCGAACACATCGAGCCCCGCGCCGCGTATCGTCCCGTTACGCAACGCATCGATGAGCGCTGCTTCGTCGACGACGGCCCCACGCGATGCATTGATGAGAATCGCACTGCGCTTCATCTTCGCCAGTTCTGCCGCGCCGATCAGGTGCTGCGTTTCCGGCGTCAGCGGCACCTGCAGGCAAACAAAATCCGCTTCGGCCAGCAATGTGTCGAGCGTCACGCGGCGCGCGCCGTACTGCGCTTCGGCCTCGGGATGCGGATGCCGGTTCGTGTAGAGCACGTGCATCCGAAACCCGTGCGCCGCACGGCGGGCCAATGCCGCACCGATCCGCCCCAGGCCGACGATGCCAATCGTCTTGCCCTGAACATCCGTGCCGTAAAGCTCGGGTCCGATGCTGCGCTGCCAGTTGCCGGCCCTGACCCACTCGGCCAGTTCCACAACGCGCCGCGCAGACGAGAGGATCAGCGAAAACACGGTATCGGCAGTTGACTCCGTCAACACATCAGGTGTGTGCGCCAGCACGATGCCCCGACGCGTGAGATCGGGCACATCGAAATTGTCATAGCCGACGGAGATCGTAGACCACGCCTTGAGGCGGGGCGCGTGGTCGAGCATTTGGGGCGTGATCTTCAGGCTCGCACCGATCGCACCCTCGGCCTTTGTAAGCGCCTCGGTCAACGCCTCGGCACCGTCAACCTGCACGAGTTCGACATGCTCGCGCAACTGAGCCGTGACATCGTCGGGCAAAGGCTTGTAGGCAACGACAAGCGGTTTCATCAGTTCATTTTCCAGGCACAGGGTGGGCGAGCGTGTACGCATCACGCGGTTGCGGCTTGACGCAGAGCGTGAGCACCACGGCGGCCAACAGCGCCGCGCTCATGAATGCGTACGACGCCAGCGGAGAGCCCGTGGCACCGTTCAAGTAGCCAACGAAGTACGAGCCGACAAACGAACCGAGGGCGCCCATGCTGTTGATCAGCGCCATCGCGCCACCGGCGACGTTCTTCGGCAGAAGCTCCGGCACGATTGCGAAGAACGGACCATACGGCGCATACATCGCCGCGCCGGCAATCACGAGCAGCACATACGACATCCAGAAATGCGTTGACCCGAGTGCAAACGACGCAGCAAACGCTGCAGCGCCCACCAGCAGGAACGGCCAGACGAAACCGCGCCGCGACCCCACCTTGTCCGACGCCCACGACGCCGCGAGCATCGCGATGGTGGCCGCCAGATACGGCAGCGCAGACAGCCAGCCCGTCTCGACCATGCCAAGCGACGAGCCGTTCTTCACGATGGACGGTAGCCACAGCACGAAGCCATAGACGCCGATGCTCCAGCAGAAGTACTGCGCGCACAGCTTGATGACGACAGGCGAGCGGAAGGCCTCGCCATAGTTGCGCATCGGCTTGATGGCCGCCTGCTCCGCAGCCAGTGCCTGTTCGAGGTCGCGCTTTTCCTGTGGGCTCAGCCACGGCGCCTGCGCGGGCTTGTCCTGCACCAGGCACCACCAGCACACGGCCCAGATGATGGCGGGCACGCCCTCGGCGATGAACATATGGCGCCAGCCGAACTCGCGCACGAGGTAGCCCGATACCACCGACATCCAGAGCACGGTCACGGGATTGCCCAGAATCAGAAATGTATTCGCGCGCGAACGCTCGTGCTTGGTAAACCAGTTGCTGATGTAGATGAGCATCGCCGGCATGACGGCCGCCTCGACCACACCCAGTACAAACCGGATCGCCATCAACGTTGGAATGTCACTCACGACGCCCGTGAGCGCGGCGCACAAGCCCCACAGCACGAGGCTGATGAACACGAGCTTCTTCACGCTGCGGCGTTCTGCGTAGATCGCGCCGGGAATCTGGAAGAAGAAATAGCCGAGGAAGAACAGCGCACCAATCAACGACGAGAGCCCCTGGCTGATCCCCAGATCGTGATTGATGCCGGCCGCCGCTGCGAAGCCATAGTTCGCGCGATCGAGGTAGGCCAGGCTGTAGGTGATAAAGACGATCGGCATGATCATCCACCAGCGCCGCGCGGCCAGTTGCGTTGCCATGGTCGTGTCTCCTTTGATGGTTTGCGTTGCCCGTGACGGGCGGCAGTCGAAGCGCTGCGTTACACGTTGGAAATGGGTTCCGGCTCGCATGCCATGCGGGCCGTTTGTTCAAGCACCTCGAGCGCGGCGCGCGTCGGCAGGCCTTCGGAATCTCCGATCACCTGGATCGCCAGTGCGCCAATACGGTTGCCGCGCGCAACAGCCAGATCGGGCGACAGCCCTTCAAGCAGCGCGCTGACAACGCCCACCGCAAAGCCGTCGCCCGCGCCCACTGTGTCGACGACGCGCGCTACACGCACGCCGTCGGCGATGCCTTCTGCTCCGTCGGCGGTCCGGTAGTACGCACCGGCCGCACCCAGCTTGATGGCCACACCTCGCGCACCTTGATCGAGATAGAAGCGCGCGATATCGGCCGGGGTGTCATAGCCGGTCAGTTGCTGCCCCTCGGCCAAGCCGGGCAGCACCCAATCGGAAAGCGACGCCAGCGCGTTGAGCGTGCTTACCATCTCCGCGGCGGACGGCCACAGCGTTGGGCGCAGGTTCGGATCGAAGGAGATCGCCCCCCCGGCCGCACGCATCTCTCGCGCAAGGTGGAACGCCAGTTCACACGACGACGCTGAAATTGCGGGGGCCACACCCGTCAGATGCAGATGGCGCGCGCTGAGCACGTAGTCGGCGACATAGTCGGCGCGGGAGAGGCGGCTGGCGGCCGAGCCTTTACGGAAGTATTCGACACGCGGGTCGCTGCCTTCGTCGGCGCGCGCCTTCAGTTGGAAGCCCGTGGGATATTGCGGATCCACCGCTACACACGATGCGTCGATCCGTTCGCGTGCCAGCGTTTCCAGCACGTATTCACCAAACGAATCCTGCCCCACCCGGCTCACATAGCCGACGCGAAAACCGAGGCGGCTCAAGCCCACGGCGACGTTCAGATCGGCACCTGCGATGCGCTTGGTGAACTGCGTGGCCTGCGCGAGCGGCCCGGGCGCCGTCGCCACGAACATCGCCATGGCTTCGCCGTAGGTGATGACATCCAACGTATGCGACATGCGTCAGCTCCTTCGATGTCGAGTCACCGTCAGGCGGCCTTGAGCCACATGACATGTTGATGGGCGTCCGCGGCGGGATCGACCGCGTTGAACGGAAATTCGATGCCGCGCGGTACATCGCCGGGCAGCGCGGCCAGCACAGCGGCGAATCGGGCATCGTTGCCCGCAGGCGCCACGGCAAAGCGACGCGCGCCCTCGCCCGCGACGCTCTTGCAATGGATGTATTCGACGTACGGGGCCAGCGCCTGCGCGCACGTGAGCGGCGTTTCGCCAGCCCACTCCCAGTTGCCAACGTCGAACGTCATGCCGAGCATGTCGGCCACGTCCGCCGCTTCCAATGCGCCGAACAAGCCTTGGAACTGCGACAGCGACCCGCCCACCGCCTGCTGACCGTTCTCGACCAGCACCCGTGCCCGCCAGCCTTGCAGGAGTCGGGCTAGCAACTCCGCCGATGCATCGCCAGCGAAGCCGCCAAGCTGGAACTTCACGATGCGCGCACCCAAGGTTTGCGCTTCAACCAGCGCACCTCGGACAGCGACCGTGTCCAGAGCGCCGACGTCCGTGTACAGCGCGGCCGGCGTGGAATAGACCGCCCACAGACCATGCGCTGCCATCAGGCGGCCCAATGCAGCCAGTAAGTCAGCCGATACCGTGCCATCCAGCCCAGCGGGCAACAATTCACGCCGCACCTCGAAGCCGGCTGCGCCGACCGAAGCGGCCAGGGGAACATAGGCGTGATGCCCCTGCTCGCGCACCTGAGCGGCGCCGAACGCGCTCGCAACAATCACGATATCTGCCATGTGTGCGCTTTTTCCGTTATGGAACCGGTTCCAATTGGAGCTATGTTGGTGGCTGCAGATCCTGAACGCTATAGAGGAAATCCCTAGCGGCGGTAGCCGACGCGACCCGTCGGCCATTTGATCCGCGGCGGTCAGTGCGATGGCGCTATCGGGAAGGCACACCGCGCTATCGATGTGAAAAGCCCGGCCACCCAAAGCGGAAGGAGACGGCAATCGCGCGGAGCACGGCCAAACAAAAAGGGCCGACAGTTGCCTGCCAGCCCTTCGAATTTTGGTGGGTCCTGCGGGATTCGAACCCGCGACCAATAGATTAAAAGTTTGTTTGAGCTCCGCAACCTGCAGATTCATGATCTTGCACGAACCTTTACGTATAGCCATCTGGAGCCTATTCTAGCTTTCATGGGGTTAGGTAGAGATGCACGGTAATTCACCAATCTCATAACCCCGGCATAACCCTGGAGGAGCACATGACCCGCTCCCTCAACTTCACCAAGGCGACACTGGACGCCCTTCCCGCTGCCAAGCCAGGTTCGCGGGAGACCTACCACGACTCCAAGACCCCCGGCTTGCAACTCCGAGTGACGGAGAGCGGCGTAAAGACGTTCTCCGTTTACAGGTGGCTGAAGGATGACAAGAAACCGCAGCGTAGGACGCTGGGCCGCTATCCACAGATGACCATTGAGCAGGCTCGAACTGCGGCGGCACAGGTGAACGCCCTCGTCGAGGCAGGGGGCAACCCCGGGGATGAATTGAAGGCCAAGCGCGCCAAAGGCGTCACGCTGCGCGAAACCTTCGCGGAATTTCTCCGCGCCCGCAAGAACCTGTCCCCCCGCACGGTCTACAGCTACGAACGCATCATGGGCTTCCATGCGGAGGAGGATCGTACAGACGCTAGGCGCTCAAAGCACAAGCCTCGCCGCTCTGGAGAGTCCTTCAAGGACTGGTTGGATAAGCCCATCGTGTCGATCACCAAAGACATGGTGGAGAAGCGGCACGCCAAGATGGGAGAGTTTTCGCATGCCCAGGCGAACTGTTCAATGCGCGTATTGCGCACGGTGCTGAACTTCGCAGCAGCCAAGTATGAGAACAGCAAGGGCGAGCCCATCATCGCTGAGAACCCAGTGAAGCGGCTATCGCAGACACGAGCGTGGTATCCAGTGGGCCGACGCAGCACTGTTCTGCGGCTACAGGACCTGAAGCCTTGGTTTGCGGCTGTGCTGGCGCTCCCTACAGTAGACGGAAACAGCCAGCGAGTGGCCAATGCCAAGCCAGAGGACGTCCGCGACTATCTACTCTTTTTGATCTTGACAGGCGCTAGGCGCACTGAGGCAGCTAAGCTGCGATGGGATCAAGTGGACCTCATAGCTCGCACCTTCACGTTCCACGAGACGAAGAACAAGCAACGTCACACGTTGCCACTGTCGGACTACCTTTATGACATGCTGTCTACTCGGAAAGAGGCAGTTGCAGGCGACTACGTCTTCCCCGGCACTGGCAAGGCCGGGTATCTAGTCGAAACGCGGAGGCAGACGGCAAAGGTAGTCGAGGAATCCGGCGTCTCCTTCACACTGCACGATCTGCGGCGCACGTTCATCACGATCGCAGAGTCCCTGGACATCCCTGCATACGCTCTCAAACGGCTGCTCAACCACAAGAGCGGCAACGACGTGACAGCTGGCTACATCGTGATGGATGTAGAGCGTCTGCGCGAGCCAATGCAACTGGTTACTGACTACATCCTGCGCACAGCCGGGTTGCGGCCCACTGCGGTGGTTTCCCCACTTCGAAAGAGACAGCATCATGAGTGATGGTGCTGGCTTCTCATGGTTTTCTGCGGACGATGCGCGGGACCTTGCTGACATCGATAGCGTCGAACTCAGTGACGATATGGTCGATACGATGGTAGAGCGGCTGAACGGCTGCGCCCACCAGTTCATCTTCATCGCATGGCAGCTGCAGCAGCGCCAAACCCACACGGAAGTCAAATCGAAGTTAGGCTCGATCACGTCAGCTGTCCAGACGCTCCAGCAAAAGCTTGATAGCGACGTGCTGGGGCTGATAGCGATCGGACTGCAGTACGCAATCGAAGAGGAATCGCGAACCGAGCAAACCGAGCCTCGGCCCGTGACCGCTTACGCACAAGATCAGGCTGTCGAAGCTGCGCATGACCTCACCCTCAACGCCCGCCGCGTCATTCAGCTCCTTGCGCAAGGCATCCCTGAGGCGCAACGCATCAACAACGGCCGCATAGAGCGGACCAAGCGCGAGAAGACCCAACATAAGCCGGATGAGGCTCTTGATGAACTACTTTGGAATTTGCTCGACGTGCGCAAGTCCTGCCTAGGGAAACCAGCAGAATTTGTCGACAACCCGGAGGCTGACGTTCCTGCAGAGCTTCTTGAATTCCTTCGGCACGGCCTGCAAGTAATTCGTGCAAGGGTGGGCAACCCTGCCGACCAGCGTGCGGTCAGGAACACCAGGAAGCTCAGAGCACTCTTAAACATCCTGCTCCCTGCACTCCGGGAGCGAGTCCGTCGACTGCCCGAAAGGATGCGAGCTCGACAGCAGGCGGCAGCGGACCGCGCCGAAAGGGCTGACCGCCCTCACAAATCGGCGTAAGTTTCCGCATCGGTTTGCCAATAGCCAAGCACCTCGGTCCTTCTTACAGTACATCCATGCCCGCCGGAATAGCGGGGACTCACGAAGGATGTACAGATGAACCAGCAACATCTACAACGGGGCGCTCAGCCCCCCCAGTCCGATCTACTCACCACTGAACAGGCTGCGGCCTACCTCGGAGTCAAGCCGCGCTCCCTTGAGGTCTGGCGCTGCGTCGGCAGGTATGGTCTCCCGTACCTCAAAGTTGGCCGGCTGGTCAGGTACCGGCAGTCGGACCTGGATGCATTCCTGGAACGGAATGTGAGGGTTGATCATGCCGCGTAAGCACACACCCAAGGGACAGCCCGACGTACGGGGTATGGCTGCCACCCGGATCGATCCTGACGGACCCTGGGAGAAGGTGATTGTGCAATACGGCCAACTAGTGTCGGCTATTCACGATGCACTGTTAGAAGAGCTGGGGCCAGGCGCTGTCATCCCCACCGACGACTCCAGCTCCACGCAGTGGTTTTGGAGAAACAGGATCGGCATCCCGTGGGGGCACCTTCCCTTCTTCATGCCCTGGCTGAGGGGCATACACGATGTCGAAATCCATGAGGACGGTAGTGGCGGCGTGTTCTATCGTTTCAAAGCGCAGTCCCCAGAGCCCCATTGACTGCACCCTTTACTGACTCGAGTCCCGCAATAGCGTTCGGGACCTACCCAGGTCAAGGACACCGTAGAGGTGCACCTGCCGATCAAAGGGCCCCAGGCCCATGTTTTTCCGCGAGTAGTAGTATGCCGCGAGCACACGACTCCATTGCGCCGAACGGCGAACCAGCCGGACAGGGTGCAGTCAATGGACTGCCGTACGACCTCACCAAGCTGGACCAAGCTGCCAAATTCTATGTGCGGTGCGGGCATCCAGTAGTCCCTGTGCACCCGTATGCCAAGAATCCTTACATCAAGGACTGGGAACAGCATCCGCTACGTACAGTTGAAGAGATACAGGATCATTGGAGCGCGCATCCGGCCGACAACGTCGGCCTATTCATGGGCGATGAATACGTAGCCTTGGATATCGATACAAAGGATGGAAAGGAGGGAGCACGTACACTTGCCTGGCTAGCCGCCAAGTACCCACCCATCAGATCTACTCTGACGCAACGCTCCCAGTCTGGGGGCTGGCATAAGATCTTCAGGCTCACGCCGGCGCAGCGATGTCGGCTGCGCAAGCACACAAACGTGCGGCTTGGCCCCTGCCACGCCAACTCTGGCCTCGACATCATCACAGGCAATGCAATCATTGTCGTCGCGCCATCCACCACGCACGTCGGCGCGTATAAGTGGAAGGACCTCGATGCCGAGATCCTCGATATGCCTGACGACCTCTTCGAGCTATTGGTGAGCGTCGAGCATGCAGGACGTGAGCCGGCCAATGATCCCGCACCGCAGTTGCTAGGCGCTAAGCCGCCGGTGGTTGAGCTTGACGACCATATCATCGCATTGCTGCAGCGTGGATATCGAGATAGCTGTGGGTATCACTCTCCCAGCGAAGCACGGGCTGCATCCTACCGTGCCCTCTGTGCGGCCGGCTATACCGCCGAGCACATTGCCTACGTAATAGAGAAGAGCCCACTGAGGTATCACGCCGACAGAACACGACCGCCACTGTCAGGCAACGCGCTACTCCAGGACATCAAGAGGGTCCTGGCACTGCCCTATACCGAGAGCACAGGAAGTGAGCGGGATAGTGGAACGCCTCGAACCCACATCACGCCAGGGCTGTTCAAGGACTACACCACGCTCTGCGGTGCGGCCAACGCCTGTCGCTGGATAGTGAAGGGCCTGATCCCTGCGGACGCGACAGGAATCCTTTACGGTGAGGCCGGCTCATATAAGACGTTCGTCGCGCTGGATCTAGCCCTGCATATTGCCCATGGCCTGCCTTGGTGCGACAGGAAAACCCTGGGTGGCCTTGTCCTGTACGTTGCAGGCGAAGGCGGAAGCAGCTTGCGCTACCGCATAGAGGCTTGGCACAAGCGCCAAAATCTAGATCCCGGTGCCGTACCCTTGCGCGTGTGCACGACTCCGCTTCCGCTCAATGACAAGGACTGCGCTGCGAGCGTAAAGGCGGCAATTCGGCAGCTTGGTACAGAGCTCGGTGCCCCGGTGCTAATCCTGATCGATACCCTGAGCCAGAACTTCGACGGAGACGAAAACTCGACCAGCGAAATGGCGGCGTTCTTCCGCATCCTCACAACCGAGATTCGTGCAGCCTGCCAAGGTTCCTCGGTGATCCTGATCCACCATACGGGGCATGACAAGACCCGCGCACGAGGCAGCTACACGATCAAGGCAAATACCGACTTCATGTTCCGACTGGAAGGGCAGGCCCACAAGGCAACGCTCACCTGCGAAAAGATGAAGGATGCCGAGTGCCCCGCCCCTCTGTCCTTTGACCTCCACGTGATGGATCTCGGCGTGGACGAAGACGCTGACCCTCGCAGCTCTCTTACCGCCGAGTTCTCACCCACCGCTTCCGCTCCGGCAACAAGCCAACGCCGGCACAGCAAGCATTCCGCAACGCTCCTGGCGGTGATGCGCGACCTCGAACACGGTGCACTGGAGCCGGAAATCAGAGAGGCGTTCAACAAGGCTTGCCGTGAGCTTACCGAGGAGGCTAGGCGCCGTGGCTTCAACCGCGCGCTCGAAGCCGCACGACAGGACGGCTGGATCGTTCGTTCACCAAGCGGCGTTTTATCCCTGGCAGCTCGATCAATGCAAGACGCCCATGACATTGATGCCTGAAAGAGGACATCAGACAGGACAGGACACACCTATAGGTGTGTGTCCATGTCTGTCCGGTTTTGTCCGTGATGTCCGCAGATGTCCGGTTCTGTCCGGACTGCTGTCCGGCTGCCTAGCTATAAAAAATTGAACAGCCTGCCAAGCGATGATCTGACCGCGAGAAGCACTCCCCCATCGGGGTACCGTTACACAGGCGAGGTGGCGTTCCTCTTGTGCTCCCCGAGTTCTCGCAGCCGGTCGGCCAGGTTCCCTAGCCGCTGCTGTGGCACTGTTGCCATCGCGTCTCGCAATACCTGTCGTTTGTCGATGGCCATCGCAAGGATCGCCATGACGTCGCGAGCTGAGACGGGCTTGCGCACGATTTCGCCCTTGGCCGTAACGACGTAGTCGCCGTTCTCCAGCCGATCCATGGTGGCGGCAAGCGCCAACTGAATCATCTTGGATAGGGTGGCATCGATCTCCCCCTCCATTTCCGTGCGGACTTGTGCGACGAGGGTCTCCCACCAGTCCGTCTTCTGCCAATCGTAGAGCGTTCGGACGGGGATGCCGGTGGCTTCAGCCGTGCGTCGCATACTGCCAAGCAGGACGAATTGGATAGCAGCGATGCGCCTGTCGTCGCTACTGTGCACGCTACCTTGGCGGTGAATAGCATCACTCATGGAGCTTTCCCCAAATCTGGATAGCACTATTCTAAGGATTCACAGGCAAGCTCTCCACTGTCCGCCTCTGCCGCACTGGATAGGTGAGGCACCGATTCCAGCCGCTCGGATTGCGCGGAAAAGGTCGAAAAAATTGCCGCGCCGCTGCTTTGATATGGCTACTGAAGGTGGGGTAAGAAAACGATGCAGACAATCCTTACAGACGCACAGCTACGTGCAGCGCTGCACTCGATCTACGTCGCGCAGTTTGAAGCGATCAAGGCGTACCCCAAGGGGTTTACGAGGGCTGATGCAACACGAATGCTTACGAGCCTCATGGGAGCGCGCCCATGGTCTTGGCGCGTCATTGGTATCACGCCTGCGGCGCTTAAAGTGTTTGCTGAGCATGACTTCAAGCGGCCACCAAGGCAGTTGCAGCGAGGACACCAACAAGACCGCGCAACTACTGCGCAGGCTCTGTATTTCAATCGTTCCGAGCCGATGGAGTTGGCAGAGTTCTTTGCCTACTTCCTTGAGCGTGACAGGACGGTCATCATGACCAACGAGGAAAACAAGCATCGGCCAGACAGCGTATTTCCCGATTACATCCCGATCCCTCAGCACCTCCACCTGTTTCCATCTGGCACCCTGGTGGGCTGGCAGCACCGCAAGCTGGAGACCGATTCCTCCGAGAGCTCTTTGTCCAACAATCGCCGGGGCATGGTGTGTTGAACGCTACGGAGTCAGCTGATGCCTAGATACCGGACCAGAGTTGGCGCGACGGTCGTTAGTGCACCATGCTGTTACAGATCGATGGCAGATTGCTCTCGCCGTTTCTTAGCAGTTGTAGGCACTGAGCCATGATCTCATTCTGCAGTTGTAGTTGCCTAGTCTGCTCAACCGTGTTCCGAGTCCTTTCCGGAGTACTCGTCGAGCTATTGATCTGGTCGAAGAGCGAAGTCGTACCCTGCCCACGCGGCTCGACCTGTTGCTGCTGCAACTGCTGGAGCGCCATTTGGTCGCGAATCTGTCGTAGAAGAATCGACTGGTCTGAGTCCTGCGAGAAAGCGTACGGAGCAACACAGGATGCTGTTGCGGCGAGCACCCAGGGGAAAATTGATGGCTTCATGGCTGTCCCCTAAGATCGAACTTGAATCAGTGATACATCGTTTGTCGGGCGTGCACGTTAGTGGAGTTGTGCTCCCTTAGGCATCCCCAGTCCATATCCTGTATGCGCCCCAGAAGGCCCCAACTATGGCGCCAGTCACTGCCCCACGCAGTCCCCCAAAGAGAGCAAAGAATGCCGTGGCCAACCCCATCGACACCAGCACGGTAAGCGCCGCGTCGGTACGGGCGTTCTTTTGCCCCTTCTTTTTAGTCGGAATCACCCATCCGCTTCGATCTTGATCCTTGTCTTCTTCGCCCACGATAGCCTTCCTCGACAACAGCAGATGGCTCCTGAAGTCTCTGCCCGCTGTCCGCCCCCCCAACCCAATATAAACCAATCAGTCTATTTGTAAAACCATTTGGTTTCCTAGCATCGGAGTGGCTCTCCGACACTGCGGGGCATGCCCACGTCGGAAGAAAAACACGCCTTCGCCGAACGCCTCAAGCAGGCCCTAACCCGTAGCTCGAAAAAAATCGGCTCGGCGGCTGAACTCGCTCTCCAGTTCAATCTGCGAACCACAGGCGAGCCCATCTCAGCTCAGGCCGCCCATAAGTGGCTGGTGGGCACAGCGATGCCGACCCTCGATAAGATTGAAACGTTGGCCGCCTGGCTGGACGTCCCGCTGCAGTGGCTGCGCTTTGGCATCCCTGAATCGGCTGGCAAGCACCGAAAGAGGAAGGCGAAAGCTGGCGACGTGGGCGCCTTGACGGCATACGAGGCCGAGTTGATTGCGCGGCTCCGGGCCATGCCGGAGGTTCGCCGCAAGCTCATCGTGGACTTGGCAGAACAACTCTCACTGGACGGAGAGATGTGGACTGGCTAGTGGAGCCCATGCCATCGCAGCTCCACACCGGGGCAGGGACGAGACTGAAGACCAAGAACAGCCGCTAACCTCCCCCACCCGCGACGGCCGAGTGTCGAGGGGTAGAGACAGGGTCGGTCCATGTCTAACGCTAATCCGCCCTCGTTGCGCTGTTTACCGAGATTGCGCGGTTGAGTGAGTCGTTTCTTGGCTAGCGAGGAATCGACCGTGATGGCGTTTCAGGTTCTCCGAGGACGGTTGGTCAACCGGAGTTTGAGGAAAAGCTTTAAGTCGCTGCAAATGGTATTGCGCGTACTCAGTACCTTGAAGCCTTCCTGAGACAACGACCCGACCGTCCGAATCAACAGCGATGAGATGCATGTCGAACAGCGTGTGCATGTCCGCACGCAGGAGCAACCCGTTTGACGTGGCGTAGTTCGTTTTGTGCGCGTGCGGCACGATGTGCGCTGCTTCAAGAAGAGGCACGACGATTGAGCCCGTAATCGCGCAAGTGTCACCGTAAGCGCGCCGGAGACGTTCGCGGAAATCACGCTGACCGCGTCGGGTCTTGACGTTCACCAGTTGCCGATTTTCGTTCTGTACACCATCGTCGCCGACGTCATCCGCCAGCGTCACCGCTTCAAGTGGGACGGAACGGTGCAGATCAATGTACTGTTCATTGTAGTTGTGATTAAACTTCCACCACCCGGCGCGTAGCCACGCGGCGGGGATAGGTTGAGACTTTGAGTTACTGAGATATTGATACGCGTGCTCAGAGACGGATTTTGGCAATTTTTCCAGGCCACCGTATTCTCTAATTTGGTCGTACGTAAGCCTTATGGTGTCTCCGGGCAGACTGCGTAGATATGCTTCAAATGCGTCGTATTTTTTTGCCATCGTGAATCAGCCTCAAAATGGATTCAAGTTGTGCTTGCGTGATCCTGCAGTCTACCCTTGCGAACTAGTCCGCTTCGGCCGTGTAGATGTTCTGCACGTACGTCTCGGCTTCCAGATCATCGGTGAAGTGGATTGGTACTGTATTGGTTCACGCCTAGTTGCGAACGTTGCCGGCTGAACGGCTGTGATCGAGCGTTAAACGGTGAGCGAGAATTCTTGTTTCCCAAGATTATCAGCCTACCGGGATTGATCTTGAATTCAGCATTACCTAGAAGAGAAAAAATACCCCTAAATAAAAATGATTGAGATCACAGAAAAAATAAAAGCATTGTTCGCAACGTTTGATCAGTCTGGGCGCGCAGTATTTAGAGATTTTTTAGCCCACAACCCCCAAGTAACAAAGTGGCATATCTCTGCTGATTTTTGCCTTCACGACGAAGATCGACCAAACAATGTTTTTTGTTTTTCACTCATCCCATATGACGCTACGCTCGTCGAAATTAAGGACGAAATTCAAAAGTCAATTCCAAAAGACTGGAAGAAATCAAAGATAATACCGACTGAAACCATTGAATTTCTGCGCGACAAGCGACGTTTCCATATCGCATTCATCTTACCCCGAGCTCCACAAGTTTTTTACAATGGGGAAGGGTCTGATCCCCTCGCGGTCGCGCGTGAATCAGTCTCAATGACTGTCGATGCGCTGATCGGGCAGGGACGCACAGGTGACAGCTTGCGTCGGCTCAAAGCCCTAAAGCAGGAAAGCAAGGCGAACAGATTTAACATCACGCTTCTATCTGATCTTTATCTCCTGAGCGATCTTTTCTGTTTTGTCACTCTCCTTCTCGCACGTGAGCGGCCCATCGAAGTGGCAGGTTGGCTGCCCGATCGTGACAAGATGACCACTTGGTGCGAAGGAGTTGTATTTGACATTGGCGTTCAGAACTTGATGGGGCTTGCGGAGCATTTTCGCATTGCCATTCCCGACGGCGGGCCTATTATCGGAGCGCCGACACCGGATGCGGGTCAAGACGCCATGTGGTATGACGAGTTCGTGCGTTTGCCTGATTATGTGGCGGGGATTCTGGCTGCATGGAATTTTGAGACTAATCAGATCCCCGCAGAACGGATTAAGTATCGAATTATGGCTCAGGATTTTGCCGCATTCGCGCAGAATATTATGGTCTTTAAGATTCGTTACGACACACGCTTTCAAAGCAGCCGGATTGTATTCGGGAAGGAAAGCACTGCCGCGTAGGACGTCAGTCCGACCGTTTGCAGCGGAGCAGAGGGCGATCGTTCGCCCGCAGTTTCTTAACCGACCGCTCAAGGTCGACAGCAGCCGTGGAAACTCGCGACGATGCCGGTTCGATTCCCACTGATGCACCAATACACCGCAGTACCAAAGATTACAGAAGACAATCTAAGTGTTGATTTGACAGGCCTTCGGGCCCGTTTTTCATTGGCGGTCCATTGTCTTTGGTCACCTGCGATGGTCCCTGACAATCCACGCAACGTACACGTGCTTTGAGATGCTCCAGGGCCCTTTATGGAACTAGGCGCCTCTCTTACAGCGGTTGCAAGTCTCAGCTCGCATCCCTTGGAATCATCTTCTCGATAAAGGCCCCGAGGGCCAATCCGCTCGGCTCCAAGTCTTCACTGAGATGCACGATCCAGCCACTTTGCTGTCGAGCGAGCTTGAGTGGCCCGCTCTTGTCCTTGCGCTCATCCGTCAAGACGACGGCTTCGAACGATCGAACCGCCAATGATGCGTCGGCTTGGGCCTTGCCGAGACCCGATCCGCTCAGTTTTTTTCCGTCTAGCAGCTTGGTCACCGCTTCGGACTCATACCACTCTCGATCAGCCGTCGATTGGAATGTACTCTGATCGAAGCCTCCGAAGACTTGGATCTTGGAAAGGCTGCCATCCGGTTCGACAGACGCGAAGCCGAAAACACTGGTTGTCTGTATGGAGTTTGTCTCAATCGCATCAGCTATGAATTGCTTGAGTGCTCGCTTATCGATCCCGTCCTTGCCGGTGGCAGGTATAGCGTCAATTTCAATCTCCACCTCCCTGGTGACACAAAGCGAATAGCGATCCCCCGGCAGTTCCTGAGCTAAGTCAAGCTGATTGCGGAACAGGTAGTTCCAGGCGCAACTATCGATGTACACGTGAATTTTGGTGTTCATGCCTAAGCCCTCCACACGAGCTTGCACACGCCGACCAGGAACAGTGCGAACGCTCCCAACGCTGAAAACCAGTTGGCGGCCATGGCAATCCGCGCCCACGCTGGTGCTTTAACCGACGCGATTGGCGCTTGATCTGTCAGCGCCATCATCACCTTTTCCCGGAGAGACCAAGTAACAAGCACACCGCTGGTGTAAATGAGCAACATCGCGAAGATGGTCACTGCAAGCCCTCCCAAAAACCATGGAAGTGCGGCGAATGCCGCGTTCTTGGCGGCCGGAACACTGTAAATTGCGGCCGCGCCGGCGACGCCGGCTGTGTTGATCACCGCAAGATGCTTGACTATCTCAAAGCCCCACGACATGACAGTTTGAGTCAGCGTCGCGATTGTCATGTTGAGCATTTGCGCAACGTGCTCGCGGTATTCGGGCTTGATGTCCTTCATGCGTGCCGAAGCACCAGCAAAGTCGGTCCCTTCGCTCTGTAGCGCCATAGCCCTCCCCCCCTTTTTGATCTGCCGTTCCAGTCTAGCAACCGCATAAGCTGGGTGCATAAATCTGCACAAGGCCGCCGAACTTGCAATCGGCCTTCTGCGCCTTGCCTCGGGCCGTTTTGCGGGGTTTTTGCCCTTGCATAAAAACCGCTCGATGAAGCGAGCAGTGAGGCGGGGTCCCAACCGCGCGCGCCGGAGTGGCGAGGCGCCCGGGTGCACCTTCCTCCACCTTTCCCCAAGGTGCCTCAAACCGCAGCAGCGGCTCGCTGAGGCACGATCGGCCCGTCCCAGTGTCTGGGCTGCCCAAAGCACAGCGAACGATACTGACGCCTCCAGGTGCGGTCTTATCCACGTCTGTAATGTCTAAGTTGACGGGGGAATTTGGTGCTCAAATACTGTATGCATATACAGTATTTTTTCCACCATGCCATTCCCCTTCGCCTTCAAAATCCGGTGTTCTCTCTCGCGCAGCTCCAGCAGATCAGCGGCCGATACGGCGGTGACCCCCTTGTGCACAGGTTGCTGGTTGAAATCCGTGCGCTCCAAGTCATCGTCCGCCGCGCATATCAGGTGGCTGAATCCGCCGGCCTCAGCAGTCGCGAAGTTGACGCTTTCGGAATTGCAGTGGCTGCCCTCCATGAAGAACTGTCGGGCGAGACCTGGTTTCAAGAAGAGCTGGCGGAGCGAAAGGCCTACCGCGAAAGGTTAGCCGCTGGCGATGCATCGCCAAATCAGATGCGCTCGCGGCATCAAACCCGGAAGCCTTAACGGTGTGCATATGTCACAACCCGTTCGTGAGTGCTTTGCAGCGTTGTCGCTTGACGAACTGCACCAGATCGCCGAGGAGACCAGACGGAAAGATCAGCGTGCTTGAATTCCGGTCCGACCCGCCGCAGACGATGCTCGTTGCCTGTCTCTGGTCACGTTGGACGAAACCCGGTGAAAAGGATCTGCTGTCGTTCGCCATCATCACCGACGATCCGCCCCCGGAGATTTCAGAGGCCGGCCACGATCGATTCCCTGTGCCTATTAAGGAAGAAAACATCGACGCGAGGCTGAACCCAGAGTCGCGCGATCTTGCGGCATTAGATGCGATCGTGGATGCCCGACCAGACTTGTACTACCTTCACAAGCTGGCAAGCTAAGCATTTTCGTATGTCGCTTGAAGATGAGAGAACGCATGCTCGCAGACCTATCCCAAGAACATGTCAAGCAATTCAAGGCACGCATGCAACGGTGGGTAGCGCCATCTCATGTCGCACTGCGAAATCGGCCGGATCAGCTCTCAAAGCTCCACGGCTTGGCAGCGATCGATGCAGAGCTTTTTCTTGAAGAAGCGCTAATCCACGAGCGTCCAAGCGATCCCCGCTATGCCGACCCTGTCCAGGTGGCGCGGCTTCTCACCCTTTCTGAGTTGTGGGTGATGGGCATGTACGAGTTTGCCCGGCGTTGGGCAGAGGAAGCGCGCGACAACCTGCCTGAAGGCTCCGACCATCGGGTGCTAGTTCATTCGATGCGAGATGCTCTCGCGCGTGTGCGCATGCCAATGGCAAAGGAAAAGCCAACCAGCCGGCGGAAAATTGAAGGTGACTTTGGTATTGCTATCCCCGTCGCGTTTACGGACGGCAAGGTAGGCTGGCAGGTTGGACCCAGCGCAGCCATCGCGCGCGTCGACCTAGCCGACGACGTTATTTGCACGCTGGAGCGGCTCGGAAGTACAAACCAGCAAGGGACTATCCAGCACTCGACTGATGGGGCAAGAAGCTCACCGCCTATCCAAATCTGACATTGATTGCCAGCAGCCCATCCTGCAACCCGCGCTAGTGTTCTTGTCGCCGTCAGCATTGGGCAGTGATGATCGAACTATCCCTTGCGATTGGCGAACGGAAGGGTGCCATGTAACTTCACGAACGCCTCAAGCAGGGCGCGCTCGGTGTCGCGCGGCACTGGCGGGCCATCCGTGGGCATTGCGCGCAGCAACAGCGACTCGTACTTTGCCAATTGCCATAGAATTTCGCCGCCCTTGTGGGGACCGTTGATCGATGTCTTTCCGGCACAGTGGTTTAGGAGGTCCCTGAGCCGCTGGCGAAGCGAACGCGGCGAGCGGTCCCCCGCGAGTCCGATGTATATAACTCGCGTGCCATTAACCCACTTTCTGCTTAACCGGTCTTCCTCCCACGGCGAGAGGACATTGCCAGCTTTGCGTGAATGGGTCGAGTCCAAGAAGGAAACCTCGCACTCCGGCGGAAGAATCAGCGCATAGACCCCGCACCGATCCAGCCAGTCATACCGAGGCAATCCGGTTGCAAGAAGGTCGCCTACGATACCCACGTCATGAAAGGGCAGGCCAGCGATCGGCGCCAACGCCCGTGAGTCGCCCTCCTCGCAGATGAACCCAGCGGACGCAAGCGTATTGGGAAGTTGATTTCGCTGCCGCGCGAGCGCCAAGTTCGCCGGCGATCTGTGTTGCAGACCAATCAGGCCATTTTTGCGCGTAAAAAGGTGTGGATACTTGTTCACGCGAGCACTGATCTGATTTGGGGGCACCGGTAGGCCATCGAGGCGCGAGTACAGGCCAAGGCAGTTAACCTTCGCGGCAATCACACGTGCCGTCATCGCCTCGGCGGAGTTCGAGAGCACTTCGACTATCGCCTCATGCAAAGTCAACACAGTCCGGGCCCTCCATTTCTCCTGGCAGCGCATTCAATAACGTGCAGCGTGGGCTGCCCGCCACACGGTCACCACTGCTGCCTTCGCTGCGTTTCGATTGGCCGATCACTGTGCGAGCGCCGGCTTCGATGACAGCATCATAGGGTTCCTGCTTGCGGACAGCCACAAGGGACGGCTTCCGACGTCAGCTGGCGACGATGTAGAAAGTGGAAAGGCTGTCTGGTGTGGACGTCGAGATCGAGGCGGCGGTCGACTGCCTGCAGCGGAGGCTGCATATTGAGCATCGTGCGCACTGGAGCAACTACACGCTGCCAAATTTGAAAAAATTTTGGGAAGGTCTCAAGAGTAGTCCGTCGACAGCGAAGTTTTCCCCCTCCCCCCCTCCGATCCGAAGGGTGTTTAGGGAGGCGGCTGACCAGGCACAGTGTGACCGCAGCAGCATTCGAGCGGAGACCAATTCGCCGTGGCCTAACCCTGGCATAACCCCGAGAAACGCAAAAGGCCCGACAGTTTCCTGCCGAGCCTTATGGTATTTGGTGGGTCCTGCGGGATTCGAACCCGCGACCAATAGATTAAAAGTCTACTGCTCTACCGACTGAGCTAAAGACCCCAAAGACCGCGATTATAGGAAGATATCTGCGATTCTGTCAACGCTCACCAGATCAAACGAGCTGCTCCATTCGCCACATCTGGTAGCGGAACGCCAGCACCGCACCGATCACGATGCCGGCCAGCGCGATGAACGAACCGATCGCCAGCGTCGACACGCCCGACAGCCCCTGCCCGATCGTGCAACCCAGCGCCGTAACGCCCCCAATGCCCATCAGGATGCCGCCAATGATGTGGTTGCCCGTGTCCTCGGCATTGGCAAAGCCCTCCCAGCGGAACGTGCGCGTGGCCAGCGCCACCGCTGCCGATCCTGCAATCACGCCAAGCACGCTCACAATGCCGACCGTCAGTACCTTCGATGTATCACTGAAGAACATCAGCCACTCCAGCGTGTACGACACCGGAGCCACGAAGCTCAGCGCTTCCATGCGCCCGCTGTTGGTCGCCACAAACGCTTCCTGCAGCGTGTTCGGATCTTCCTGCACGTAACCGAGATGCCCCGATACGTACCACATGCCGACGATGATGAGCCCGACGCCGATGCCGCCCAGCAGGTTGTCGCCCGTGCGGAAATCGCGCCCCAGCAGCGCCCACAGCGACAGCGCCCCGCCGATCCCCAGCGCCAGCACCAGACGCAGCATGCGCACATCACCGGAGAACGCGTGGCCCAGCACGCTCGGCAGATCCTGCGACGTCGGCAACGCAACGGCTACGCTGTCCACCGTTGCCACACGCACCACGCCAAACACGCCCTTGAGCGTCATGTACGCCGCAAGCCCCAGGAACACGAACACCACGACCGACTTGAGATTGCCGCCGCCGATGCGCACCAGCGTCTTGCTGCCGCACCCCGAGCCCAGCACCATGCCGAAGCCGAACAACAGCCCGCCCACCAGCGACGACAGCCACAGCAGCTTGCTCGCCGTGTAGATCGTCTTGCTCGTATCGATCAGGCCAAGCCAGCTCAGGCATCCCGTGCCGATCATGGCCACGCCGATGGCCAGCGCCCACATGCGCAGCCGATTCCAGTCGCCGATGTTGACGACATCGGACACCGCGCCCATCGTGCAGAAGTGCGTGCGCTGAAGGATCGCGCCAAACACGAACGTCAGCACAAACGTGCCCCACAGCACTGTGTGGGACAACACGTTGAGGTCGATATCGGGCATGGTGCCTCAGACGTAGCGGGTGGGATCGGGCACGCCCGCGGCTTCAAAGCCGGCCTTGCGGATGCGGCACGAATCGCACACGCCGCAAGCGCGGCCGGCGTCGTCGGCCTTGTAGCACGACACGGTCAGGCCGTAGTCCACGCCCAGCCGCACACCGGCCTGGATGATTTCCGCCTTGGTCATGTCGATGATGGGTGCGTTCACTCGGATGCGCTCGCCTTCCACACCGGCCTTTGTCGCCAGGTTGGCGAGCGTTTCGTAAGCGGCAACGTATTCGGGGCGGCAATCCGGATAGCCGGAGTAGTCCACGGCATTCGCGCCAAAGAATAGGTCGCGTGCGCCGACCGCCTCGGCCCAGCCAAGCGCCAGCGACAGCATGATCGTGTTGCGCGCCGGCACATACGTGATCGGGATACCCGTCTGCGCGCCGTCAGTCGGCACGTCGAGCGCATCGTCCGTCAACGCGGAGCCCCCGAACTTGCGCAAGTCCAGATCGACGATTTCATGTCGCACTGCGCCGAGCGCCGCCGCCACTTTCTTGGCTGCTTCCAACTCGGACGAATGGCGCTGGCCGTAGCGCATCGACAGCGCGTAAGTCTCAAAACCGTCCGCATTGGCCATGGCGAGCACGGTGGCAGAGTCCAGCCCGCCGGAGAGCAGGACGATGGCGCGTTTTTTCATGGGTAAAGCCTTGCAAAGCAAATCGGGAAGGCCCGCATTTTAGCGTGCCGCCGCCCTGCCCGCGCCCAACCGGGCATATGCCCGCTATTCAGCGGTCCATGAAAAAACGCCCGCCGGTGCAGCCACGGGCGGGCGTTTGTTTACATGCCGAGCGGCCTGCCGATCAGCGCATCGACTTCAGACGGCTTTGCGCCGTCTTGGCCTGCTCGGTGCCGGGATACTGAGAGACCACCGATTCCAGCGTCTTGCGTGCGGCCGCCTTCTGGCCAGACTCGCCCTGGTTGGTCGCCACCTGCAGCAGCGCATCGGGCGCCTTCGGATGCTGCGGGTTGCTGCGCGCCATGTTCTCGAGCACGTAGCTCGAGCCCTTGTAGTCGCGCTGCGCATAGAGCGCGTTGCCTAGCCAGAACTGCGCGAGCGGCAGATACGGGCTTTGGGGATACTTCTTCACGAACGCCGAGAACTGATTGCCTGCGCCCTTGAAGTCCCCGCCCTGGAACGCCTTGAGCGCAGCGTCGTATTCCGGCTTCTCGTTCGGCTGGACCATGCCTTCGCGGCCATCCACCGTGGCTTGCTGCGGCTCGAACTTCTTCAGGCGCGCATCGAGGTCGGCGTAGTAATCCTTTTGCTGCTTGGTCAGCGTATCGACGCTGTTCTGCAGGACTTCGTTCTGCCCGCGCAGGCGCGCCACTTCCGATTTGAGTGTCTCGATCTGGTTTTGCGCGTCGATCAGGTTCTTGCTGTTCTGATCGATGCGCTGGGCAGCCGTCGACTGGAAGTTGTTGAACTTGTCGCGCATGTCGATGATGGCGCGGCGCGCCTCATCGTCGTCAAACACCCCCGCTGCCGCCGGGCCGGCCATGGTGAGGGCGCCACCCGCGACGAGCGTCGCCAGCAGGACGGCCCGACGCATGGCCCCATAAGCGCGCTGTTTCATCATCGTATTCATGTGATTGCCAACGTAAGAACGCCGGCCGCAACCTCGCAGCCGGCGCGTTCCACTTCAAACCGTACCGATTAATAGACGATGTCGGCGCGGCGGTTCTGTGCCCACGAGTCTTCGTCGTGGCCGGTCGCTTGCGGCTTTTCCTTGCCCAGGCTCACGGCTTCCATCTGGCTGTCAGGCACGCCCATCGACGACAGGGCGCGACGCACGGCCTCGGCACGCTTCTGGCCCAGTGCGAGGTTGTATTCGCTGGTGCCGCGCTCGTCGGTGTTGCCCTGGATCAGGACCTTGCGCTGATTGTGCGATTGCAGGTAGCGCGAGTGCTGACCCAGCAAGCCTTGGTACTCCGGCTTGACCGAGTAGCTGTCGAAATCGAAGTAGATGCTGCGCTTGGCCAGCGGGCTGTTCGGGTCGGTCAGTTCGTCGCGGCCCACGTCCACCGGGGTCACCGTGCGGGCATCCGCACCCGTGCCGGCGGCACCGCCCGTACCGTTCTTGGCCGTATCGTCCAGCTTCACGCCCGAGCTGCAAGCGCCCAGGGCCAGCAGCGCGGCAATGGCTGCGAGTTTGATCATGGTTTGGGACTTCGACATGTCCGATTTCTCCTAGTGGAACAGCTTCGTTATTGCATGAAAGGACCCCACGCCGGCTCACGAACTTCGCCGGCCTGGAGGGAAAGAACCTGACGCGTGCGGCCATCGGTGGACACAGCGGCCAACACCGATTTGCCGCCAACGCGCGTGGCATACAGGATGAACTTGCCGTTGGCCGCAAAGCTCGGCGATTCATCGTTAGAGGTGTCCGTCAACGCGTTCACATCGCCATTCGACAAATCCTGCGTGTACAGGCGGAAGGCACCGCCCACGCGCGAAATGTACGCCAGCAGCTTGCCGTCCGGCGACACGCGCGGGCTCGTGTTGTAGTTGCCCTTGAACGTCACGCGTTGCGCAGCGCCCGCCTCTTCGCCGTCAACCGACATGCGATAGATCTGCGGCGCACCGCCGCGGTCGCTGGTGAAATAGATGTACCGGCCATCCGGCGAAAACGACGGTTCGGTATCGATCGCGCTGCTGCGGCTCAGGCGGCGCAGGCCCGAGCCATCGGCGTTGACCAGGTAGACTTGCGTATTGCCATCGCGCGAGAGCGACACCGCCACATGACGGCCGTCCGGCGACCAGGCCGGCGCAGAGTTGTTGCCCTTCTGGTTCGAGATCACCGTACGGCGGCCTGCCACCAGGTCATGCACGTACACCACCGGCTTCTTGCTCTCGAACGACACATACGCGACTTTGGTGCCATCCGGCGACCACGACGGCGAGATGATCGGCTCATTGCTCGTCAACGCGATCTGCGGGTTGGCGCCATCCGAGTCAGATATCTGCAGTTGGAAGCGACGGCCAACCTTGGACACGTACGACAGACGCGTTGCAAAAACACCGCGCTCGCCAATCAGCTTCTGGTAGATGTAATCGGCAATTTCATGCGCGGCCAGGCGCAGTTGGCCAGGGCCACGCGTAAGCGACAGGCCGCCCAGGCTTTCGCCCTTGGCGGTGTCGTACAGGCGGAAACGAATCTCGTAGCGGTCGCCGTTGCGCGTCACGGTGCCGCCCACGAAGGCTGCGGCGCCCTTGGTTTTCCAGGCACCCAGGTCAGGCGCCGGGCTTTCCGGCACGACTGCCCCGGCCACATCGACGTTCGAGAAACGACCGCTGCGCGCCAGGTCCGCCCGGACAATCGCGGAGAGGTTTTGCGGAGCCTGTGCTTCGCCCTGGAAGTTGGCGATTGCAATCGGGTATTGGCTGGCGCCGACACCCGAGATCTCCACGTTGAGCTGGGCATGGGCCACGCCCGCGCACGCTGCGCTCAGCAGAAGCGCCTGCGCTGCACGTCGGAACATCGGGATCCACATCGTTCGCATCATGTTCATCTTCCCTACTATCAAATCCGGAATCCGAGTACGCCGGCCAGCGCTGCCTTGAGTGGCGCTAGCCCGTTATTCCTTCGGCCGGAACGTCAGGATGACGCTCGACGGCGCTTTGCCGTTGGTATCGCGCGGCAGCGGGTCGGAGCGCTCAACTGCGCGCATCACGGCTTCGTCATAGGCGCCGTTGCCACTCGATTTCGTCAGGCGCTTGGACAGGATCGAACCGTCCGGCGCCATCTGCACCGACACGACGGCAGACGGGTTGCCATTGACGGCCGACGGATCGAACAGGATGTTCGGCTTGACCTTGGCCCGCACACGCTCGGCGTATCCGGCCGACGCCGTACCGCCCGTGCCCTGGGCATTGCCGACACCGCCACCGGAACCCGCCACCGTGCCCGTCGCACCCGCACCGGCCATCGCACGCAGCCGTTCCAGCTGCGCCTGGCGTTGTGCGTTGGCGCGCGATTCACTTGCCTTACGCTCGGCATCGGCCTTGGCCTTGGCTTCTGCGGCGGCCTTGGCCTTCAATTCCTTCTGCTTCGCCTCGGCTTCCGCCTTCGCCTTCGCTTCGGCCTGGGCTTGAAGCTGTGCATTCTTGCGGGCCTGCGCTGCGTCCGCGGCAGCCTTCTCAGCGGCCTTTTCCTTGGCCCGCTGTTCGGCCAGGGCCTTCCGTTGGAGTTCCGCCTGACGCGCCTGTTGCTCTTCCTTCAGACGGGCTTGACGCTGGGCTTCTGCCCGTTCTTCTGCGGCGCGGCGAGCGAGTTCGGCCTCACGGGCGGCAGCAGCCTCCTGTTCGCGCTTGCGCTTTTGCTGCTCCAGCGCGATATCCGCTTCCTCTTCCACCTTGGCCGGCGGCGCCTTGATCACCGGTTCGGGCTTGACCTCGGGCACCGGCGCGGCCTGCTGCACGGCCTGCTGAACCGCCGCCTCGTCCCACAGTTCAGCCTCCTCGCCGCGCGGGGTACTGCTCTGCCACTGCACGCCAAAGTACAGAAAGATGATCAGCAGAACGTGTGTCAGGACCGCCAGCCCGAACGCGCGCAGCGTGCCGCGCTCGCGAACAGGCTCGTAACGGTGCAACGACGTCGTAGCCATGACGTTCAGGTTGCCTCGCCCGGATTCTTCAGCGTGCTCATGACGATTTCACCATCAGGCCGACGCGCTTCACGCCATCGCCCTTGAGCACGCTCATCACGGTCAGCACGCGGTCGTACTGGACCGACTTGTCGGCGGCAATCACGACGGGCTGGTCGGGGTTTTCGTCGGTGCGCTGCTTCACGAATGCGCGCAGCTCGTTGTTGTTGGCGAGCTTCTGCTCGGTGGCGCCGGAACCGGTCTTGATGCGAGCAAGGATCGTGCCGTCGCTCTTGATGGTCACCACAATGGGCGGCTGCGTCTGCTGCGGCGTCGCGTTTGCCACCGATGGCAGATTGACCACGCCCGGGTTCACCACGGGCGCCGCCACCATGAAGATGACCAGCAGCACCAGCATCACGTCGATGTACGGAACGACGTTGATGTCGGCCTTGGCCCGTCGGGCGCGGCGCGTTCGCTGGATGGTAGCCATGAGCGCGACTCCTTAGCGCGTCTGGCGCTGGAGGATGTTCGAGAACTCTTCCATGAAGCTCTCGAAGCGGTTGGCCAGGCGGTCGATCTCGGTGGCATAGCGGTTGTAGGCGATCACCGCCGGAATGGCCGCAAACAGACCGATGGCCGTGGCGACCAGCGCTTCGGCAATACCGGGCGCTACGGCCGAGAGGGTCGCCTGTTGTACGTTGGACAGGCCGCGGAAGGCGTTCATGATCCCCCAGACCGTGCCGAACAGGCCGATATACGGACTGACCGAGCCGACCGACGCGAGGAACGGCAGGTGGGACTCCAGCGAGTCCATCTCGCGCTGGTAGGCGGCGCGCATGGCACGGCGCGAAGCATCGAGAATGGCGCTCGGATCGCCGCCGCCGCGCTGCAGCTCACGCGCCTTCAGGTATTCGCGCATGCCGGCTTCGAAGATACGTTCCAGCGCGCCGGTGGTGTGGCGGTTGTTGGCAGCGCTCTGATACAGCGCCTGCAAGTCGCCGCCGGCCCAGAAATCGCGCTCGAACGATTCGGTCTGGCTGCGCGCTGCGCGTAGTGCAAAGGCTTTGCGGAAGATGTACGTCCATGAGAACAGCGACATCACCAGCAAGAGGCCCATGACGAATTGGACCAGGAGGCTGGCATGCAGCACCAGCGAGACGATCGACAGATCTTGTGTGACCTCGACGGGATTCATGCGGCGGCTTTGATGGTTGCGAGTACGGGAGCGGGAATCGGGGTCGGCCGGAAAGTGAGCCGGTCGACACATCCAACACGAATCGTGCCTGATGCGAGCAAAACGTCGCCGCGCCAGCCTTCTTGGGCGAATTGGACCGACGCGGGGCCGACCCGTTCCATACGCGAACGGATCTGAAGCAGGTCGTCCAGGCGTGCCGGCGCGCGGTAATCCACGGCAGTGCTGCGCACCACGAAAATGGCTCCGGTCGTGTCGGCCAGCACCTGCTGATCGACCCCAAGCGCGCGCAGCCACTCGGTGCGGGCGCGCTCGAAAAATTTCAAATAGTTGGCGTAAAACACGACGCCGCCTGCGTCGGTATCTTCCCAATACACGCGCAGGTTCCAGTCAAAAGAAGACATTGGGTAATTTTACCAAGACGCAAATGACGGCCAGACATCCACCGACTGGCCGAGACCTTGCGCTCGAATTCAGGCCATGCCTCGCGTCACGCTGGTGGCCGAGAATGACTGGCAAACGGGCATCAGCTCCATCGCGTTGACATTGAAGTGCGCCGGCAGCGCCGCCATCCAGTAGACCGCTTCGGCGATGTCGTCGGCGGTGAGGGCTTCCGTGCCTTCGTAAACCTTCTCCACACGGGCATCGTCGCCCTTGAAACGCACGTTGGAAAACTCCGTGCCGGAGCACAGCCCTGGCTCGACGTTCGATACGCGTACGCGCGTGCCGGTCAGGTCTGCCCGCAAGTTCAACGAAAACTGGCGGACGAACGCCTTGGTGGCGCCATACACGTTGCCGCCCGGATACGGATACGTCCCCGCGATCGAGCCAATGTTGATGATGTGACCACGATTGCGCTCCACCATGGCGGGAAGTAGCGCACGCGTCATATGCACGAGCCCGGAGCAGTTGGTGCCGATCATGCGGTCCCAATCGGTCAGGTCGGCACGCTGGGCGGGTTCCAGGCCCAGTGCCAGGCCGGCGTTGTTCACCAGGACATCGACTTCGCGCCAACCCTCGGGCAGGGAGCCCGGCAAGGTCGCAACGGCGTCGGCATCCAGCACGTCCAGCACGAACGGCAGCACGGCGTCGCCCAATTCGGCCTTGAGCGCGTCGAGGCGGTCCTGGCGGCGGCCTGCCGCAATCACACGATGGCCTTCTCGCACGAAACGCCGCGCGATGGCCGCGCCGAACCCGGCCGTTGCGCCGGTCACGAATACGATCATGGAAGTGTCTCCGGACCTGAAATTGCGAAAGATCAGAGTTTACCTGAAGCCTTGTGCCCTATTGCACCGCAATGTGCGTGTCTGCGCGCCCGCTTCTTGCGGCGGCCATGGCGCTGTCGTACACTCGCGAGCAACCATTCCACCTTGCGCGACTGGCGAATCCTGAAGCTGCTTTGAGCGGCTTCGACATGTGGGCAGCGACCACGAGGAAGCGCAAGGTTTCTGGCGTCATGCACAATGGCGCCTGCCGCTCGCCTGGGCAGCGAATGGGAAGCACAGGGTGACTCGGACACCTCTGCAATCGGCCAACGCCGAGCGCAGTCGTTCAAGCCGCGCGCATGTTTCCCCACGCCTCGCCCGATCTCCGCCATTTCCGTTTCGTTTCAGACCAGACACTCGCCATGTTCGAACGCAGCCGCTATACGATCGACCAGATCGATCCCGAAATCTTTGCCGCCATCCAGAAGGAAAATCAGCGTCAGGAAGACCACATCGAGTTGATTGCCTCCGAGAACTACACCTCCCCGGCCGTGATGGCCGCGCAGGGCTCGCAACTGACCAACAAGTACGCCGAGGGCTACCCCGGCAAGCGTTACTACGGCGGTTGCGAATACGTGGACGTGGTGGAACAGCTCGCCATCGACCGCGTGAAGCAGCTCTTTGGGGCCGAAGCCGCCAACGTGCAGCCGAACTCGGGCTCGCAGGCCAACCAGGGCGTGTTCTTCGCCGTGCTCAAGCCGGGTGACACGATCATGGGCATGAGCCTGGCTGAAGGCGGCCATCTGACGCACGGCATGGCGCTCAACATGAGCGGCAAGTGGTTCAACGTGGTCAGCTACGGCCTGAACGCTCAGGAAGACATCGATTACGACGCGCTGGAAGCCCTGGCACAGGAGAAGAAGCCGAAGCTGATCATTGCCGGCGCATCGGCATTTGCGCTGCGCATCGATTTCGAACGCATCGGCAAGATCGCCAAGTCGATTGGTGCGTACTTTATGGTGGACATGGCCCACTACGCCGGCCTGATCGCCGCCGGTGTGTACCCGAACCCGGTGCCGCACGCTGACTTTGTAACGACCACCACGCACAAGAGCCTGCGCGGCCCGCGCGGCGGCGTGATCCTGATGAAGGCCGAACACGAGAAGGCCATCAACTCGGCGATCTTCCCGGGTATCCAGGGCGGCCCGCTAATGCACGTGATTGCCGGCAAGGCGGTGGCGTTCAAGGAAGCACTGTCGCCCGAGTTCAAGGCTTACCAGCAACAGGTGGTGAAGAACGCGGCAGCCATGGCCGAAACGCTGATGGCCCGCGGCCTGCGTATCGTCTCCGGCCGCACCGAAAGCCACGTGATGCTGGTCGACCTGCGCGCCAAGAAGATCACCGGCAAGGAAGCCGAAAAGGTACTGGGTGATGCACACATCACGGTCAACAAGAACGCCATTCCGAATGACCCGGAAAAGCCGTTCGTGACGTCGGGCGTGCGCCTGGGTTCGCCCGCCATGACCACGCGTGGCTTCAAGGAAGCCGAGGCCGTGAAGGTCGCCCACCTGATCGCCGATGTGCTGGACAACCCGCACGACGAGGCCAACATCGCCGCCGTGCGCGCCAAGGTGGCTGAGCTGACCAAGCAGTTCCCGGTCTACGGCTGAGGCATCCGCCGATGGCCGGATCTTCCGGCCACGTAGTACCCTGCCGCGATGCGCCCCGAATTGAATGAGGGGCCATCGCGGCGTTGTTCTTTTAGCGCAGTGCGTTCTTTGAGGTTGCCGAGGAGACCACCGGCATGAAATGCCCCTTTTGCGGCCACGCGGCCACCCAGGTCATTGATACCCGCATGTCGGAAGAAGGCGACACCGTGCGCCGCCGCCGTCGTTGCGAATCCTGCGACCGCCGCTTCACCACCTACGAACGCATCGAGCTGTTCTTCCCCGCCGTCGTCAAAAAGAACGGCAGCCGTGTCGACTACGACCGCAACAAGGTCAAGGATTCCATGCGCCTGGCGCTGCGCAAGCGCCCCGTTTCCGCCGAGGCCATCGACGAGGCCATCGCCCGCATCGAAGAAAAACTCCTCAGCCACGGCGAGAAGGAAATCGGCAGCGATCGCGTGGGCGAGCTGGTGATGCGCGAACTCAAGCGGCTGGACAAGATCGGGTACATCCGGTTTGCGTCGGTGTATCGGAGTTTTGAGGATCTGGCTGAGTTTCGGGACGTGCTGGATGAGGTTGCGGCGACGAATGTGCGGAAGTGAAAAAGGGCCCCGACGGGCCCTTTCTTGTTTCCTGTTACCAACACTGCGCTGACGTGGTACCCGCAGCCATGTTTGCGTTGCTTTGTACGCCGAGTTGGTTGATGGTGTATGTCCCACACGCATCGGCCGTCTGCGGACTGACCGGCACAGCGGAAGCGGAATAGCCAGGCGCTGCAGCACCACTCGCGCCGGCCGTGCCCGTTACTGCAACATTCAGCTGATAGTACGACTGCGTGCCAGACTGAATGGCGAACGGAAAGCTCGCCGCCGCATAGCCCAGCGAAGCGGGCGACGCTGCATAGTTATTCTGCAGTGTAAAAAACCGCTCTTGGCGCACTGCCAAATCCAGCAGTGCGGTCTTCGCATCTGCCCGGTGCGATTTGAGGATGTATTGCTGGTACGACGGATAGGCGATGCGGGCCAGGATGGCGATGATCGCTACCGTGATCATCAGCTCCATCAACGAGAAACCGCTTTCGCCACGTGACAGGGTAGAAGTTGTATTTCGACTCATGATCAGCGCAGCTTGGTCCAAGTCATGCGCGAGCCAACACCGGCGGCGCTCGGGTTGATCTGGTTGACCGTACCCGTGCCGTTCACTGTCTGCTGCACCAGATACGGCAGCTTGTTGGCGGTCACGATAGACGGTGTGCCGGTACCACTCAAACCGATACCGCTGACAATGCCGCCGTTGAGTGTCGGGAAGTTATTGTTGTTGTCACCGAAGAACGACGCGGTGCCCGCCCCACCCGATGCGACAGAGATGGCCATGGTGTAGCCAGACGCAGGCGTCGAGGTACAGGACAAAACCTGTTGCGTGCCAGGCACCGTCGTGTTGACAATGAACATGCCATAGGCGAGCGTTGGGTTATAGACCACCTGTTCATAGTTGGTAACCGCACTCGAACCAGAGCCCGTGGTGGTGCTGGGCAGCGCGAGCTTCCAGCCGAACTGGGTATTGGCAGTACTGCTAGTGCCACACGCTGTCGAACCCACCCAACACACCTTGTTGTTGCTCACAGTCCGGTAGGACGGCATCGTGCCCGAACTGACGGACGTGTTGGTAATGCTCTGCGTCTGCAGGGTCGACGCAGTCACCGTCTGCGGGCCGGTCAGGGTTGCATAGACCGCAGCCGCCGGTGCGATCGCGTTCCAAGCGTTCATGTTCCAGTCCCAGACACCATACAGGGACTGTGCAGTGTTGCTGGAATAGGCGGCTGCGCTGGTCTGCGTTACGGGGAACGCCTGACCGGTGCCGAAGCTGACGAGCACACGCGGCGCTCCTGTGCCGCTACCCGGGATGGCTGCAACCGCCACCTTGCTGGTGATCGGTTGACCAGCCGGCGTTGAGAACATTGGCGCGCTGGAAACGCTCCAGGATGCTGGATTCTGCGACGTCAGATCGAAACGCCAGACGTTGCCGAACGCATCGCCTGCGTACACATAGTCGGTAATGTGATCGCCATCAAGATCCGCTGGCGTTACATAGGCGATACCGTTCTTATTGTTGGCTTTCAGAGGATCCTTGCTCGGGCCGTAGCCCGTGTCGAGGTAGTAGAAGGATGTGGTTCCATCGCTTGCCACCAGCATGATGTACAGACCTGCACCACCGCTTGAGCTATTCAGTCCATTTCCGAATAGCACCGCCCAATTGCCATTGTGAAGACGGCGGATCACTGGGGTACCGTAGGTGTTACCAAGATAGCTGGCACAACCGGCGACGTTGGTGCACTTGAGATTGGCGGACGACCATTCGCCGATAACTAGCGAGCTGGCGTTGCCCTCACTGAAGTTGGCGGGATTAGTGATATCGAGGGCATAAAGAGCGCCCGTGCCTACGCTCGTGTTGTCCGCAATCGCGCCGGAGGCGTTGCCACCACCACCCAGCCCACCGACCAGCCACGTATGCCAGGCATTTTTGTAGTAGAGCTCGCCTGTCCCGGGAGTCGCATCCACATACAGATTGTGCGCATACGAAGGGGAGCTGAAATCCAGTTTGCCGTTGGTGTTGTAGATGGTGTTCAGGGCCGCTGCCGGCATGTAGGCAAGAACTTCCTTCCCGTCGTTCGGCGTCGTCGCCGTAGTGAAATTGCCATTGGCATCGTAACCACCTGCACGGAAACCATGCAGCATGCCGTCATTTGCGCCAACGTACACAACGTTCGCCCGCTGTGCATTATTGGTCTTGAAGAGGGCATAGCTACCGGCAGGCTCGGACGGAGTTGCCGAGGAATAAAGAGAATCCACCCAAGGTCCGGTATACGGTGCCGATGGCGCTCCGACCCAGGTCGGGCTGGAGTTCATGATGTCGCCCATCACGCCAGTACGGGTGCGGAAGGCGCCGCCACTGGCGACCTCTTTGCTGCGATCTCCACGCAGATAGAGTTGACGCGGGCTGCTGGTGCTGCTCGCGGAACTACTGTCCAAGACATTCTTCTGCGCTGATGTGAGGTTCGACCACTGGAACGGAATGCCGCTGGTGCCATTCCACGTCAAAATGCTTCGCGCTGAAGGGGCTTGCGCTGTCACAGTGGACGTAGAACTGATGGCCGGGCATGCCCCGCCGGTCAAGGTGCAACTGGCATTCCAGTTGGCATTGGTTGCGATGGAGACAATGCCCGTGGTCGGGTCCATCACCAGGTTCTGCGCGGTCAACTCCCCCCACCAGTTGGTCGGATGATAGTAGGCGAGATACACCTGCGTCCCGGCTTCCACGCGAGCCGACTGCTGCACGTTGGTACCTGCTGAACTGTTGGCTTGCCCCACCGGAGCCGCCTTGAAGCAGGTGATTTCGTGCACGTTGCTGCCACCGCCGGTACCGGCTGAGAAACCAAAGCGGAATGACGCAGGCAGCGGCCCGTTCGACGCGGTGATACTTTGGTTTGTGATCACAGGCTGCGCTGTGCCGCCATTCACGCTATATGAGAGGCTCAGCAGACCGTCTTGTGTGATACTAAGTGCGTAGGTGATGGGGGTCGCGTTCCCCCGAACCGCCTTGCTGCCACCTGCCGAATTCTTTCCAGCAGCTTCCTGGCTATAGAGCTTGACGGTACTACTTAACGTATCGCCGCCAAGATAGTTGTAGTTATATGGAATCTGCTCGGTCGTCTGGCTGCCGTCGTCGATGTAGTAACCGTTCGCGTCCTGCTGCCCCGTACCGCTAAAGTTGTATAGATAGCCTGCTGCACACGTGCTCTGCACAGCGTTCATCTGCGTCGTGCTCAAGGCCGACGGATAATACTTCGCGTACTTAGTGGACAAGTTCGCCCAGTTGGTGTTGCCCGCACCGCGCAAGCTAATGCGACCGGGAATTGCGCCACCGCTGGCTCCGGAGCTGGTGTTGTCGCCGGCGTTCGAGAAGTTTCCGAACTCATCGATACCGAGGCCGATATAACCACCCTGCACGCCATCGTACGTAGGGTTGCCGTTAGAACAGCTGTAACCCAGACTGCCCCCCAGCGCCCCGACCGTAGCCGGGTACTTTCCGTCGGCCAAGAAGAAACTGATGCCGTCAGCGCCGGACGCTTGGCCAGCGGCATTCTTATAGGCATTACCACCGTACGTCACCGTCGTGAACGTTACCTGTATGCCCTGATTGGTCGGGAAGGTGAAGTTGGAAACGACAGCGCCCGTCTGGTTATTGCCGTTGCTACCCGTGGTTGTATCACCATTGGTCAGACGCAGAGCCCCCGAGCCCACCGCATCGGGAAGCGTACCAGTGACGCCCCCCACCAGGGTCGTACCACTGTAGTAGCTGAGCCCCGAACACGCCGGAATTGTGCCGCTGCCATTGCCCGCGGTCAGGCAAGCACCATTGAGGGCCTTCCAGTTATATGAAGACGAGGCACCCGTCAGCGTGTCGCTGATCACCAACTGCGCCCTGGCAACACCTGGCAGTAGCGCAGCGGTTGCCAGCAAACCCACCCGTTGAATTGTTTTCATCACTGTTGCCCCAGATCTTTGGCGCCAGAACTAATGCGATAGGTGCTCTGCACCACTGCTGCTGTCGTTGCATCACCGCCAAAACCATAGGCGGTGACTTGGAAAAGCTGAGCAAGCCCGTTCGGGCTCATACCCATGTAGTTGATGTATAAGCCTGGGACACCTGCGTAGTTGATATCCCCCGCTGGAGAGCTCGCACCGGCCATGCCCCCACCGCCGTTCGCCGTCATGGAAGGCGGCAGATAGGTTGACCCAACGCCCCACGGCAAAGTAGAGGGGGTCGCCAGAGCGGTGTTGCACACCCGCATATTTGCGAGCGTGTTGCCATTGTTTACACCTGAGCACGCGATGCCGGGCGAGCCGTTGCCCTGCCCCAGCCACCATTCGCCGTACTGAAGGGCGCTCTGTGCAGCCTCAAGCGCACGCTGCTTATCTCGCGTGTTGGCCGCAATCTTCTCTTGCAAGCCAAAGCTACGGAACATGCCAATAGCAAACAGCGTGAGAACAACCAGCAGAAGCAATCCAACAACGAGGGTGTACCCACGGTCAGCGCGATTTGGCAGCTTGGAAAAACGCATGGTGATGCTCATGACTGATTCTTCAGGCCGATGTTCTGCACCCACGTTGTGCTCTGCGCCTGCCCAACTTGGTTACCAAACTGTGTCGTAAAGGTGAGCGTGACCTGAACGGTATGGACTTGCGACCAATAACCCGACGCCGCCACCTGCGCGGCGGTCAGATAAGAGTCGTCATAGCCGTTGCTGTTGGTATCAGTGCCATACAGCACGCTCAATCTGGTGACGCCACTCACCAGCGGTACCGTGGTAGTTACACCGCTGGAGATAAGCGTCATCGCGCATTGCAGTTCGTTATTGGCATTGACAGACAATGTGTTGATGTAGACCTGCTGAGCGCCGGTCGTGTTTGTCTGGCCCAGACAGTTCATGGTGCCGTCCCCACTGGCAGTCGCAAACCGAGTTGTTACCGTATCCGTACCTGCGGTGGCACCCGAAGTACCGGAAATCACCTGGCCGGCAGCCAGCGAGCCATTCGCCGGGAATGCCGATAGGGCCGTGTTGACTGTCGGGTTGGGGAAATACCCCGCCTGCTGTACAACATTGGTCAAGATGGTCAGCGCCAGTCGCTCATTGTCTTGCAACTGCGCAAGCTGATCCTGGCTCGTGAAGCTCTTCTGCATGTTCACGAATACAACGACCACGCCAGTCATGATGAACAGCGCAATCACCATAGCGATCAGTATCTCGACTAGGCTCGTACCGCCTTGGCTGCGTGCCGATTGCATCCGGTGCGTCATCGAATTGGCGCTCATGGCTGGACGTAAACCGTAAAGCTCTGGGTGGACGCCGTGACCACCCCGGACGCTGACGTTGTGCTGTTGATCGCGACGTACTTTTCATTCCAGCTCACCGTGATGTTGCAGCTCACCGGCACACCCGTTGCCGTTGTGCAATTGACGGTAGCGGAATAGCCCGGGAAGTTCGCGTTCATCGTGCTGGCCCATTGCTGAACATCGTATGCAGCCAATTGAGCCGGCGTACAGGACTTCCCAGAAAGGCACGCGCCGGCGGTCAGTGTCTGATTCAACACATTCGAGCTGTCTGTGATAGTCGTGCCCGTCACGCTAAACGTTGCGGGAGCGGTGCCTCCCGCAGCCCAGAAAGCGCTATTTCCGTGCATGGCGGCTGCTAGGCTTTCGGTCTGCAGCGCAACCAGCGAACGTATGCGCGAGATCTGCGTATTGCCCACTGCTGCCGCCTGAATTTTTGCCAAACCCAGCAGACCCACGCCAACCACCACCATGGTGATCAGCGCCTCGATCAGCGAGAATCCAGCCGCAGCACGGCGCCGCATAATCAGTTGCATGCGCCGGTCCCCTTCGTCTGTACGATTTGCCGGCCGACCATGTTGATCGCAACGCACCGCGTTGCACTGTCATTGACTGGCGCCGCGGTATGTAACGTCATCGTGACGGTGCCATTGATCAAATTGGTCGCGAACCCATCGCGGTTATACGTCACCGCAGAAGCCGCGGGACTGGGCCTGAACGTATCGCCGCTCGGAAGGGGGCCACGCACGCGCAGCGGTACATCGCTGGTGGAATCTGTCGTACCCGAGCCATTGATGTCATTGAAGACGATCCAGCCGGCTTCCCAATTACTCGTGTTGGTCGTATTGCATGCGGTACCGTTGGACGATGGACAAAGACTAACCGGCTGTCCGCGCTTGATCGCCTCACTACGAGCAAATTGCAGATCGTTGACCAAAGAATTGGCTTCGGCCTGCAACCGCGTCCGCTGTGTAAGCCCGACATACGATGGTGTCGCTATTACCGCCAGAACCGCCACGATCGCCAACGTCACCATCAACTCAACCAGCGAGACGCCCTGAATGCGTTTCGAGCGAATGCAATCGGCGCGCCCCCGCACGCCGCTTCGCCCATTCGGGTGCGACATATCTGTATCAATTTGGCTGTGACACGACACTTTGTCGGCGCGAACGCCGACAGCTTCGCCACGCCATTCTCCCTGGTACCCAGACCAACGGTTGCGTGACGATTGAAGTTGATGCGCGGTAAGGTGATTGCGGACCGCTGCCGCCATATCAGTGCAAAAAACGACTGGCTAGAAACCCACATCGCCCAATGGGCGAGATCCCGTTAAGCATGACTCGAACCCCCGACTATTGTTTTATGCGGCAGTCACGACGCAATCGAGTTCGCGCGCTGCCAATTTGGAACTAATTTGAGTTCTTCTACGATGGCTCACGTCCGACCCCCGTGAACGTGATCATCTGCGCGACAAAAAAGCCCAGGCAGATTGCATCCCCGGAATAGTGGGGAATTAGTCAAAAAGTGTCAACAACCCCCTCCTTCAACCGCGAGATTCGGGAAGGTCAGTGTTGGTGAAAAACCAACGATCCGTCGCAACATGGACGCCGCGCGCCCGACTCCCGGGGAGGGTATTGACCAGATATGACAGTTATACGGCCAAATTCACACTAACTTGAGCGACTTTCCAAGTGTCCGTCGACTCATGCCTGCCTGCCATCACGTCAAGCGCCAACACGGCGCCATCTTGCTCGAATCCCTTGTCGCACTTGCCGTATTGTCCCTATGTGCGGCGGGCACCTTGACCGCACTTGAACGGATGGAGATCACCAGCCAAAGCCTGCGACAGCTATCGACCAACGTCCGAACGCAAAACAACCAGGCCGAATCCGCAAACGTGCACTGACATGTGCCGGCTCTCTCATGCTCGGCGGGGCGCGACGCTTGCGGAGTTGCTGATCGGCACGCTGGTCGGGCTGATCGTGCTTGGCATCGCGCTGCAACTGACACTCCTGGCCCGTGCAAGCTATCAGCGCGTTGCCGACGATGCCCTGATCGAAAGCCGCGGCACGCAAGCGCTGGAATTGCTGACAATGGCACTGCAGCATGCAGGGTGGGCAACCGATACGCCAGCAGCATCGCCAGAGCGCCGATGGCCAGACGCGAAGGCGACGCTATCGATTCAAGGTGCGGACAGTTGCACCCCTCCCGAAACGGAAGTCCTTGGCTGCAACGGCAGTGGCATCCGAAACAGCGATGCCGTGCTGGTCCGCTTTGCTGGCCGCAGCATGCATGCCAACCCGCAGCGAGCTGACGACAGCATCATCGATTGCTCCGGCTACGGGGTCGCTGAGCCGGTTCAAAACGGCGGCGACGACCAGCGCGCGGGATACATGCTGCTTTATCTCGCCCGATCGACGGATCAAGAACCGCAGCTCATGTGCCGCTCGCGAAGGCATCAAGCCGGTCAGACTGTGGGGGGCCGTTGGACATCTAATAGCATGGTCCGCGGCGTCGAAACAATGCAGCTTCTGTATGTGGTTCGCTCCCCCGGCGGCACCTCGAGCACGACACTGTCCGCGCGGTCGCTCACTACCGAGCAATGGCGCCAGGTTCAAGCCGTGCACATCGCGCTGGTCGTTCGCGGCGAATACAACACGCCCAGGTCAGCCAACAAGGCCACGTCCACACTCGCGCTATTTCCCGACCTCAAGCGAGTTGAAGGCGCCGACGCACAGGACTTGCACTTCACGCCAACCGAACCCCAACGCCGTCGTGCCGTTTTCACGGCAACGGTACGCTTGCGCAATCCACTCGCCTGCGATGTGGACGTATGTTGAGCGTTAGCGCCAAAGCGCGTGGTTTCTCGATGATGGTCGTGATGCCTGCGGTGGTGTTGCTCGGCCTACTGACCACGGCGACCTTCCATCTGGTGTTGGATCAACGACACCGCACGTCTCTCACGGCCGATCGTGCCTTGGCCAAATACGGCGCCGAAATGGCGCTGAATGCGGCGGAGTGCGAACTGTCCGTCGCCACCGAAACGCCCACGAACCTCGAATGTATGGCGGCCTTGCCCCGGGAACGTATCGCCGCCCTGGAACCGGGTTCGCGACGAGGCTTCCTCATGGGAGCGTGCGGCAGCGACGTCTCGCTCGGGCTATGTCAGCCGCAACCCGACCAATCGCTCTGGATGTTGGCGCGACTGCTCGATGCAACCACCCTCGCCGTAGAGATCGACGCACGCCTCCCAGGCACCCTGCGCACTGCTGGCCGCACTGCGCGGTACGTCATTGAGCCGATTCCCGATCGATGGCACGGCCAAACTCGGCATAGCGATGACACGCCACCGCTTTGGTTGTATCGCATCACGGCAGCAGGATTTGGCGCCGACCCCGCGGTCAGTGTCGTGCTGCAAACAGTCTTCCGCCCCCGAGTGCCGCGCCATACATCCACGCCTCAGACCACCACCGAAGCTGCACTGCCCACCATTCGACCCAGTGGCACGGTGACACAACGCGTCTACACCACAAGCGACCAGCACGACGCAACCGCCCCCCATTCGCAAACCTTCATGCTCGGCCGCCTGAACTGGCGTGAGCTGATCGAGGAGGGCCTACGATGAAGTATCGCTATGCCGCATTCACGCTTGTCGAGCTTACGATCGCATTGGTTATCGCTGCGTTGTTGACCGGCGCCGCCATACAAACCTGGTCGAGACACCATGAGCGCGCGCGGCGGACTGCGGCGCATGCGGCGCTGGTCTCAACCATGGTGGAATTGGAACGCCAGTATGCGCACACAGGCAATAGCTCCTCACCGGCCAACATTCCGGAATACATCTCCGGCTATCACTTGCTTGCTGGCCCGTGCGATGGGCGTGCTGCCGCACATTGCATTGAAGTCGTCGCCCAGCCGGTGCACGCGGGCACCGACTGCGGCGCGCTTATCCTGCGCAACACCGGCGAACGGTTCACGCAGATCGGCAATACGCGCCAACCGGCATCGCCCGCATGCTGGCCATGAACGCGTCTCGTCTGCGGGCCGGCTTCACGCTGACTGAGCTCGTCGTCGTCCTGAGCGTGATATCGATCCTTGCGGTGTTCGCCGCGCCCGCAGCGTTGAATTGGTGGCAACGCGAGACCGTCGTCGTTCTGGCCGACCGCTTTGTCAGCGCGATCTCGCTGGCGCAGACCATGTCGCGCGATCAGCGTGCGTGGGTCCACCTCGGCCCGTCCAACGCTGGGCAAGGCTGGTCGTCGGGATGGGCGTTGTATATGACGCCCTCGCCGCAAACGCAGGCGACGCCCCTTGAACCCGGCACCCAAGATATCTTGATGCGCGTGTCGCCGCCTGTGATGCCGCCCGTCGAATTTGCGTTCACGGCGTCACAGCGGGATGTCGACACCCTCTCTTTTGCACCTGTGGGATACTCGCGACAGCGCAACGGCAGCCAGCTCTACGGCACGCTGACAATCCGATCTGGAGCACATGAGCGGCGGGTCCGTATCAGTTCCGCAGGCCGCGCCCGCATCTGCGATCCGGCCAAGGACACCAAAACGTGCGGCACTGGCGCCTCGGCTAACAACGATTAACCCAAACTCCCGTTTTCTTGCTCATGTTCTCCGACTTCGACCACGCCATGATGCAGCGCGCCCTGGCGCTGGCCGAGAAGGGCTTGTTCACCACCACGCCGAACCCGCGTGTCGGGTGCGTGATCGTGCGAGACGACACCGTCATCGGCGAGGGCTACACACAACCCGCCGGCCAGGACCATGCTGAAATCCAGGCCATCAAGGACGCCCAGTCGCGCGGCCAGGACGTGCGCGGCGCCACCGCTTATGTGACGCTGGAGCCCTGCAGCCACTTTGGCCGCACCCCGCCCTGCGCAGATCGACTGGTCGAAGCAGGCATTGCACGCGTGGTGGCGGCCATGGAAGATCCAAATCCTGCCGTCTCTGGGCGTGGTCTGCAGAAGCTGCGCGATGCCGGCGTGGACGTGCGTTGCGGTCTGCTTGAGCGCGAGGCGCGCGAGCTGAATATCGGTTTCGTTTCGCGTATGACCCGCGGCACGCCGTGGGTGCGCGTGAAGGTCGGCGCATCCCTGGACGGCCGCACTGCGTTGGACAACGGCGTCAGCCAATGGATTACCGAAGCCGAAGCGCGCAACGACGGGCACCGCTGGCGCGCGCGTGCGTGCGCCATCCTGACCGGCATCGGCACCGTACGCGAAGACAATCCGCGACTGACCGTGCGTGCCGTCAATACGCCTCGCCAGCCACGCCGCGTGCTGATCGACTCTGCGCTGGACGTGCCGCTCGACGCGCATATCCTCACGGCAGATGGTCACCATGAGCCGACGCTGATTTTTGCCGCCCAGCCCGAAGCGGGCCGCATGCGGGCGTTGAGCGAGCGCGGCGCAGAGGTCATCCTGCTGCCCAATGCAGCTGGAAAGGTCGACCTGGCCGCGGTTCTGCGCGAACTTGGCCGCCGCGAAATCAACGAGCTGCACGTCGAGGCCGGCTTCAAGCTTAACGGCTCGCTGCTGCGCGAAGGGCTGGTTGACGAGGTCCTCGTCTATCTGGCGCCGAAGGTGCTGGGCTCGGGCCAGGGCATGTTCAATATGGGGCCTCTGCAGACGCTGGAAGGCGCGGCCGAATTCTTCTTTCACGATATCTCGCGCATCGGGGGCGATCTCCGCATCCTGGCGCGCCGCAACCCGACGGATTGATTGCTTATGTTCACCGGAATCGTCGCCGCAGTTGGCCGAATTGAAACTGTCTCGCCGCTTGGCGACAACGCCGATGCCGGCGTGCGCTTGTCCATCGACGCCGGCGGCCTGCCGCTTGCAGACGTGGCTTTGGGCGATTCGATTGCCATCCAGGGCGCGTGCATGACGGTCGTCGCCAAAGCCGACAACCGTTTCGAGGTCGATGTGTCACGCGAATCGCTCTCCAAGACAGTCGGGCTGGAAGGCCCGGGCGAGGTCAATCTGGAGAAGGCCCTGCGCCTGGCGGACCACATCGGGGGGCACCTCGTGTCAGGCCACGTGGACGGCCTGGGCACGGTCACACACTTCGCGCCCGTCAACGAATCCCACGAACTGCGTGTGCGGGCGCCGGCAGAGCTAGGCAAATATCTGGCCTACAAGGGCTCCGTGGTGGTGAACGGCGTATCGCTTACGGTCAATACCGTCCGTGACGACGCCGATGGCTGCGAGTTCTCGATCAATCTGATCCCGCACACCGTGGCAGTCACCACGCTCAAACACTTGAAGGCCGGCAGCCAGGTCAACCTGGAGATCGACCTGATCGCCCGCTACGTGGAACGCATGTTGACCCACGCCGCTATTGGCCTGCCCGTGGGCACACAACCCCTGGCAGCCGTTTGAACCATTGGCCCCACTGGCTTGGGGCCGCCTTGGCGTACAATAGCGGGCTTCCCATTTACGCAGTCGCACGGCCCCCGAAATCACCGATTGGCGGGAGTTGACCGGCGGCGCGCACCCCTGCTACGCCATGTCGATCGCCACAGTCGAAGAAATCATTGCCGAAATCCGCGCCGGCCGCATGGTCATCCTGGTCGACGAGGAAGACCGTGAGAACGAAGGCGACCTGATCCTGGCGAGCGATTTCGTCACGCCAGAAGCCATCAACTTCATGGTCACGCACGCGCGCGGCCTGGTGTGCCTGACGCTCACCGAAGAACATTGCGATCAGCTCGACCTGCCCATGATGGCGAGCCGCAACGGCACGCAGTTCGGCACCAATTTCACCGTATCGATCGAAGCGGCCGAGGGTGTGACCACGGGTATTTCGGCAGCCGACCGTGCGCGCACGATCCAGGTGGCCGCGGCCAAGAACGCGAAACCGTCTGATCTGGTGAATCCGGGCCACATCTTCCCGCTGAGGGCCCAGAAGGGTGGCGTGCTCATGCGCGCCGGCCATACCGAAGCCGGCTGCGACCTGACCGCACTGGCTGGCCTGACGCCCGCCGCCGTGATCTGCGAGATCCTGAAGGACGACGGCACCATGGCGCGCTTGCCGGACCTGGTGGAATTCGCCAAGAAACACGGTTTGAAGATCGGCACGATTGCCGACTTGATCCAATATCGCAGCCGCACCGAGAGCATCGTCGAGCGCGTCGGCGAGCGCACGATGGAGACGCAGTTCGGCACGTTCCATGCCGTTGCCTTCCGCGACCGCGCGGCCGGCCGCGCCCATCTGGCGCTGGTCAAGGGCACGCCGACACCGGACACCGAAACGCTGGTGCGCGTGCATGAGCCCCTGTCGGTGCTTGATCTGCTGGAATGCCAGCGCACGACGCACTCGTGGAGCGTGCCCGCTGCCCTGCGTGCAGTGCAGGCCGCCCCGACCGGCGTCGTCGTACTGCTCAATTGCGGCGATTCGGCGGACCGCCTGTTCACCCAGTTCACCGCGCTGGATGCACCCCACGAGCGCCCGCGCACGAAACCCGATCCGCGCATCTATGGAATCGGCGCACAGATTCTCAAGGAGGTGGGCGTGGGCAAGATGCGGGTGCTGGCCTCGCCACTCAAGCTGCCGAGCATGGTCGGCTACGATCTGGAAGTGACGGCGTACCAGTCGATGGCGGATGCGCCAGGCGTCACTTCTCATTCGTCCACCGCCACGCACTGAATGTTCCGCGGTAGCTAAGCTGCCGCGCAGGCCCTCTTTTTTTTTGACGTTGCCAGATAGACAACCTCAGGCAACCCCAACCGGAATACACCATGGACCACGGCTTCTACCCGACCAATCTCAACGGCGAAGGCCTGCGCATCGGCATCGTCCAGGCGCGTTTTAACGAGCCCGTGTGCGAAGCGCTGCGCGAAGCATGCGTCGCTGAACTCGAACAACTCGGTGTGGCCGGCGAAGACGTGCTGCTGGTCACCGTGCCGGGTGCGCTGGAAGTCCCGCTGGCCCTGCAAAAGATGGCCGAATCGGGCCAGTTCGACGCGCTGATCGCACTGGGCGCAGTCATCCGCGGCGAGACGTACCACTTCGAGCTGGTGTCCAACGAATCGGGCGCCGGCATCACGCGCGTGGGCCTGGACTTCAACATCGCCATCGCCAACGGCATCCTGACCACCGACACCGACGCACAGGCCCACGCCCGCACCCGCGAAAAGGGTCGCGACTGCGCCCGCACCGCTGTCGAAATGGCCAACCTGACCAACGACCTCGACGGTCTGCAGGATCACGGCCAGGACGACGACGGCGAGAATGAATAAGCGCTTCCTCGCGCAAAGGCTTTTCCCATGACGCAAGACAATTCCCAAGCCAAGGCCAAAGCGCCCGCCAAGAGCGCGCGCCGCCGTGCGCGCGAACTGGCGCTGCAGGGTCTGTATCAATGGCTGCTCAATCGCAACGACCCGGGCGTGGTCGAGGCGCATCTGCAGGACGCGCAAGGCTTCAACAAGGCCGACCGCGCGCACTTCGACGCGCTGCTGCACGGTGCGATCCGCGAAGAAACCACGCTGACAGAGGCGTTCACGCCGTACCTGGATCGTCCGGTTGCCGAGCTGTCGCCGGTCGAGCGTGCCGCCCTGCTGGTCGGCGCGTACGAGTTGGTGCACTGCGTGGACATCCCGTACAAGGTCGTGATCAACGAGGCGGTTGAGCTGACCAAGACCTTTGGCGGCGTCGAAGGCTACAAGTACGTCAACGGCGTGCTGGACAAACTGGCCGCCCAGGTCCGCGCTGTCGAGGTCGCTGCCCGCCGGTAATTCGGCGTCTGTGGTTCGCTTTACCTTTTTGCTTCGCTTCAAGATGGACGCCTACCGCCTGCAGACAGCCGCCCGGCTCGCCAATATCCGCGCCTTTCACGTGATGGAGCTGGCCAAGCAGGCCCGCGAACTGGAACTGGCGGGACGCAGCATCATCCACATGGGCATCGGCGAGCCGGACTTCACCGCCGCCGAGCCCGTCGTGCAAGCCGCGGCCGACGCCATGCGGCGCGGCGTCACGCAGTACACCGGGGCCTTGGGCATTCGCCCGCTGCGCCAGGCAATCGCCCGCTACTATCACACCGTTTACGGCCTCGACATCGCTCCCGAGCGCATCGTCGTGACGGCGGGCGCGTCGGCAGCATTGCTGCTGGCGTGTGCGGTGCTGGTGGAGATCGGCGGCGAAGTCCTGATGCCCGATCCGAGCTATCCGTGCAACCGTCACTTCGTGGATGCCTTCAATGGCGAGGCAAAGCTGGTGCCGTCGGGGCCGGACGAACGCTTCCAGTTGACGGCTGCGCAGGTCGACGCTCACTGGGGCGACCGCACGCAGGGCGTGCTGCTGGCCTCTCCTTCCAATCCGACGGGCACGTCGATCCTGCCGGATGAGCTGCAGCGTATTGTGCAGACGGTACGCGCGCGAGGCGGATTTTCGATCGTCGACGAGATTTACCAAGGCCTTTCGTACGACCAAGCCCCCGTCTCGGCACTGTCGTTCGGCGACGATGTCGTCACGATCAACAGCTTCTCCAAGTATTTCAACATGACCGGCTGGCGACTCGGCTGGCTGGTGGCGCCCGCCGAACTGGTGCCCGAGTTCGAAAAGGTCGCGCAGAACCTGTTCATCTGCGCGTCGGCGGTGGCGCAGTACGCGGCGCTCGCGTGCTTCGAGCCGGAAGCGTTGGCGATTTACGAAGAGCGCAAGGCCGAATTCCGCCGCCGCCGGGATTTCATTGTGCCGGCCCTGGAATCGCTCGGCTTCAAGGTACCGGTCAAGCCGGACGGAGCGTTCTATGTTTACGCCGATTGCCGAGGCGTGAACCATCCGCGTGCCGACGATGCCGATGCCCTCACCCAGTCGATGCTGCACGACGCGGGCGTGGTGCTCGTGCCGGGACTCGATTTTGGACCGCATACAGCGCGGCACTACATCCGGCTGTCCTACGCCACGTCGATGGCACATCTGGAAGAAGCGGTCGCACGGCTCGGCAAGCTATTCGGTCGATAAAGCACGCTTCGTATCGCCAAAACAAAAAGGCCATCCCGGAGGACGGCCTTTCTATTTAGTGCAGCGAATCAAGCTGATCAGGCTTGGCCCTGCGACTTACTGTCCAGACGCGCCTCTTCCTGTTGGCGTGGGGCCGGTTTGTCGGTCGGCTTGGCGGCTTGCGTCTTCACGTCAGCCTGCGCCACGGGCGCGGCTGTCGCCACCGGCTTCACCGGTTCACGTTCGGATGCCGCAGTCATCGGCGAACGATGGCCCGTCGCGACCATGCGCAGGCGCGAACGCTCCTGCAACACCTTGCCGCCGTAGCCGCCATCGCCCTGGGTCACGGCCCCGACATACAGCTTCAGGCCGCCCTCGATCGATCCTGCGCGTGCGATGCAATCCTTCAGTACCAGCGCACCGACCTTGATGTTGGCGTACGGGTTGAGCGCTGCACCGACGCCGCCCATCACTTCGTACTTGTCCTGGTGGACCTTCGTCATGACCTGCATCAGGCCCTGCGCACCCATACCGCTCTCGGCGAACGGGTTGAAGCTGGACTCGATCGCCATCACGCCAAGGATGAGCAATGGATCCAGGCCGACTTCCTTGCCGGTCTGATACGCAGCCTTCACCAGCTGGCCGGTGGCTGTAGCCGCCACGCGATACTTGCGGGCAATGTATTCCGCCACGGCAGCCTGCTCTCGCGGGGTACCGGCGGTTGCCGACTCACGCGCGTCGCGGACGACTTGCGTGTTCGGAATCTGCGCAGCCAACTCGGCCACGGACGGCACCTTCGAAAGCGCGTCCCAACCTGCCGCCGCGACCGTGCCACCCTGGGCCGTCGCCGGAGCGACAGCTTGAGCGGCGCCCGTGCCGGCGGACGGCGCTGTCGGTGCAAAAGCCACCGGCTGCACGCCAGCCGCAATTGCGGGTGACGGATTTGCCGAGGCGACACTGGTGTCGACACCCGGCGTGAAATGCAGCACGCGTTGAGCGACCGTGGCACGCCACTCGCTGTTCAGCGAGAGTGCAACTGCGGCCGCGACCGCCAGCAAGCCGATGCTATTGAGCACGACATGCCCGCTGCGGAACACCAGCAGTACGCCAGGATGCAACTCATTGCGGGACGCGGCGGCGCCCCCTGCGTTCAACTCCATGCGCAGCTTACGAGGCAGCGCAACTTGACCGGCACGCGCGAGGCGGCGGCCAACCGGGGCGACGAGCCGGCGTTGCAGCGCCGATCCGATCCCGGAAGAATGAAGGGTTTTCCAACCGTTCATACTTACCTCCGTCCGCTGCTCAGATCCGGTAGACGCCTTTCTTTTGCATGGCGCCGTGCGTTTCAGGTCGCAACGGTTTTTAGTAAGGATGCCGCGCTGTTGCAGTCAGCCGGCATCTGTTGGGGGCACTCCCCTAGTGCCCAGAGAAATGCGGGCCGTGTCCTTGGGGAGGTCACGTCCCGCAGCGATGCTGATGTGCTCTGGTGTCGCCCCTCACATGGTTGAGAACAGGGCGAAGGCATTAGCCGAAAACATGTTGCGTTGCAACAATTACCAGATCGGATTGGATTGTAGGAAGCGCGTTATGCCAAGTCAATCATAAAGAAACGATTTTTCATATCCAAAAGTTATGATATGCGTCCCGTTGTTGCGACTAGCTGACCTGCGACGCGTTCTGTCATCAGGGGGCCATGCGGTTTTGGTCGTACAATCGCGGCCACCCTGCCTACACCAAAAAAATGTCGCCCGGACGACCGTTCGGGGGGCGGCCCGTCCGCGTGATAGGCGATCGACCTTACCTTTGGTTACAAAATCTCCATGCAATACAGAGACTTACGTGACTTTCTCGCCCAGCTCGAGCGCACGGGCGAACTGCGCCGCGTACACCGGCCGGTGTCGCCGCGCCTGGAAATGACCGAAGTCTGTGACCGTCTGCTGCGCGCCGAAGGCCCAGCGGTCGTCTTTGAGCAGCCGGTGGACGGCGCACAGAAGTACGACATGCCGGTGCTCGCGAACCTGTTTGGCACCACGCGTCGCGTGGCGCTGGGCATGGGCGCGGAGTCGCTCGATGAACTGCGGGACGTCGGTCGCCTGCTCTCGGCGTTGAAAGAGCCCGAACCGCCGCGCGGCCTGCGTGAAGCCGGCAAGCTGTGGACGATGGCCAAGGCCGTGTGGGATATGGCGCCGCGCAAGGTGTCGTCGCCGGCGTGCCAGGAGATCGTGTGGGAAGGGAATGACGTTGATCTCTCGCGCATCCCCGTACAGACGTGCTGGCCCGGCGATGCGGCGCCGCTCGTCACCTGGGGGCTGGTCATCACGCGCGGGCCGCACAAGAAGCGGCAGAACCTGGGGATCTACCGGCAGCAGGTCATCAGTCGCAACCAGCTCATCATGCGTTGGCTGGCGCACCGCGGCGGCGCGCTGGATTTCCGCGAGCACGCCATCGCCAATCCGGGTCAGCCGTTTCCGATTGTGGTGGCACTGGGCGCCGACCCGGCCACCATTCTTGGCGCGGTGACGCCGGTGCCGGACACATTGTCGGAGTACCAGTTTGCGGGGCTGCTACGCGGCAGCCGGACCGAACTTGCGACATGCCTGACGCCGTCCTTGGCGCAGGCGCAACTGCAAGTGCCGGCCGGCGCCGAAATCATCCTCGAAGGCCACATCCAGCCGGACCCGACGCACCCGAGTGGCTATCAGCACGCGCTCGAAGGCCCCTTCGGCGATCACACCGGCTATTACAACGAGCAGGACTGGTTCCCCGTGTTCACGGTCGAGCGCATCACGATGCGCCGCGACCCGATCTATCACTCCACATATACAGGCAAGCCGCCCGATGAGCCGGCCGTGCTCGGCGTGGCGCTCAATGAAGTGTTCGTGCCGCTGCTGCAGAAGCAGTTTCCGGAGATTGCCGATTTCTATCTGCCGCCCGAGGGCTGCAGCTATCGCATGGCGCTGGTCAGCATGAAGAAGCAATACGCCGGCCACGCCAAGCGCGTGATGTTTGGCGTGTGGAGCTTCCTGCGGCAGTTCATGTATACGAAGTTCATCGTCGTGGTGGACGACGACGTGAACCTGCGCGACTGGAAGGAAGTGATCTGGGCGATCACCACGCGCGTGGATCCGGCGCGCGACACGGTCATGGTCGAAAACACGCCGATCGATTACCTCGATTTTGCGTCCCCGGTGTCGGGCCTGGGCTCCAAGATGGGCATCGATGCCACCAACAAATGGCCCGGCGAAACCACGCGCGAATGGGGCCAGCCCATCGTCATGGATACCGCTGTCAAGGCCAAGGTCGACGCCATGTGGGACACGCTCTTCCAATAACCACAAGGCCTGGCGGCACGGTCTGCGAGCGAACGACCGTTCGGTTATTCTTAGCGAGTTAAGCGACTGCTGCATCTAAAAGGCGGGCCCTTTTTTGTACTGGGTCCGCCTTCCTTATGGAGAACGCCATGGCCGAAGCACTCGACTCATCCCACACAGCCTCCAACGCGCTGGAGCGCATCACAGACCGCACCCTCGTCAAGACGCAGTCCTATGTCGACGGCGCCTGGGTAGGCGCGGTAGACGGCGCGACGTTTCCCGTCTACGACCCAGCCACCAACGCACACCTGGCCGACGTCGCCAATCTCGGCCACGCAGAAACGTTGCGCGCGATCGACGCAGCCAATGCGGCGTGGCCCGCATGGCGGGAGTTGACCGGCAAAGAGCGCGCCGGCCTGATGCGCCGCTGGTTCGACCTGCTGATCGCCAACGCCGACGACCTCGCCGCGCTGATGACCGCGGAACAAGGCAAGCCGCTGGCCGAAGCCAAAGGCGAGATCGTCTACGGCGCGTCGTTCATCGAATGGTTTGCCGAAGAGGCCAAGCGCGTCTCCGGCGACGTGATGGCCAGCACCTGGCGCGACAAGCGCATGGTCGTGTTGAAGCAGCCGGTGGGCGTGTGCGCATCCATCACGCCGTGGAACTTCCCGCTGGCGATGATCACCCGCAAAGTCGCGCCGGCCATGGCGGCAGGCTGCACCATCGTCATCAAGCCGGCAGAACAGACGCCGCTTTCCGCGCTGGCGATGGCCGAATTGGCGCACCGCGCAGGCATTCCCGAGGGCGTGGTCAACGTGGTGACGGGCGATGCGGACCGCTCGATCGCCATCGGCAAAGCCCTGTGCGAATCGCCGATCGTGCGCCATCTGTCGTTCACGGGCTCGACGCCGGTGGGCCGCATCCTGATGCAGCAATGCTCGCCGACGGTGAAGAAGGTGGCGCTTGAACTGGGCGGCCATGCGCCGTTCATCGTGTTCGACGACGCCGACATCGATGCTGCCGTGGAGGGCGCGGTGCAGTCGAAGTACCGCAACGCGGGTCAGACGTGCGTGTGTACGAACCGTTTCTATGTCCATGCCTCGGTGTACGACGCGTTTGTCGAGAAGCTCTCCGCCAAGGTGCGCGGCATCAAGGTCGGCAACGGCTTCGAGTTGGGCGTTGTTCAAGGCCCGCTGATCGACGACCAGGCCGTGGAGAAAGTGCAGCGCCACATCGACGATGCGACGCAGAAAGGCGCACGCCTGACCGCCGGCGGCAAGCTGATGCAGGGCTTCGGCTCGCAACGTTTTGTCGAGCCCACCGTGCTGGCGGACGCCACGCCCGACATGCTGATCGCTCGCGAAGAGACCTTCGGCCCGGTCTCCGCCATCTTCAAATTCCAGGACGAAGCGGAAGTCGTGCGCCTGGCCAACGACACCGAATTCGGCTTGGCTTCGTACTTCTTCAGCCGTGACATCGGCCGCATCTGGCGCGTGGCCGAGCAACTCGAATACGGCATGGTCGGCATCAACACGGGGCTGATCTCGAACGAGGTCGCGCCGTTTGGCGGCATCAAGCAGTCGGGCCTCGGCCGCGAAGGTTCGGTCTACGGCATCGACGAGTATCTCGAACTCAAGTATCTGTGCATGGGCGGCATCTGAAGCGTCGCCCCCTCTTGGCCGACCTGCCACCTCGATAGAGCGGGCGGCTTTCCCCTTGCCTGACCGGCGGAGGAGACACATGAGCACCATCCAGGAAGGCGCCCTGCTATGGACGCCATCGGCTGACTTCATCGCGCGCTCGCGCCTGACGCATTACCTCGACTGGCTCGCGCGCGAACGCGGGCTGCGCTTTTCGGCGACCACGCCCGAGGGCTACGCACGACTCTGGGAATGGTCGACCACTGAACTCGAGGCGTTCTGGACGTCCGTCTGGGACTACCTCGACCTGCGCGCCTCGACACCGTTCACGCAGATGCTGGGCGACCGCACCATGCCCGGCGCGCAATGGCTGGTCGGCGCGAAGCTCAATTACGTCGATCAGGTCATGCGCCACGTGGAAGAAGGCGGCAGCCCCGACCGCACCGCCATCCGATACGCCAGCGAGACCAAGCCGCTGGCTGACTTGTCATGGCGCGAACTGCGCCAGCGCGTTGCCTCGCTGGCGGATGCGCTGCGCAAGATGGGCGTGGTGCCGGGCGACCGCGTCGCCGCATATCTGTCGAACACGCCGGACGCGATGGTGGCGTTTCTCGCCGCGGCCAGCGTCGGGGCCATCTGGTCTGTCTGTGCGCCCGACATGGGCCAGGTGGCCGTGACCGACCGCTTCCGCCAGATCGAGCCCAAAGTGCTGATCGCGGTGGACGGCTATCACTACGGCGGCCGCGCGTTCGACCGCGCCGACGTGGTCGCAGAGATGGTCGACGCGCTGCCAACAGTCGAACACCTCGTGCTCGTGCCGCAGTTGCTTGGCGAGATCAACCGCGCACGTTTCCCAGAGGCCCGCGACTGGCGCGACCTGACGACCGACGACGTGCCACTCGTCGTCACACCCGTTGCCGCCGACCACCCGCTGTGGATTCTCTATTCGTCCGGCACCACCGGCATGCCCAAGCCGATCGTGCACGGCCATGGCGGCCTGCTGCTGGTGCAGACGATGATGGGCGCGCTGCATCTCGACCTTGGCCCCGACGACGTCTACCACTGGTACAGCAGCACCGGGTGGGTCATGTGGAATTCGCAAGCGAGCGGCCTGCTGGGCGGCGTCACGCTCGCCATCTACGACGGCAACCCCGGCACGCCCGATCTCAATACGCTGTGGCGCTTCGCACAGGATGCGGGCGTGACCTTCTTTGGCGCCGGGGCGGCGTTCTTCGCCAATTGCCTGAAGGCCGGCATCGAGCCCGGTCGCGATTTCGACTTGTCGAAGCTGCGCGCGGTTGGGTCGACGGGCTCGCCGCTCTCCGCCGAGGCGTATGACTGGATCTACCGCCACGTGAAGGCCGATGTCTGGCTCAATCCGATTTCCGGCGGCACCGATTTCGCCGGATGCTTCGTGGGCGGCGTCGCCACGCTGCCCGTCTATGCAGGTGAGATGCAATGCCGCAACCTCGGCTCGCGTGTTGAAGCCCTGGACGAGGCCGGCCACCCGCTGATCGATGCAGTGGGCGAACTGGTCTGCACGGCACCAATCCCATCGATGCCGCTGTTCTTCTGGGGCGATACCGATGGCAGCCGCTACCGCGACAGCTACTTCGACATGTACCCCGGCCGGTGGCGCCATGGCGACTGGATCAAGATCACCCCGCGCGGCGGCGCCATCATCTACGGCCGGTCGGATGCCACGATCAACCGCCACGGTATCCGCATGGGCACAGCCGAGCTGTACCGCGTAGTGGAAGACCTACCGGAAGTGCTCGACAGCCTCGTCGTCGATCTCGAATTTCTCGGCCGCGAATCGTTCATGCCGCTGTTCGTCGTGCTGCGCGAAGGTGCGACGCTCGACGACACGCTGCGCAGCACGATCAACGCACGCATCAAGGCGGGACTGTCAGCCCGGCATGTGCCCAACGTGATCGTGCAGGCGCCAGGTGTGCCGCGCACGCTCTCTGGCAAGAAGATGGAAGTGCCCATCAAGAAACTGCTGCTTGGCGCACCAGTCGAGCGCGTCGCCCACCCCGATGCAATGGCAAACCCGGAGGTGCTCGCGTGGTACGCGGCCTACGCCGGGTCGCTGGCTCGGCAAAGCAGCGCGCACGGCGAGCCCGCGCCCGCATTGGAATCGTGGCGGAGCTAGACCGATCGTTGGTCTCTGGTTTCACAATCTCCGCCAATCGAACGATGGCAGGGGCCGGGTGTGATGACTAACGTACAGCTAGCACCGGCACATCAAGATGCCGGGCAAGTCTGCTTAACGGGGAGTCACCATGCTTGTAACGACGAACGTCCTGATCAAGACGGAGGACGGCCGCGAAGCCTTAGCCCAGCGCCGCCATGACATGCAGATGCGCCAGCGGCATCTGCTGATCCTCATTGACGGAGCCCGCACGGTCGGTCAACTGCATCAACTGCTGAGCGACTGGCCGGACCTCGACGACCTGCTGGTGGGGCTGCAACGGGCCGGCATGGTCGACGTGCTGCCCGGTATCTCGCCTGAAAACGCAGCGACCGCCCCGCCTTTCGACCCCATCGCGCACTTCAATCGTCCATTGTTCGACGACCATGGCAGCCCCGGCCCTGCTGCCCTCTCGCACATCTACGACGAGCTGCCGCCGTTGACGGGCATGACGCTTGGTCTGCAAGCGGTGGCGGCGCCGATCGACGAGCCTGCCGCCAATGACGCCAGCAAGCCGCACACGGCGCCGGTCCAGGTCATTTCTGCGCCACAGCCTGCCGTTCCACCGGAGTTGGCCGACGTGTTGCCCAACGTGGTCAAGGTCGAGCTGATGCGTTTGGCCGTGCAGCACTTCGGCTCTGCGGCAGGTGCCGCCATGCCGCTGCTGCGGGCCTGCAAGGAAGACCCGCAATCGCTGTGCGACGTGGTTGCCGCATGCGCGAGGGCTGCAGCCCCCCTGGCGGGCGAACACGCCGCCGCGAAGTTCGTGGATGCGGCCATGCAGGCGATGGCGCTGCGGCGCTGAAGCCGCCACAGGCGCTGTTTGCGAAGCTCGGGCAAAGCCGGGTAAAATAGTAGTCTACGCGGGCGTCGTATAATGGTAATACCCTAGCTTCCCAAGCTAGAGCCGTGGGTTCGATTCCCATCGCCCGCTCCACCGAACAGTCTGAAGCCGCCCTCGGCGGCTTTTTTGTTGCCTGCGCGCCCCTCGTCCATTGACGGGCAACCGGCACGGGATCTCCATGCAGCCCATCGAACAGCCGGGCACCGGCCCCGACGACATCACGCCGGAATCGCAAGACACCCATACCGCGGAAAGCGCCGAAAGCGGTGCGGAAACCGGCCACCCGCGTCGCATCCGCTCGTTCGTGCGCCGCGCCGGCCGTACGTCGACCGGCCAGCAGCGTGCCATCGATGAACTCGGTCCGCGCTTCCAATTGCCCTACACCACGGAGCCGCTGGACTGGGACGCCGCCTTCGCCCGCGCTGGCGCCAAGCGCATCTTCGAGATCGGCTTCGGCATGGGTGAAACCACCGCGCACATCGCGCAATTGCGCCCGGACGACGATTTTCTGGGCGTCGAGGTGCATGAGCCGGGCGTTGGAGCGCTGCTCAAGCTGATCGGCGAACGCGAAATCGGCAACATCCGTATCGTTTCGCACGATGCCGTGGAAGTGCTGGCGCAGATGATTCCGGAGGGTACGCTGGATGGCATCCACGTGTTCTTCCCCGACCCCTGGCACAAGAAGCGCCACAACAAGCGGCGCCTGATCCAGAGCCCATTTGTCGCACGTCTGGCGGCGCACCTGAAACCGGGCGGCTATCTGCACTGCGCGACGGACTGGGAGGAATACGCCCACCAGATGCTGGAGGTGCTGTCGTCCGAGCCGACGCTGGAAAACACCGCCGACGGCTTTGCACCGCGCCCCGACTACCGCCCTGTCACCAAGTTCGAGAAACGCGGCCTGCGCCTCGGGCACGGCGTGTGGGACGTGGTCTTCCGCAAGCGCGGCTAGCCACGTCCGCGCACGCTCGCGCGAGTCAGCGTGCGCCGAAATGCGTATCGCCGAAGAGGTTCTTGGCGTGGCGCGGGAAGGCGCGCCAGTATTGCGGCGGCGCCTTGACTGTCGCGCCCAGCTCAGCGGCCGCCGCCCAGGCCCAGTGCGGGTTGTAGAGGAAGGCCCGGCCGACAGCGACCAAGTCCGCGCGCCCTTGCGCAACGATGGCCTCAGCCTCATGCGCTTCGTTGATGAGGCCGACGGCGATGGTCGGAATGTCGGCCTCGTTTCGGATCTTCTCGGCAAACGGCACCTGATAGCCCGTCGACAGCGGAATCTGCTGCAGCGGCGACACACCGCCCGACGACGCATCGATCCAATCGCAGCCGCGGGCACGCAGTGCCTGCGCAAATGCCACCGAATCTTCCGGCGTCCAGCCGCCCTCCACCCAATCGGTGGCCGACACGCGCACGCCCACGGGGATGTTGTCCGGCACCACTGCGCGCACCGCATCGAAAATCTCCAGCGGATAACGCATGCGGTTTTCGCGTGAACCGCCAAAGGCATCGGTGCGCTGATTGGCAATCGGCGACAGGAATTCGTGCAGCAGATAGCCGTGTGCGGCATGCAGTTCGATGGCCGATAGGCCCAAGCGCACAGCCCGACGCGCGGTATCGACAAATTGATCGCGCACGCGGGCGAGGTCCGCATCGGTCATTTCGCGCGGGGGGCGCTCTTCAGGGCGCTGTGGCAGCGGGGAGGGACCCATCGTTTCCCAGCCGCCGGCATCGAGCGCCAGCAACGCTCCGCCTTCCCAAGGCCGAGCGCTCGAAGCCTTGCGGCCCGCGTGCGCGATCTGCATGCCGATCGGCACCAACGCATTCTGGCGAATGGCAGCCAGCGTGCGCTCAAGCGCGGCTTCGGTCGCGTCGTCCCACAAACCCAGGCAGCCGTTCGTGATGCGGCCTTCTGGCGACACCGCGGTCGCCTCGATCATCAGCAATCCGGCGCCCGAAAGCGACAGGCTGCCCAGATGCGTGTGGTGCCACGCCGTGGCTTGGCCGTTGTCGGCCGAGTACTGGCACATCGGCGAAATGACGATGCGGTTCTCAAGCGTGAGACCGCGCAGGGAGAAAGGCTGGAAGAGAGCACTCATGATCGGGAGATTCGGCTGTCAGCGGCTGGCTAAAGAAACCGCCAGTGTGTCCGAATCCGCCCGATCGTGCAGACGGTGCGAAAGCCTCGCACCGAGGAAGGGAATTGCTCGCCTGTAGCTCAGGCTTGCCAGGCGATGAGGTGCGTATAAGCCGTCACCAGCACGATGATGCCGAAGATGATCCGGTACCAAGCAAAACCGCGAAAATCATGCGTGGCAATGAACTTCAGCAGCCAGCGCACGCAGAAGAACGCGGAGATGAATGCGGCCACAAACCCCACGGCGAAGATCGACAGATCATCGGCCGACAGCAGCGCACGCGACTTGTACAGCTCGTACACCGTCGCACCGAAAATCACGGGAATCGCCAGGAAAAACGAGAACTCCGTCGCCACCTTGCGCGACAGCCCAAACAGCAGGCCGCCGATGATGGTCGAGCCGGAGCGCGACGTGCCCGGAATCAGCGCGAAGCACTGCGCGAAACCCACCTTGATGGCGTCGGAGATGCGCAGGTCGTCCAGCGTTTCAATGCGCGGCGCGCCAGCCTTGGCGGCTTCGAGCAGTGCATTGGCGCGCGGGTCATGTGTCTCGCCGCGATGACGTTCGCGCCATTCGGCCCACAGGATCACAAAGCCGCCAATGATGAACGCCGACGCCACCACAATCGGGTTGAACAGATGCGCCTTGATCGCTTTGCCGAAGATCAGCGCAAGCGTGATCGCGGGAATCGTCGCCACGATCACGTTGATCGCAAAACGCTGCTGACGCGGATCATTCGGCAGCCCCTTGATCACGTCGATGATCTTGTGACGGAACTCCCAGCACACCGCCAGGATGGCACCGAACTGGATCACGATCTCGAAGATCTTGCCTTTTTCGTCATTGAAGTCGAGCAGTTGGCCAGCGAGGATCAGGTGGCCGGTGCTGGAAATGGGAAGGAACTCGGTCAGGCCTTCGACGATGCCGAGAATCAGCGCTTTGATGGCGAGTGCGATGTCCATGCAGTAGGCAAAGAAGGAAGAAGAAAACGAAGCGCTGGGCGTGCTGCAGATTCAGGGCCGCTTGGCTTGAACGTGCACACCTTCGGGCAAAACTGTGATTGTACCGGGCTCGACCGCAATGCCGGCCACTTTCAGCTGGTCGGGCTTGAACGTGTAGACGGCGTAGTCATTGAGCAACTGGCCCGCAATCAACGAACCGATCGAGCTGATCTGCGGACCGATACCGCCGGGCACGTTCTGCAGATCGAAGCGATCAACACTGGGCTGATTCAGTCGGATCGAATGCGTGGGCGGGTCGTAATGCAAGCCGCTGGAGACGGCCAGCGGCCCTGTCAGCGGCTGGCGGAACAGGCCGCTTTCCACCACGGCATCTGCCTGGATGGCGATGCGATTGCGCGCGGGGTCGAGCGACACCTGCGGGTTCGACAGCGTCACGTCAAAGAAGCCGAGAAAGCGCCGCTGGAACGGAAACTTGTGCGCCAGCGCGTCCTGCATCTGGCCGCGGGAAAAGGTGTAGCCGTCACCGGTCCAGCCGGTCGGCATGCAAGCCACGAGCGTGACGGCAACCGCCACTGCAGCAGCGACCGCACCCGCCCACCAGCGGACGCGGTTGGAGCGGACAGCGGGTTTCGTGGAATCGGTCATGACAGTTCAGTGCGCTGCGGTAGCGAGTTCAAGTCGGGTCAGGAACTGCATGGCATGCGTGGCCGAGCCTCCGCACATGTCGGGCGCGGGCTGCAGGCTGCCGCACACCGCCGGACGTTCCGGCTGGCCGAAAATCCGGCAACCGTTGGCGTCATCCAGTTGCGCACAGCGCACGCCGGCCGGCTTGCCGTTCGGCATGCCAGGAATGGGGCTGGAAATGGAAGGCGCGATGCAGCACGCGCCGCAGTGAGGTCGACAGTCCATGCTGTCCAAGCGGGTGAAATCAGGGCGGAAACCGCTATTGTGCACCAGCACAATCGAGGCCCGGTCTGATTGACAATGCCGATGCCGCTTGACCCACCCTTGCGGCATGCGTACATTAATGACCGAAAAGTAAGTTATCCGTGAGTCAGTGATCTCGTGCGCTGGCTGACGCCTACCGCCGTGACCGATCAAGATTCCGACTCCTCCTCCAAACGCTGGACGCGCCGCAAAGAGGCCCGCCCCCAAGAACTGGTCGCCGCCGCGCTGAACCTGTTCGTGGCGCGCGGCTATGCGGCCACGCGGCTGGAAGACGTGGCGTCGGCGGCCGGCGTGTCCAAGGGCACGGTGTACCTGTACTTCGCCAACAAGGAAGAGCTGTTCAAGGCCGTGGTGCAGGAAAACCTGGTGCCCGCGCTGGCCGAGGGCGAGGCCCTGATCGACAGTTTCGACGGCACCAGCGAAGCGCTGCTGCATGAGATCCTGATAGGCTGGTGGGAACTCATCGGCGAATCGCCGGCTTCGGGTCTCACCAAGCTGCTGATGGCCGAGTCGGGCAACTTTCCCGACCTGGCGCAGTACTACCACGAAGAAGTCATCGACCGCTGCGACCGCCTGTTCGCGCGCATCCTCGAACGCGGCATGGCCCGCGGCGAATTCCGTGACGTCAACATCGACCTCACCACGCTGACCATGGTCGCGCCGATGATCTTCCTGATGATGTGGAAGCATTCGTTCGGCCCCTGCTCGCACCGGGAGCTGGAACCGAAGGCGTTCATCGCCCACGTCGTGTCACTGCTGCTGCACGGCGTGCTACGCAATCCGGCGACGGGCGCGGTGATTCCGCCACCACCCGCCCTCACCGCGCAACCGTGGCGCCCCTTGCCCGAGGGCGGCAACAACCCCGATCAAGGCGCCTCGTCATGACAACGTCTGCCGGAATGTCCTCCGGACTTGCTAAAATGCCGGGTTTGTCGTCAAACCCTCATTTGCATCACTCGCTCCGCGTGGAAGGCATGCCCATGGACATCGAAAAATCCCGGTTCAACATGATCGAGCAGCAAATCCGTCCTTGGGACGTGCTCGATACCGACGTTCTCGACCTGCTCAGCGTCGTCAAGCGCGAACACTACGTGCCCGAGGCCTACCGCGCGCTGGCTTTCGTCGACATGGAGATCCCGCTGGCCGGCGGCCAGAACATGCTGGCACCGCGCGTTGAAGCTCGCGTGCTGCAGGAGCTGGCTGTGCGCAAGCACGAAGACGTGCTGGAAGTGGGCGCCGGTTCGGGCTACATGGCCGCCCTGCTGGCCCATCGCGGCCGCCAGGTCACCACGCTGGACATCGTGCCGGAACTCGTGGCCTTCGCCCGCGACAATCTCTCGCGCAATGGCGTGACCAACGTCGACGTGGTGGAAGCCAGCGGCGCGCAAGGTTGGGGCGAAGGCCTGTACGACGTGATCTGCGTGTCGGGCTCGGTGCCCGCCGTGCCGGAAGCGCTGCTCAAGCAGCTCAAGGTGGGTGGCCGCCTGTCGATCTTCGTGGGCGGCGCGCCGGTCATGGAAGCGCAGCTCATCACGCGCATCTCCAACACCGAATATCAGACGCGCAACCTGTTCGAGACGTATGTGACGCCGCTGGTGGGTGTTCCCGCGCCGTCGTCCTTCCGCTTCTGATCCCTCTCGGCCCCCAATCATCATGCAGCAGCTCGCTCCCACCACCCTCGCCCAATGGCTCGCCGACGCATCGCGCGCTAAGCCCGTCCTGCTCGACGTGCGCTGGACGGAGGAGGTGGAAATCTGTGCCATTCCCGGCATCACGCACATCCCGATGGACCAGATCCCGGTACGTGCCAGCGAGCTGAATGCTGACCAAGACATCGTCTGCATCTGCCACCACGGCGGACGCAGCGCGCAGGTTGCGCAGTTTCTGATTCAACGTGCCGGCTTTGATGCTGCGCGCGTCTACAACCTGCAAGGCGGCGTCCATGCCTGGGCTAACCAGGTGGACCCGCAGATGGCGACGTACTGATTGGGGAAGCCGCCGCCGGGCAAAGCCCTGTTCACGCGCCACAGGCACTGAACAGGGTCTGACGCGCCCGCGCTGCCTTCCGAACGCGAACGTTTCCTCCTCGCTCGGGGGCTTTATGACTGTTGCTCGCAGTAGCCGTACGCGGATGGCCGCGCGCGGTTCGCTTGTTGTGCTGTGCTGTTCGATGATGCCGATGTTCGCGTGGGCGCAGTCCCAACCGAACACGGCCGCTGCAACCGACCTTCTCTCCGCCTACCGCGCCGCGCTGGCCAACGATCCGCAATTCGCATCGGCGCGCGCGCAGTCGCTGGCGCAACGCGAAAAGCTCACGCAAGGCCGCGCCGGTCTGCTGCCGCAAATTGGCGGCGCCTGGAGTTCCACGCGCATCATCTTCGATCAAAACGCCCCGGCTGAATTCAACAAGACGTTCTCTTCGACGGGCTGGACGCTGTCGCTGTCGCAGCCGCTCTTCCGCTGGGACAGGTGGGAAACCTACAAGCAAGGCGAAATCGCTGCGCAGGCCGCCGAGGCTTCGCTCGCGCAAGCGCAACTCGATCTCATCACGCGCACGGCACAGGCCTACTTTGACGTGCTCAACGCGCAGGACACGCTGCAGCTCGCCACCGCGCAGCGCGATGCCATCCAACAGCAGTACGAACAGGCGCGCCGCAACTTTGACGTCGGCAACGCCAACATCACCGACGCGAACGACGCGCAGGCCCGCCGCGACGCGATCGACGCCAGCGTCATCGCCGCACGCAGCGACTTCGAGATCAAGCAGTCGGCGCTCAAGCAGATCATCGGGGAGCCTGTTGGCACGCTGGCCGGCGTGCGCCCGGGCGTCACGATCCCCCAGCCGGAGCCCGCTTCAGCAGAACCTTGGGTGGATCAGGCGCGCAGCAGCAACCTGCAGGTGGCACTGGCGCAATACAACCTGCAAAGTGCCGAGCGCGATGTGAAGAAGGCCACCGCGGGCCACCTGCCTTCGATCGACCTCGTGGCGCAGACCGGCCACACCAATGCCAGCGGCAACCAATACCTGCCGTCGCTGCCGGGCGGCGCGCGCTTCGACAGTTCACAGATTGGCGTGCAGGTGTCGATCCCGATCTTTGCGGGCGGTGCGATCCAGTCGCGCGTGCGTGAGAACATCGCGCTGGAAACCAAGGCCGCAAACGATCTTGAGTTCGCCCGCCGTTCTGCCGAACAAGGTGTGCGGCAAGCCTATATCGGCGTCATTGCCGGACTTGCGCAGGTGAAAGCGCTGGAAGCGGCCGAGCTGTCGGCGCGCACGGCGTACGACTCCAATCAGCTCGCCTACGGTGTGGGCGTACGCATCGGCACCGATGTGCTGAATTCGCAGGCGCAGCTCTTTCAGGCACGCCGCGATCTGGCACGGGCGCGTTACGACACCATTGTCAATGGGCTGCGGCTGAAGTCTGCTGCCGGCTCGTTGACCGAGGCAGACGTGATTCAGGTGAACACGCTGCTCACGGCCAACGGCTCGAGCGATATCACGGCGTTACCACCGGCAAGCGCCAAATCTGAATCGGCCAAACCTGCCGGCAAATCCGCCAAGCGCTGATCAGTGGGTCTGGCCGCGCGGCGGCAAAGGCCGTTCGGCAAACTGCAGCAGTGCGCCGCTGGTCGTCTTCCAGATCACCTGGCGGCCCTGCTTGCCGCTGGCCGAGGGCTGCATACCGACAGTCGCCAACGGCGACTTGAGCGCCTCCAGGAAGGCGGTTTCCAACTCCATGCGCGCCGGGTCACATGCCATGCGCGTCGACACCAGGTTGCCGAAGCGCATGCCCGAGGCGAGCTTCTCATACGGCCCCGAGAAGCGATTGCAGCCCGAGTAGCCGGACACCACGCCGTTGGCGGCCTCGAGGCCGCCACTGAATTCGATGGAAATCGGCTGCGCAGCCGGGTCAGCGTCGTCGCCTTCGGCAGAGGGCAATTCCTTGGGCGCAGCGCCCGACTCTTGCCAACGCACGAGCACGAACCGCGAGCGGCCTTCGCCCTGCGCTTGGGCGAGCGACGCCTGGCCCGTATTGGGTGCGGCGTTGGCAGGAGTCTGTTTGGTTGCAGCGGCGGACGCTGACGCAGCAGCGGGGGCTGCCGCGGCGGGCGAGGATGAAGGCGTTGGCGTCATGCAGCCGGCACCGATGATGGTGGCGGCGGTCACGGCTGCCAGCGCCGCGGCGGTCAGCACCACGCGGCGCGGCGTTTGCAGCAGGCTCGGCTTGGGTCGATTCGATTGGGACATAAACGGATCGTGAACGGTGACGGAATGCAAACTACACGAAGAGCCATTAGTCTGTCCGGCTCGCCATGAGTTCGCACGTTTCGTGCCGGACGTACACAGCGTTACAGCGTCGGCAAGACCAGGGATGCCACCGCTTCCACCGTGCGCGCCGTCGCACCGCCGTGTGTGGCGGCAAACGCCAGCGCGGCACGTGATGCGGCTTCGCGCGCATCGGCATCGGACAGCCACGCGTCGATCACACGTACGGCCGCGGCAGCATCGGCCACCTGCGCGCACGCGCCTGCGGCCACTGCATCGCGCGTTGCCTGCGCGAAGTTGAATGTATGCGGGCCGATGACCACGGGCGTGCCAACTGCGCAGGCCTCGATCAAGTTCTGCCCACCGAGCGGAAGCAGGCTACCGCCAATGAACGCCACTTCGCCAGCTGAGTAATACAGCGCCATCTCGCCCATCGAATCACCAAGCAAGACATCGGCCTCGGCAAGTCGATCGGAATCCGTCAACCCTGCAGCCGACACCGACAATGCACTGCGACGAACGACGCGTAGGCCTGCGCGCTCGGCGGCCTGGGCCGCTTCATCAAAGCGCTGCGGATGACGCGGCACAAGAATCAGCAGGGCATGCCGGCGCCCGACATGCTGCGCGCGATGTGCCAGCCATGCGTCGAGCAGCAACGCCTCTTCGCCCTCACGCGTGCTGGCCGCCACCCATGCTGAGCGACCGTGCAACGCATCATGCAGCACGCGGCCAGCCATGATCTGGTCCACATGCGGCGTGATGTCGAACTTCAGGTTGCCGGTCACCCGCACGCGCGGCACGCCGAGCGAGCGGTAGCGATCAGCATCGTCGGGCGTCTGTGCCAGCACCGCGGCGAGTTGCGCGTACGTCTGGCGCGCGGCGTCACCCAGGCGCGCGGTCCGCCGGTGGCTGCGCGCAGACAGGCGCCCGTTGACGAGCACCATCGGCACACCAGCCGAGTAGGCACGCTCGATCAGCACCGGCCAGATCTCGGTCTCCATCAGCAAACCAAGACGCGGCTGGAAATGACGCAGAAACCGATCGACTGCACTCGGCAAGTCGTACGGCAGATACGCCTGGATGACCCGGCCGCTGCGTTGGACCGCAAACTCGGCGCCGGTGCGGCGCCCCGTCGGCGTCATGTGCGTCAGCAGGACAGCGTGGTGGGGAAAGCGCGCCAACAGCGCATCGATCAGCGGCTGCGCGGCGCGTGTCTCGCCAACGGACACGGCATGCACCCACAGCAACGGGCGGTCCGGATTCGGGCGTGGCGGGTAGAAGCCGAGCCGCTCGCCGACGTGCTGGCGATAGCCGGGCTCCTTTCGGCCGCGCCACCACAGGCGCAGCAGGGCGAACGGCAGCGCGATGCGCCATAACCAGCGATACAGAAGGCGCAGCATCAGAGCACACCCAGCGTACGGAGCGCAGCGAGCGCCTGCGCGCTGGTGGGATGGGCCTGGGCGTTGCCGATGTCGTGTACGTTCGGCGTCCAATAGCCACCGGTACGCCACGACGTGGTGAAGTTGTAAAGCGCCACGGTCGGCTTGCACAACGCTGCAGCAATGTGCACGAGGCCGGTATCCACCCCGACTACCGCAATCGCTTGATCGAGAAATGCCGTCACATCGGGCAGAGACATGCGCGGCGGAATCACCACGCGTCCGACCGTACCCGGCACCGCCGCGACGATGGCTTCGCGGATGGATTCACTCGTGCGTCGCTCGGTCTCGCTGCCCCACGGCAAGGCGATGGCGTAGTCGCGTGCAAGCAGCGCGCGTGCAACATCCACCCACGCCTCGAGCGGCCAACCTTTGTCGGCGCGCGAAGTCGCATGCACCAGTGCCACGTACGGACGTGGCAGATTGAACGGCAAGTCGGCGGGCGGCTGCAAACCGAAGTCGATGGCGTCAGGCAGCGCATAACCGAGCGCCTCCGCCACCATGCGGCGCGAGCGCTCGACTACGTGGATGTGCGGTTCCATTTCGACCTTGCGTTGGTAGAACAGCTTCGCAAGCGGCTCATAGCCTGCGCCTTCCGTCCGATTGCCGAAGCCCGCCACGAAACCACCCGGCGCCAGCTTGGCCTGCGCAGCCACGAGCGCCGTTTTGATCAGGCCTTGCGTATCGAGCACCGCGTCGTACGACTTCGCACGCAATGCGCGACGGAACGCCGCCACCTCACCCCAAGTCCTGCCGGAGCCCAGTGACTTGCGCCACCGCCGCAGGGAAAACGGAATCACGCCCCGGACCCCGCGCACGATGCGCACCAGTCCGGCAAAGCCCTCCTCGACCACCCAGTCGATCTCGGCATCCGGATGCGCACGCAGGATATCGGCCACCACCGGCGTGCAATGCACCACATCGCCAAGCGACGACACCTTGACGATCAGCACGCGCATGCCGCCACCCCTTCCCCCAACTTCATGAGTGCGAACCGTGCGATCAGAACGGCAGTTGCGCGTCCGGCTTCTCGGCCAGGATCACGCGACGGAATTCGCCCTGAATACGCGTCATCGCGGCATCGTTGTCGGCCTCGAAGCGCATCACCACCACCGGCGTGGTGTTGGACGGACGCGCCAAGCCGAAGCCATCTTCGTATTCCACGCGCACGCCGTCGATGCGGTTGACTTCCTTTGCGCCGGCAAACGTGGCATTGGCCTTGATCTTGTCGAGCAGCTCGAACGATTCACCCTCGGCACACTTCAGCTGCAGCTCTGGCGTGCAGTGCGAGTTCGGCAGCGCGTTGAGCGTGGCGCTCGGGTCGGCCAGACGCGAGACGATCTCCAGCAGGCGCGCGCCCGTGTACAGACCGTCATCGAAACCGTACCAGCGATCCTTGAAGAAAATGTGGCCGCTCATCTCGCCGGCCAGTGGCGCGCCCGTTTCTTTCAGCTTGGCCTTGACGAGCGAATGGCCCGTCTTCCACATCGTGGCCTTACCGCCGTGCTCGCGAATGAAGGGCGCCAACTTGCCCGTGCACTTCACGTCAAAGATGATTTCGCCGCCCGGGTTGCGCGACAGGACTTCCTGCGCGAAAAGCATCAACTGGCGGTCGGGGAAGATGACCTGGCCGTCCTTGGTAACCACGCCCAGGCGGTCGCCGTCGCCATCGAACGCGAGGCCGAGTTCACAATCCGTGGTCTGCAGCGTGCGCACCAAGTCCTGCAGGTTCTCGACGTGGGCCGGGTCCGGATGGTGGTTCGGGAAGTGGCCATCCACCTCGCAGAACAACTCCGTCACCTCGCAGCCCATCGCACGGAACAGCTCCGGCGCAAAGGCGCCTGCCACACCGTTGCCGCAGTCCACGGCAATCTTCATCGGGCGGCTCAGCTTGACGTCCGAGACGATTCGGTCGATGTACTGTTGGCGGATGTCCACCTGGACATAATCGCCTGAGCCCTCAGTGAAATCGCCCTGCTCGATGCGTGTGCGCAATGCTTGAATCTGTTCGCCGTAGATGGCCTGGCCGGCCAGCACCATCTTGAAACCGTTGTAGTCGGGCGGATTGTGGCTGCCCGTAACCATCACGCCCGACGTGGCGCGACGGCCGGCCAGCTCGATGTTTGTGCCAAAGTAGACCATCGGCGTGGCCACAAGACCCAAATCGATCACATCGACGCCGCTCGCGCGCAGGCCGTCTGCCAGCGCTGCGAGCAGTTCCGGGCCAGACAAGCGGCCATCGCGACCGATGACGACGGCGGATTCGCCCTTGGCGCGTGCTGCGGAGCCGAACGCACGGCCGATCAGTCGTGCGGTTTCTGCATCGACGGTTTTTCCGACGATGCCGCGGATGTCGTAGGCTTTGAAGATGGTGGGGTTCAGTTGTGTCTGCATATAGCCTGATTCAATCGTCTTTCGTAAAAGAGCTGGCGGGCACTGGCTCACAAATAGAAGCAATTACCCGCGGCACCGGAGAATACCCTTCCGACAGTCGCTGAAGAGCCCCCAACCCACCGCAACAAGCAAGCCAAGCACCAGGCCGATTGCCGCGAAAATCAAGCGGTTCGGAAATACGTGGCGCGGACTGACGAACATTGGGCCGAAAAGCCGCGTGTTGAAGGTGCGTTCAGGATTCAGTTGTTCTCGGATACTAATTTCGCGTTGACGGAGGGCTTGGAGCTGCTTATCGTTCTCGGCCGTCGTGTTTGCCAACAATACTGCCGCTGGAAACGTCTCTGTGTGCTTTGCTTGATCACGAACACGAGCCAGTTCCGCAAGGTGAGTTTTCCTGGCCTCTTCCGCAGCAATCGATCGGGTCACTTCAGCCATGTTTGCGTTAATCTTGTCGATCGACGGTTTAGCAAGGGACGCATGTGCCCCAACCAGCTCATCCAAGAACGCCTTCGCATACAACTGCGCATCTGCCTGGGAAAAGCCGCGCACAGTCAGTTGGATGAGGTCAGCGTTCTTGAGTTGCGTGACTTTCAGCGAACTGCGGATGAGATCCGTGTCAGCGTTTTCGCCAGCCCCCAGCGGCAGACCGAGCTTTTGTAGAACCACATCCTTGAATTGAGGCAGTTGTAGTCGTTCCATCGCGCGACCCGCAGCCTCAATGGGTATGGCAGGAGACTGGGGAGCCTCGCTGGCGATCTGGCCGATCTGCAGCGCCGCGCTGGCTTCCCATTGCTTCGGCAGCATCAATGCGACACCTATCGCGACCGCGCCACCTACAATGCCAGTCAAAGCGAGCTTCTTAATGTGGCGATACAGAAAGGCCAGAACCTGCCCCGCCGTCACCATCACTGCATCGTTTTCAGGCGTATCGTCAGGGTGCGGATTAGTGTTCATGGTGCTTCTTCACTCGATGGTGCTTTTTGACGATGAGCCAGCGCGGCGATTGGAACCTCACGATGCGCCAGTAGAGCCAGACATAGAAAAAAATAAAAACCGCGACAAATCCAAGAAGAGCCAGCTCGTTATTCCAAAACAGTGTTGCTGGTAGCACCGCCAGCAGACTCAGGAGCCAAAGGTAGGGCGAGGTTAATGAGTTCCGCCGCAGCCGGTGCCGTTCGTCCTTACTACCCACAGCCCACCGCATGACGCGCTGATAGATCAAGGTATGCAGGTGCACTCCATCCGGGTAGCCAGCAGGGACCCCCTTGAGAACCCGCCGCCGATAGATCGAGAACAGCGTCTCAAAGATCGGATAGATCACCATCAGTACGGGGTACCAAGCTGAAACGCTGACATTGCGCAGCACCAGCAAAATACTGCACTCCGCAAGAACAAAGCCGATCATGTAGGCTCCCCCATCGCCCAGGAAGATGTGTCCGGCCGGAAAATTCCAAATGAAGAAGCCGAGGATCGCCCCGATCATGGCGAACGCGATCGTCAGAATCAACGTATCCCCCACGTGGAATGCGACGTAAGCGAGCGAGACAAACATCATCATCGCCACCATAGAAGCGAGCCCGTTGAAGCCGTCGATGATGTTGATGGAATTGGCCAGGCCAGCCACCGCAATCGTCGTGATCACGATGGAGATGATGGGGAAGGCTAACGCCATATCGATGAGGTGGACGTCGATCCGAACGATTTTCGCGTTAAGGAAATAGACCGCCGCCAAGGCTGCCGCCATTGTCGCAAGCAAGCGCTCCCGTGGACTGACTCGCTTTGTCATGTCTTCGATAAAGCCTGCAACGAAAGCGGGCATGACGCAAAGCACCAGCAATAGAAACGGATACCCCACGAGCTTGGGGTCTCTTATCCACGCGGCCACGGCTGCGGCCGCGAGCGCCAGCACAATCCCGAGCCCGCCGACGCGTGGTACGGGACGAGCATGGAATTTCTGCACACCGTCAAGATCCCAGTCGGCAGTGATATGAGCGTGAAGGCTCGAATACCGGATCACCATCAGCGTCACGACAAACGACACAAGAAAAGCCACCGACAATGTAAGCATAGGAAGCGCGCAGTTTTATCGTCCAACAACGGAGCGCATTGCGTTCACGCGCGCCAGAGTTTTCTCTCTCAATAGTCCCGATTGATTAAATAGCATATTATTTTAATACCCACCAAGAATTAACTTTTCACACATGAAAATAACATCTGAAAAACAATAAGCCAGCCATATTTACACTCCACGGAGGTCTGTCTTTAGCACTTTTTTACCAAGCAAAATCACACCCAACAAAAAAATCATCAATAGCCGCACAAAATCACATACGGTACCCCATCATCGATGGATAATGGCTATCCACCACCATTCCGATAGACGCCAAGCGGCTGCAATCCAAGCAAAACGGCCAGCCAAGCGTGAATACTATATTTTTTTCGGATATCCTGTCGCACTGCAACATAATCAGTTGAAAGAAAATCGCTAGGAATTACTGGCGACACCCTATCAACTACAGCAATATTATTTTTATCATAAAAATCATAAGATTTAACCAGCGCATTAGTAGTAATAAGCTTTCTACGCGCCCCAATCATTTCGATTGTACGCATCGTCAATCCAGTCTGATTGGGATGTTGGATGTCAATAACGGCACGGCTGCGCGCTAAACCTTGCAACATTGCGTCTTTCGACATGGGCCGCCAGTTAATCTCCCGAAGAGGAGGAATAACAAGGTTAGGCTCCAAGAACTTCTTCCCCATTAAAGCAACGAGACTGGGGAAAAAAAAATATGTGAGCGCTCGAGCATCTGCAGGGCAGGCCTGCATCACCTTTCTAGTGACTTCGTAACGATCTGAGTGCAACGAAGCCACCGCGAACAGCTCATACTGAACAAGCTCTGCGGGCAAATCTCTATATTCATCCACATAAAATAGTGGAAGATGCTTTAACCCCTTCGTGGATGCACAGTCCTCTGGGTCAAAACTAAAGCACGCATCGAACTGCGGGAGAATTTCCCTGAGGTGCGGATAGTTTCTCAGCGAATCCCAGTTGTAATAGATACACCGAGCATTAGGGAAAGATTCACGCAGAAGATGAACCGCACCGGCAGTCAGCGCCTCCCCCTTTATTACGATAATTTCGTCAAAACCTTGATATCCATAACGATCCTGCATCGATCTGACATACTCCATCATCCGCGATGCTACCGCGGATGGGAAAACGCGCGTGGCTGCCTTCGTCCAAATCGTGTTTGACGGTTTGTCCAGCACAACGATGGTATGCGCCCCCAACGCTCGGGCGGCATCGGCAATCGCGTTCTCGTAGCCAAAAAAGCGCGGACTCATAATCAATACACGCTTTCCAGCTAGAGGATATTCAGGTGTGCTCATGTGTCTATAACCTTGGCAGGCACTCCCACTGCTACAGCATTGGGGGGAATGGATGTCACTACAACTGCATTGGCACCCACGCGGGCGCCTGTGCCAATTTCGACGCCGCCTAATACCTTCGCGCCAGCACCAACAGTTACATTGTCGCCCAAGGTAGGCCGTGAATGCTCGTTGTACGCGAAGTCAAGCTCTTTGGCCCCGAGAGTTACTCCTTGATAAATCACTGAGTTTTTTCCTATCCGCCAGGAACCAATGACGATTCCTTGAGAATGCGGAAAAAACAATCCAGGCCCGATATCTGCTTGTAGAGCGATTTCTACACCGAAGGCCACAAAATTGATCAAAGACACAAGCCTTGCTATGGGCTTAAGCCCTTTCAGCGCCAACCAATACGTTAGGCGGCATAACAAAACCGGACCGAAGCGCGGAGACAGCAACCCGAACCACAATCTCGCGACAGAAAGCGAGGTAGGATCACCGCCTTGCAATCGAACCGCTTGACAAAGATCGGCCTGCAAGTAGGAGCGCAGTTGAAATGGAGGATTCATTATCAGCCCATTAGCTTTCGCGCTTTTAGTTCCTCATTGGCTTTGTCGAGCTTGTCCTCCGGCAATGGTTGTGCCATTACCCAACCGGCAAAGCGCTTCATTCCATCAGACAACGATACGCCTGGTTTGAAGCCCAGCGCATCCCCAATGCGTGTCAGGTCTGCATAACAGTGCCGGATATCTCCTAGACGGTATTGATGCGTCACTTGCGTATTTGGCTGGACCCCCAACGCGAGAGAAAGCTGATCGGCCACCGCTTGGACAGATGATGCTTCACCGCTACCCACATTGAAAACCGCATTGGCATGCTGTTTTGCCGAGACACCCAACGTCACGGCTTCGGCGACATCTTCGACATGAACGAAATCCCGACTTTCTTTCCCATCCTCGAACAGAGGCAGAATCAAACCACGTCTCACTCGTGTAGAAAAGATGGACAGAATCCCGGTGTAGGGATTATTTAGTGACTGCCCTTCGCCATAAACGTTCTGGAATCGAAAAATAACGTAGCCAATGCCCAAGGCTTTACAGGCGATCTGCACGAGATCTTCCTGCGCGTACTTGGTCGCTGCATAGATTGACGCGGGACGTACACGATCGTCTTCACGGGTTGGGCGAGGAGCCAGTTCCTGAACACACGCCGGGCACTCGTATTCCCAACGGTGTGCTGCAAGAGCTTCCAGACTGCGGCTATCAGGATACACAGGATCCAGCCCGCAAGATGGACAAACATAGGCCCCCTCCCCGTAGACGGATCGGCTAGAAGCAAGAACCAAGCGCTTTACCTGAGACGCTTCGCCCTGGGCAATGATATCCAGCAGCAGGGCCGTACCCTGCGAATTCACTTCGTTATAGTGGGCGATCTGGTACATCGACTGCCCTGTACCCGTTTCAGCTGCTAGGTGGACGACAACGTCCACGCCATCAAGAGCACGCTTCCATGTATCGCGATCAACCACGCTGCCTCTGATGTACTCGATCTGCGGATGTATGAGCCAGTCCAGATTGTCCGGCAACTCCCCGTGTATCTGAGGCGAGAGGTTATCGAGAATACGTAGAGATGCGTTGCAAGTGCGCAGCCTGTTGCTGAGATGATAGCCAATAAAACCGGCGCCGCCGGAAATGAGTACTTTCAAAATATCACCCTTTATTGGAATTGCGCCCTATTTCACCTTAAATACTTCAGCCTGATTTCGAATGGAAGAGATATGGGCCATATATCTCATCAAATCAAAATATCGGTCCGGCCCTAGGATTCGCAACGCGAGTCGCAGCAAAAAATTTATTACCTTAACTTGAACACTCTCAGCTCCGATGTCTTTGAATGTCTTCCTTTTCGCCGGTGTATCATTCCTAGATAGCAGTCCGTTTTGCTTAGCAAACGCATAAACCCCCTCGTTCGTGTCGAACGGCTGCTCTACATGACCAAATTCGTCAAGGCGTGACGCATATGCGCGACGCAGTGTGACCGAAACTGGCTTCCCGTTGGTAAAGTAGTCAAAAGAATACCTTCTTGTGGTTGGATATTCTCGCTCTTTACCATGCAACTCATTGGCGTAGTCTCGTGCCACCGCAATAAAATCTTCTCTGCTGTTTGGAGCAAAACGAGATTGCTTGTTCGCAATATTCTCTGGATGAGATGAATTAAACGAGCTGAAATGAATAAAGCGCAGCGGGAATTCATCATTGACGACCCACTTTTCGTCAACTTGAGATAGCGTGCGCTCGTGAAGATTCCAGAAAGCCAAATTCAAACCTGGATCATGCAAGATGCCAAGATTTGGGAAATAGCAGGGAGCAAGCTGCACCCATTTTTGATCGACCGCGAGCCCCATTTGTGGCTCATAAAATCCAAATTCGAGACATCGATCGGACCACCATTCCAGAAATCTCCTCCCCTCGCCCGATGCCGCCACACCGACGAAGCCAAGATTGAAACTCCCAAATTTAAGAAATTCCAAATCATCTGGCTTTTTTCCATCCAAAATAGGCTGGTTCGCGTGCGGAGTAACAACCACTGAATGTGATTCAAGAGCGCTCATCACGGGGGTAAGCGGGGCGTATACCTTAATATCAGGGTCTAAATAGACCACAGCATCCTGGCTCTCCAACAAGCGCAGCATCGCCTTCGGCTTAACATTAGTATTAAACTCGATCACATCAAACATGAATGCTTTCTTCCAGAAGTCCTGGATTCCTAGGTCTTCCGCCCAAATAAACTGGACATTTGGCATCTCTGGGAGAACATCTACGTCTTTCCGATCAACCAATACAATTGAAAAATGATGATCCGGATGATGCAGCAGATAAGACTCGGCCAGCACCAGCGCTCTCGCCAAGTAGTTCAGAGAGCAAATTGTCAAAGCGCTTATAGTCATGGATGTAATGATTGAGTGTTGCAAAAATCGATACCAGCGTCGTTTAGCGCGTCACATACCGCCGTTCGCCTAGCATCCTCACTTTTCAATGGTAATCCAAAAAAATCGCTTATAAAAACATTCTGATAATTTGCAGTCCATTCAGCATGTCCAGGCTGAATTAATAGCCTAACCGTAAAGATAGACGCAAAAATCAATACGATTATGCAGCTGCTTATCCTCACCTTTGCTCCGTCGCCTCGATAAGCGACAAACGCAAAAGGTATTAACATCAAGAAATAGTGCTCGAAGCGAGTGAGGATAGCACTAGTCCGCAAGATTGTCCCAATTAGGCACCATATCACGCCAACCACGAACGAAAAAGAGAGAAAAACATTTCCTGCTCGCGCTATAGCGGGATATCTCTGGCAGAGCACCAAAAAACCTATTGGGTAGATCAAAAGTCCTGCATTAAGGAGAGAACTCCCCGAGGTGATATCCTGCCCATAGAAACGCAGTTTCTCCGGAATAATTGGAACAAAAGAAAATATATCCGGATCACGCAATCCAATATAAAGAGGAGCACCAAATATCAGCGCAACGACAATTGTAGATCTTACAATAGATGCCAAGCTGGGCGGACTAAGGTTATTCCGCCGTCTAATAACATCCAGCAGGTAAATGTAGAAAAAACCAACTAGCGCACTAAAATGGAAGCCGACAGCAATAACAACCGTGATAATCGCAAGTTTTGGCCTTTCTCGCGCCTTCAGCGCACACGCAAGAAGACATAAACTTAGCGCAAGAGAATTTCTTATCTGCTCTTGATATAAAGACCACCCTTCCATGAGAAATATAATCGCAAATAGGAAGCCTATATTTCTTATTCGTAGCAAAATCGCTACAAATAAGAGCGCTCCCACATTAAAAACTGCGATCGATGCAACAAAAGTCTGGTATGAAGCTCCCGCATGAGAGAATAACCACATCCAAATCGTAAACAATGGCTCGAAATCAGGCGCCGCAAGCGATTCTTCCAATGTAGTTTCAGCCACCCTGGCGTACACCGTAGTGTAATTTATCCAGTCCGCCCCATTCAGCTGGTTTCCTGCGAATACCGTCAACAGGACGAGTGCGACAAGGAAAAATTGCACCGGACGGACAAAATAAAAGAGGTCGGCACTCAACAACAATAGTGCAGCGACGCAGAAATATATGGCAGCCATCTTTCTGCTCGATTATTTTAATATGCTTTCTTTGCAGGCCTTCATAATGTTTTTCATGTGATTAAATCGATTGCAGCCAAAAAATACTGTCACTAGCAGCTTTTTTGCAAGAGATTTCACGTCTGCAACCTTCCAAGAAAATGGCACATTTTTATCCCTATAAAGAGTTATCGCGTTTCTCACCATGAAGTAAGAGCGCAGGGGGCTATGCACGGGAATTTCTTTTGTTAGAACCCGTATTACATTATCCCCAACTCGATGCTGCATGATGGCTGCCGGCACTCCATACGCGAGATAGCCTTTTTGATTCGCACGAAGCCCCCATTCGATATCGATGTAATCAATGAAAAAATCATCACGCATCAATCCAACAGAGTGCAGACAGTTGCGATTAATCAATTGACCCGACGCAATTGTATATATACAAGGCACTGGAGCACCTTCCGAGGACGTGGCTACTTTTTCGAATGAGCATCCTTTCAAACGAAAGAAGGGGGCTCTGCGGCCGGATCGGCAGTCGACGGCGACTGGTCCCACAGAGCTAACCCTTAAACCTTGCATTGCCAAAACGTCCTGAGCCTGCAATAGGTGATGCACCATATCGCTCCGAGGCAAACTATCTTGGTCGAAGAGAATTATGTCAGTTGCCCCATCCGACAGAGCTCGTTCGATGCCTTGATTTTGGGCAGCCGCCAATCCAATATTATTCTTATTTGAAATAAAAATAATATCGCCTCCCATCTCGTGGTCAACATGATCCGCTGGGCTATTGTCAACAATAATAATTTTTTGAACTTGCCCCTTTAAAGCAGAGAGCAATTTCCGGAAATGATCTTTCTCTGGCAAATAAGTGACAACAATAGCCGCAACTGTCTTCATGGCCTAACCCTTTTGGCTATATTGCAAAGAATTGCCATCCCGAGCTCGCCGTAAAGCGAAGAATGAATATCCGGTCAGCAAAGTGGTATCAATTGCTGCGCGAAGCGTCCACGCGACCGCCGCACCAATGATTCCATGAACCTCTATCAAAAAAATCACCAAAGGCGCATAAATGACAAGCTCCATCAAATGGAACTGAGCAGTAATTTTTGGCTTTCCAATGCCCTGTATGAATGAGAATGGAATATGACCAACTCCATTAATTAGCATACCTACAATCAGCATTTTCATAACACTAGTGCTATGCAAAGCAAAAGCTTCACCCACCCATATGTTAAGAACAATCTTAGCAAGTGCGAGCGCAATCACCGTGACGAGCCCCAATACAACAGCAGTGATAACAATACTTTGTTTTAGAAGCTTACCTGCCGCAATGAAGTTTCGTTCGCCAAAATACTTTGCGAATGCGGGAAAGCAAACCCCAGCAATCGCGCCTGGAATTATCAAAACCTTTGAAACCATTTCAAACGGAGTGGAATAATATGCAACTGCTGCCGTCGACAACATTGCACCTATGACGAATCGATCCATTTGAACCATGAGAGGGCTGACGATATTTGTGACCGTCATCCAGCCACCGAATCGAAACAGCTGTGGAAGCAAACGCCTGTCAAAGCGATACGATAGTGCATCCGGCATTTCGCCGCGTAGGCATAACCAGAATGCAACGCAGGTCAGTAATCGGACAGCAAGCAGCGAGGCAAACACGCCAACCAAACTATTGGAGAAAGGAAGCAGACACAACGGCGCAACGAACATTAGCACCCCTAGAGGTATTCGCACTAGGTTGACTAATTTAAACGCATGCTTAGCTTCCAATGCCCCTCGGAAGGCCGCGGCAAGCATAACCGCCGGGAGCGCCGGAGTGAGCGACAAAAGTGCCCAATACGTTTCAGTGCGCAGTTCAGAGGGGATCTTTAGCGCGCTATAGGCTATCCAATGAGCTGATATGCCAAGGACCATCATGGCAACCAGTCCTAGTATTGCCATTGCCGCAGTACCGGTCCATAGCAAGGGGCCGACCGATCTATGGCGGCCCTGAGCAATGCGCTGAGCAAGCAGTTGAGTAAGAGCTCTACCGATGCCAAGATCAAACAGACTAAAATAGCCGATCAGCATCCACGCGATAGTCAATAAGCCGAATCGATCTACGCCCAGATGCTTAACCAAAATCGGGATGCTGATCAACGCGGCAACTAGTGGAGCGATTTGTCCGAACAGGTTCCACCCGACATTGCGGAGAAATGACAACGAGAGGCCTTTCGCTTTGCTGTTTTCGGTGGACTGCATTAGAGAGTTGGGCGTTGCACTTGAATTCGATGTTATCAAATTACTTCTTTAGAGATTATGTGCGAAAGCGGTGTCTCCGATCGTTGCACCACACCCTGACATGCTCAGTCGTAGAAATCGGCGTCTACTAAACGCTTAGCCGCGGCGTCCTTTGCTGCCAGTAGAGGCTCGCCTTTGAATGGCCATTCAATGCCGATATCCGAATCATTCCAAAGCACGCTTCGCTCATGCTCGGGATACCAATAGTCTGTAGTTTTGTAGAGAAATTCCGCGCTATCGGAAAGAACGACAAAACCATGCGCAAATCCCTCTGGAACCCAAAGTTGTCGCTTATTTTCTGCAGAAAGTACCGCCCCTGCCCATTTACCAAAATTTGGTGAGCTCTTGCGCAGATCCACCGCAACATCGAAAACTTCCCCCGCAACGACTCGGACTAGCTTGCCTTGTGGTCGCACAACCTGATAGTGCAGACCGCGCAGCACCTTATGAGCGGAACGGGAGTGATTATCCTGTACGAAGGCTCGCTGGCAACCGGTCGCCACTTCGAAACTCTTAGCGTTGAAGCTCTCAAAGAAAAACCCTCGCGCATCACCGAATACTTTAGGCTCAAGGATAAGAACTTCAGGAAGCGAGGTCGGAATAGTAGTTAGATTCATGCGACGTGCTCAGCGACGATTTGTTTGAGATAGGCACCATAACCATTTTTTGCTAGGGGTGCCGCTAGCTTTTCGACTTGCTCGAGCGAAATCCAATTTTTTCTGTACGCAATCTCTTCAGGACAAGCCACCATCAAGCCTTGACGTTTTTGCAGTGTGGCGATAAATGCGGCGGCCTCGAGTAACGAGTCGTGAGTCCCAGTGTCCAACCACGCATAGCCACGCCCCATGATTTCTACATCCAGCGAATCTTGCTCCAGATAGCGCTTATTAACATCCGTAATCTCGAGTTCGCCACGCGCAGAAGGCTTAATGTCCGCGGCGATATCACACACCTGCGTGTCATAGAAATACAAGCCTGTGACAGCATAGTTCGAGCGTGGTTTGCTTGGTTTCTCCTCCAACGACAAAGCGCGGAAGTTTTCATCAAACTCGACTACGCCATAACGTTCGGGATCGTGGACATGATAGGCAAACACCGTGGCTCCTCGATCCTGTTGAGAAGCTCGTTCCAGTTGTTTGATCAAATCATGACCATGAAATATATTGTCACCAAGAATCAACGCCGAAGGATCATTGCCGACAAAATCTCGACCAATGATGAACGCTTGCGCCAGCCCGTCCGGCGAAGGCTGTACCGCGTATTGCAGGTTAAGCCCCCACTTGCTGCCGTCACCCAGCATTTCAGTAAAACGCGGTGTGTCTTCCGGTGTGGAAATGATGAGAATGTCTCGAATCCCCGCCAGCATCAGCGTAGACAGCGGGTAATAGATCATCGGCTTGTCGTACACCGGCAGCAGTTGCTTTGAAACCGAGCGGGTGATCGGGTAGAGCCGAGTGCCGGAGCCTCCGGCCAGGATAATGCCCTTGCGCATAGCGAGTCGTTCAGGAAAGGATTTGGTCCAACAGGAGATGAATGCCCCGTTGCCAGTCTGGCAGATGTACGCCGAATGTTTCGACAAGCTTGCCCGTGTTCATGCGGGAATTGGCAGGCCGCGGCGCCGGCAATGGGTATGCGGTTGCCGGAATGGCCTCGATGCGATCCGGATCGACCTTGAGTTCGACCCCGAGCGCCTTGGCGTAACGCAGTACGGCGGTGGCGTAACCGTGCCAGGTCGTTTCACCCGCAGCAGCCAAGTGGTACACGCCGGACGGAAACGCTGCGCGATCGCCGGCCAACCAGGCCCGGGCGACAATCTGCGCGGTCACGTCTGCAATGAGTGCAGCCGTGGTGGGCGCGCCAAATTGGTCTGCAATCACGCGCAGGCTGTCTCGCTCGCGGCCGAGCTTCAGCATGGTCTTGGCAAAGTTGCCGCCATGCGCCCCAGCCACCCAGCACGTGCGCATGACCAACGCAGTCGCGCCCGACTGCGCGATCGCCTCTTCGCCGGCAAGCTTGCTCTTGCCATAGACCGACTGAGGATTGACGGGGTCGGTCTCGACATAGGCGCCGTCCTTGGTGCCGTCAAAGACATAGTCGGTGCTGTAGTGCACCAGGAGGCTGCCGAGGGCACGTGTCTCTTCAGCCAGCACGCCCGCTGCCGTGCTGTTGACGGCGAATGCCGTCTGGGCGTCTGTCTCGGCCTTGTCGACGGCGGTGTAAGCGGCGGGGTTGACGATGACGTCGGGGCGGTACTCGCGTACCACCTTGCGCAGCATGTCGGGCCGAGTGAGGTCACATGTGGCACGGTCCAGGGCAATCACGTCGCCCAAAGGCGCAAGGCTGCGCCGGAGCTCGAAGCCGACCTGACCGTTGCTTCCGGTCACCAGCAGGCTAGGGATGGGGCGCGCCTTATGCTGCATACTGCTTCGCAACCCAGTTCCGGTATTCGCCCGACACAACGTCCTGCACCCAAGCCTGGTTGTCCAGATACCACTGAACGGTCTTCCGGAGGCCGGTCTCGAAAGTCTCGGCCGGTTTCCAGCCAAGCTCACGCTCGAGCTTACGAGCATCGATCGCGTAGCGGCGATCGTGCCCGGGGCGGTCTTTCACGAAGGTGATCTGATCACGATAGGAGCCAGCAGCCTTCGGCTTCAGTTCATCAAGCAGATCGCAGAGGGTGTAGACCACATCGAGGTTGGTTTTCTCGTTCCAGCCGCCTACGTTGTACGTCTCACCCAGGCGCCCGCGCGCGAGTGCCTCCCGGATGGCAGCACAGTGGTCGCCCACGTACAGCCAATCGCGCACATTCTGGCCGTCACCGTACACCGGCAGCGGTTTGCCGCTGAGCGCATTGGTGATCATTAGCGGAATCAGCTTTTCCGGAAAATGGTACGGACCGTAGTTGTTGGAACAGTTGGTCGTCAGGACCGGCAGCCCGTACGTATGGTGATAGGCCCGCACGAGGTGGTCCGATGCTGCCTTGGACGCGGAGTACGGGCTGTTGGGTGCATAGGGCGTGGTTTCGGAGAACTGCGGATCGGTCGGGCCGAGCGAGCCAAAGACCTCGTCCGTCGAAACATGCAGGAAGCGGAATGCAGCCTTGGCTTCGTCGTCGAGCCCACTCCAATAGGCGCGTGCCGCCTCCAGCAGGGTGAAGGTGCCGACGATGTTGGTCTGAATAAACTCCCCGGGACCGTGGATGGAGCGGTCTACGTGGCTTTCGGCAGCAAAGTGAACCACCGCGCGCGGCCGGTATTGTGCGAACAGCCGGTCGAGCGCAGCACGATCGCAGATGTCCGTTTGCGAAAATACATGACGCGAATCTTGCTCGACTGCCGCCAGCGTCTTGCGGTTGCCCGCGTAGGTCAGTTTATCGACGTTGACGATACCGTCAGCGCTCGGGTCCGCTAACCAGTTCAGAACGAAATTGCCACCAATAAAGCCGGCACCGCCGGTGACCAGAATGTAGGACAAACTGTGTACTCCTTGCCGCGCCTTCCGCGTGCCTCGGGAATCCGCCCTGCCGCCCCTGCGGGGACCAGCGGAAATTGTCAAATTTTGAGGGAAGTCGCGTATTCTATCTGACCCCCGTACATGCCCTGCTAAAGCGCTCGATCTTTTTGTAGCGCGTTGTAACAATTGCGATTGCAACACCTCGTCCGGTTCAAATGCGCGGCTGAGTGCACATGGAACATCTGCAAAAGACTCCCCACGCCATCGGCGACCTCCAAGGCTGCTGCTCCCCCCTCCAGACTCTGCTGGCCGCTCTCCCCGCCAACGCTCCCCTGCGCTTCGTCGGCGACCTCATCAACCGCGGCCCCGAGTCGCTGGCCACGCTGCGCCAAGTCATCGCACTTTGCGAGACCGGCCGTGCACGCACCGTCCTGGGCAACCACGACATCCACCTATTGGCCGTAGCTGCGGGAGTGCGCAAACCCGGCAAGCGCGACACGCTCGGCGACATCCTCTCCACGCCCGATAGCGACCAGCTCATCACATGGCTGCGTCACCAGCCGCTGGCCATCTTCGAAAACGGTTTCCTGATGGTGCACGCCGGCGTTCTGCCGCAGTGGACGACTGGCGACGTACTGGAGCTGGCCGGTGCGGTGGAGCGCGAACTGCGCAGCCCGCATTGGAAAGCCTTCCTGGCCGATGCGTTTGGCAACCATCCAGACAAGTGGAGCAATGATCTCGTCGGCATGGACCGCCTGCGTCTGACCATCAACGCCCTGACGCGCCTACGCTTCTGCAAGCCAGACGGCACGATGGAGTTCGACACGACGGATGCCGATGGCGCTCCGGACGGCCACATGCCGTGGTTCGACGTGCCGGGCCGCCGCACGCGCGGCACGCCGATCGTGTTCGGGCATTGGTCCACACGCGGGCTGGTGATGCGCGACGATGTGATGGGCTTGGATACCGGCTGCGTGTGGGGAGGCAAGCTTACGGCTGCCAAGCTGTCGCTCGCGCCGGCCGGACGTGACGTGATCCAGGTGGATTGCGAGCAGGCGCAGGACCCGCTCGCGCACAAAAAGAAATAGCCGGTTGACCTAGCCCGCGCGAGCGATCAGGTTGGCAACGGCTTCCTGGCTATGTGCAGCCAGCGCCCGGCGGTCCATCTCGGGGGCCACGGCGGGGCCTACGAACACCTCCACCACCAACGGCGGCCCGTTCAGCATGGCGTTGATCGTATCCATCATCGACAGATCGCCGATATACGCGGGAATGGTCGTCAACTCGCCCGTCGCGGCAATGCGATAGCGCAGCGCCAGCGGGCGGATCGGTGCGCCTGCGCTGACCGGCGCCTGAAAAAGGTTGGCGTGGAACGGCAGCAGCTGCAGCCCGTCAGACGTCGTCCCTTCAGGAAACACGCAAATGGCATCGCCAGAACGCATTGCATCGGCAATGACGTGCATGATGCGATGCGCATCGCGCTTGCGGGCGCGCTCGACGAACAGCACGCCGGTCTGCGCGCACAGCCAGCCAATCACCGGCCAGCTGCGGATCTCTGATTTGGCGACGAAGCGCGGCGGGTACCAACTGTTGATCGCGTAGATGTCGATCCACGACACGTGGTTGGACACCAGCATGGAGCCGGCCAGTTCCGGGCCCGCGACGGGCTCGCCATGCACCACGAGCGACACGCGGAAGAGCGCGAGCAACTTGCGCGACCACCGCTGAATCAGCGCCTGCTTGGTGTGCGGCTTGATCCACCAGAACAGCAGCGCGCACGTGATCAGGCCTTCGACCAGATGTACGAGCAAACGCAGCTTGCGCAGCACATGCTTGCGCTGCAGCGAGCTGGCCTCGGCGGGCGCGCTTGCCACGCGCTGATCAATGCCCGTCATAGGCAAGGTGGCCGGCGACCATTGTGGCGCGCACGCGGCCGGCCAGCTCAAAGCCCAGGTAGGGCGAGTTCTTGCCTTGGCTGCGCAGAGCGCGAGGCTCAAGTTTCCAGGTCGCTTCCGGATCGAACACACACACATCGGCCATCGCACCCACTTCCAGCGAGCCCGCACGCAGGCCCAGCACGCGAGCAGGCTCGCTGGTGATGCGGGCCAGCGCCTTCGAAAGCTCGACCTTGTGTTCGGTGGCCCAGCGCAACGTGAGCGGCAGCAGGGTTTCGAGGCCGGTCGCGCCCGGCGTGGCCTCGGCAAACGGTAGCAGCTTCTCGTCGTCATCCACGGGCGTGTGGTCGGAACAGATCGCGTCGATCGTGCCATCCGCCAGCGCACGCACGATGCCATCGCGGTCGCGCCCGGAACGCAGCGGCGGCACAAAGCGCATCTGCGAATTGAAGTAGCCGATATCGATGTCGGTGAGCGAGATATGGTGGACGTTCACATCGCACGTGACCGGCAGGCCTTCGGCTTTTGCGCGGCGTACAAGCTCGATGCCGGCGGCCGACGACAAACGGCACAGGTGAACGCGGGCGCCTGTGCTGCGAATCAGTTCGAAGATGGTGTGCAGGCGCACCGTCTCGGCGATTACCGGCACACCCGAGAGGCCCAGGCGTGAAGCCAGCGGGCCGCTTGCGGCCACGCCGCCCTTGCCCAGATACGGGTCTTCGGGGCGCAGCCAGACGGTGAAGCCAAAGGTCTGCGCGTATTGCAGCGCACGCATCAGCACTTGCGTGTCGGCCATCGGCGCATCGGTCTGCGAGAAGCCCACGCAGCCAGACTCTGTCAATTCGGCCATCTCCGTCAGCACCGCGCCCTTCAAGCCGACAGTGAGCGCACCGAGCGGATACACATGCGCCTGGTTCAGGTTGCGCGCGCGAAACTTGAGCATCTCGACCAGGCCGGGTTCGTCCAGCACAGGATCGGTGTCCGGCGGGCACACCAGCGAGGTCACGCCGCCGGCCATGGCCGCGGCCATTTCCGATTCGAGCGTGGCCTTGTATTCGAAACCCGGCTCGCGCAGGCGGGCGGACAAGTCAATCAGGCCCGGGCAAACAACCAAGCCCGTCGCGTCGATGGTCTTGTTGGCATGGAAATCTGCCGGCGCGTGGCCGACACCGACCACCTTGCTTGCCGCGATGTACAAGTCCTGTTGTGCGTCGATACCGTTGGCCGGGTCGATCAGGCGGCCGCCTTTGATATGCAGTTTCATTGCTCTTCTTAGTCGTTGTTGCCAGCCACGATGCCCATGACCGCCATGCGCACCGCGATGCCGAACGTCACCTGATTCAGGATCACCGATTGCACACCGTCGGCCACGGCGGAGTCGATCTCCACGCCGCGGTTCATCGGGCCGGGGTGCATGACGATGGCGTCCGGCTTGGCCAGCGCCAGGCGGTCCTGCGTGAGGCCGTAGGCCTTGAAGTATTCCTGCGCGGAGGGCAACAGCGCACCGCTCATGCGCTCGTTCTGCAGGCGCAGCATGATGACCACATCCACGCCCTTCAGGCCCTCTTCCATGTTGTGGAAGACCCGCACGCCCATGTGCTCCAGTCCGCCCGGCAACAGCGTGCGCGGGCCGATGGCACGCACTTCGGCGCAACCCAGCGTCGTCAGCGCGTGGATGTCGGAACGCGCCACGCGCGAGTGCAGGATGTCGCCGACGATCGCCACCGTCAGGTTGGAAAAATCCTTCTTGTAGTGACGGATGGTGAACATGTCGAGCAGCCCCTGCGTGGGGTGTGCATGACGGCCATCGCCCGCATTGATCACGTGCACATGCGGCGCCACGTGCTCGGCGATCAGGTACGGCGCCCCGGAACTGGCATGCCGCACGACAAACATGTCCGCCTGCATCGCCGACAGATTGTTGATCGTGTCGAGCAGCGACTCGCCCTTGCTCGTGGAAGACGCATTGATGTTCAGATTGATCACGTCCGCCGACAGCCGCTTGGCTGCGATCTCGAACGTGGTGCGCGTGCGCGTGGAATTCTCGAAGAACAGGTTGAACACGCTCTTGCCGCGCAGCAGCGGCACCTTCTTCACCTCGCGGTCGGAATCCGATACGGAGACGAACTGCTGCGCGGTGTCCAGCACGTGCGTGAGGATGTCGCGCGACAATCCCTCGATCGACAGCAGGTGCTTAAGCTCGCCGTTTTTCGTGAGCTGCGGGTTGGCAAAAGTCTTGGGCATGGAGAAACGAAAGGCGACGAGGTCAGTACAGGTCAGGTCAAAGCCGGTGCGGTGCGCGCTTGAAGTCAGGTGCCCTTGGGCTCGCGCGTGAAGGTGAAGCGCGCGGCAGCGCCCTCGCCGGCTTCGCTCAGCACGAGCGATTCATCGGCGGGCAGCGTGATGCGTTCCCCGATGTAATCCGGCGCAACAGGCAGTTGGCGTTCACCGCGGTCGACCAGCACGGCCAGTTCCACCGCCGCCGGACGGCCGTAGTCGAACAGCTCGTTGATGGCCGCGCGGATGGTGCGGCCGCTGGCCAGCACGTCGTCCACCAGGAGGATGCGGCGCTCGTTCACATCGAACGGCAGCGTGGTCGGTTGCGCCTTGGCGTGCAGGCCCTTCTTCGCGTAGTCGTCGCGGTGCATGGCAACGTTGACGACGCCGTATTCCGGCAGGCCAAGGTCATGCGCCAGCCGCTTGGCGATCCAGGCGCCGCCGCTGACAATGCCGGCCACCGACCAGGTGTGGCCGTCGGCCAGCCGCGTGCGCAGTTGTGCAACGAGGCTCTGGTACAGCGCCTCGGCATCGATCTGTTGCGATGTCATGCGTGTTCGTCGAAAAACTGTTGGAGGATGATGCGCGCGGCTTCTGCGTCGAGCACATCGTCGGAGGCACCGGCATCCTGCGCAGCGATGGACGAATAACGCTCATCCACCCAGGTGACCGGCAGACCATAGCGGCCGTGCAATTGATTGCCGAAGCGCTTGGCGAGCTTGATCATCGGCTGTTCCTCTCCGTCGGGGTGGACCGGCATGCCGACCACAAAACCCACAGGCTGCCATTCTCCGACCAGCCGGCTGATCTGCGCGAAGCGGAAATCGACCGAGCGGTTCGGAATGGTTTCCAGCGCCCGTGCCGAACGCGTGATGGAATTGCCGAGCGCCACGCCAATGCGCTTTTCGCCGTAATCGAATGCCAGCAAGGTGCCTTCTGCGGGCATGGGAGCGGGGGCCGGACGTGCCGGCTCAGGCATGCCCGGCCTCACCCGACAGCATGGCGGGGTTGATGCCGAGCAGATTCAGCGCCGCGGCAAACCGCGCTTCCGGAGGCACGTTGAAGATGATCTCGGGATCGGCCTGGACGGTCAGCCAGCCGTTGCGGCTGATTTCGTCTTCCAGTTGACCGGCACTCCAGCCGGCATACCCGAGGGTCAGGATGAAACGGTGGGGGCCGCCGCCCTGGGCGACGGCTTCCAGCACATCCTTGGAGGTGGTCATTTCCAGCCCGCCAGGGACCGCCAGCGACGACGAATACGCGCCCGTGGCGTCGTGCAGCACAAACCCGCGCTCGGTCTGCACCGGGCCGCCGTAGTACACGGATTGTTCTGCCAGGGGATGGATTTCGAGCTTGAGGTCGATCTTGTCGAACAGCGTCGCCAAGTCGATGTCGATGGGGCGGTTGATGACGAGCCCAAGCGCACCGCGCTCGTTGTGCTCGCACATGTACACGACCGTGCCCGAAAACGTGGAGTCCGCCATGCCGGGCATAGCGATCAGGAACTGATTCGTGAGATTGATAAGTGCGTCAGGCGAGGCCATGGGGGGAGTTTACCAAAAGCCCCCGGCCGCTGCCCCTCTCATTTGGAGGAATCGGCCTTCAGCGCAAGGTTTTTTGGGATTACGCATTGTGCCGCTTCAGGCACTTGGCCCGGTTGCATGGGGTGGCGTGGTGTTTAGCGCTTCCAGATCGGCGGCTTCCAGCCAGCGCCATTCGCCCGGCGCCAGATCCCCCAGCGACAACCCGCCAATGGCGCTGCGGTGCAAGCCAGCCACATGGTTACCGGCGGCGGCCACCATGCGTTTCACTTGGTGGTATTTGCCCTGCGTGAGCGCCATGCGCAAGTGGTGCGTGCCGACGCGCTCGGCCCAGGCGGCGGCAACGTTTTCATTTTCGTCAGCCAGCAGCACGCCGGCGCACAGCTGGGCGATCTGCGCCTCGGTCACGGGCTCGGCGGTGGTGATCTCGTACACCTTGGGCACCTGGTGGCGCGGGCTGGTGATGGTGTGGACGAACTGGCCGTCGTCGGTCAGCAGCAGCAACCCCGTGGTGTCCTGGTCGAGCCGCCCGACGCACTGCACGGCGCGCTCGCGCAGCGGCACCGGCAGCAGCGTGTACACGCTCGGATGATGTTTCGGCTTTTGCGAGCACTCCACGCCGGCCGGCTTGTTGAGCATCAGATAGGCGCGGGCGTGGTATGCCCAGCGTTCGCCGTCGACATCCAGGACCAGGCCGGCGGTATCGACCAGCGCATCGGGGCTTTCCATCTCGACGCCGTTGACGAAGACCAGCCCCGCGAGGACGAGGTCCTTGCAATAGCGGCGGGTGCCGAAACCCTGGGATTGGAGGATGCGATACAGCGGAAGACGGGAAGAATCAGCCATGACAACAACGTGAACAAAACAAAAAGGGGCGAATTTTGCGATACGCTCCGCCAGTCTAAAGAGCAACCGATTCCATCCGATGCCTTCCACCGCCCCAAGCCGCCAGCCTTACAACATCGGAGCGCACTTCCAGCGTGGTCTGGTGTGGTTCCGGCGCGATCTGCGGCACGTTGACCACGCGGCGCTGCATTATGCCTTGCGGCACTGCCGCGAGGTCTATTGCGTGTTCGTGTTCGATCGCGACATCCTCGACGCGCTGCTTGCGCGCGGGCTCAAGTCCGACCGCCGCGTCGAGTTCATCCGTGCGTCCATCGAAGAACTCCGCGGCGCATTGCGCGAGACCGGCGGCGACCTGATCGTCGTCCATGACCACCCACGCCACGCGATTCCGGAGATCGCGCGCCAGCTCAACGTCGAAGCGGTTTTCGCCAACCATGATGAAGAACCTTCTGCACAAGCCCGCGACGAAGCGGTGCGCAAAGCATTGGCGCAGCAGCCGTGCGCTTGGTTCGACTTCAAGGATCAGGTGATCTTCGAGCGCGACGAGATCCTGAATGGGCAAGGCAAACCGTACGGCGTCTTCACGCCTTACAAGAACGCCTGGTTGGCCGCGCTGACGCCGTTCGACTTGCGCGCGTATCCGACAGAGCCCTACTTCGGCGCGCTGGCGAAGCCGCCTGAGGCACTTGCGCACCCAACGCCGGCGCTGGAAGCGATGGGCTTCGCCCGCACCAATCTGTCGGAAATCGCCCTGCCCAGCGGCATGTCGGGCGGGCAAACCCTGCTCGACGAATTTGAAGAGCGCATGGACGACTACCATGCGCGCCGCGACTTTCCCGCCGTGCGCGGGCCCAGCTATCTGTCAACGCATTTGCGCTTTGGCACCGTGTCGATCCGCACGCTGGCCGCGCGTGCCCATGCCTCCATGCTGCGCGGCAGCCGGGGCGCGGCGACGTGGCTGTCGGAACTGGTCTGGCGGGATTTCTATTTCATGATCCTGCACCACCGCCCCGATCTGGCCGACGGCGCCGCGTTCCATCCGGAATTCGATCGTATCCGCTGGGTGGACGGCGACACTGGCGACGCGCGCTTTGAAGCGTGGAAGGCCGCGCGCACCGGTTATCCGCTCGTCGATGCGGCCATGCTGCAGATTTTCCAGAGCGGCTACATGCACAACCGCCTGCGCATGGTCGCGGCCAGTTTTCTCATCAAGGATCTTGGTATCGACTGGCGGCGCGGCGAGCAGTATTTTGCCGACGTGCTCAACGATTTCGACTTTTCCGCCAACAACGGCGGCTGGCAGTGGGCCGCGTCCAGTGGGTGCGACGCGCAACCGTGGTTCCGCATCTTCAACCCCGTCACGCAATCGGAGAAGTTCGACCCGCAAGGCCGCTTCATCCGCAAGTACCTGCCGCAACTGGCGAAGCTGCCCGACAAGTACATCCATGCGCCATGGACGGCACCGGCCAATGTGTTGAAGGAAGCAAGCGTGGTACTGGGCGAGACGTATCCGCTGCCCATCGTCGACCACGCGGCCGCCCGCGCAGCAACGCTCGACCGCTATGCCGTCACCAAGGCACATCGCACATCGGGCGCTGAGGCTGCGGCACTCAGCAAAGCCGGCGCCGACGATTGAAGATCACCACCCGCCAAAAACTACGGGCCGGTGTGTTACCGGCCCGTAGTTGTTTCTGCGAAGCGTCTCGTCAGCCTGCCTTGGCCGCCGGTGCGCGCTCGCCGATGAGGTTGCGCAGATGCTGTAGCAACTCCTCTTCGTTGTACGGCTTGCCCAGGTAGACGTTCACGCCGATCTCCGCTGCGTAACGGCGGTGTTTGTCCGCCGTACGCGAGGTGATCATGATGATTGGCGTGGCGCCGATACGTTCGTCCGCACGCACGTTGCGTGTGAGGTCGAAACCATCCATGTGCGGCATTTCGATGTCGACGAGCATTGCGTCGGGCGTGATCTCCTGCAACTGACGCAGCGCATCCACACCGTCGCGTGCGAGCACGGCCTGGTAGCCGGAGCGCGTAAGCAAACGCTGCGTGACCTTGCGCACCGTAAGCGAATCGTCGACCACCATGACGATCGGCTGTGTGGCGAGGCCCGGCACGGCGTCGGTGCTGCCGTCGCGCTGCAGCTCGGCCACGGCGCCCGTGGCTTCCGGGTCTGACAGGCTGCGTGCAACCGCTTCGCGCTCAAAGCGCTGCGTGAGCACCACAGGGTTGTAGATCAGCACGATCTCGCCGTCGCCCAGCGTCGTTGCACCGGCAATACCTTCCAGACGCGCAAGGTGCGGGCCAATGTGCTTGACCACGACTTCGCGGTTGCCGATCACTTCATCGACATGCACGGCGGCGCGGTCAGCACCGTTGCGCACGACCACGGCCGGCGAGTACTTGCGCCCGCTTGTGACAGACGTCGCTTCTTCAAGCAGCGCGCCAAAGTAGTGGAACGGCACGGGGCCCGTCGGCAGTTGCAGCGCGGCGGCGTTGTACGCCTCGGCCAGCGCCTGCGGGCGCAGTTGCTGCACGTGGTCGATCATGCCCGACGGAATCGCGTACACACGCTCGCTCACACGCACCAGCAGCACCTGCGTAATCGCAGTCGTCAGCGGCAGGTGGATGGTGAAGCGCGTACCGACTTCCGGCGTGGTCTGCAGCGAAATCCGGCCGCCCAGGGCGACGGTTTCCGCACGCACCACGTCCATGCCCACGCCGCGGCCGGCCAGTTCCGACACCTGATCGGCCGTGGAGAAGCCCGGCGTGAAGATCATCTCGGTGAGGCGCGCGTCGCTGGCTTCTTCGTCGGCAGCCAGCAGTTGACGCTCCAACGCACGCGCGCGGATGCGATCGAGGTTCAGGCCCGCGCCGTCGTCGACGAAGTGCAGGACGACTTCGTTACCTTCCTGCTGCACTTCGAGCGTCAGTTCACCGGCGGGTGCCTTGCCCTTGGCGCGGCGCTCGTCGGCCGATTCAATGCCGTGCGCAACCGCATTCCGAATCATGTGTTCCAGCGGGCCGCCCATGCGGTCCAGCACGCTGCGATCCAGTTCTACCGTACCGCCCTTGATGAACAGCCGGACTTCCTTGCCGGTTTCCGCTGCTGCCTGGCGCGCCACGCGATACAGACGGTCGGCCACGGTATCGAACTGCACCATGCGCGCACGCATCAGGCTGCGCTGCAGACCGCGCGTGAGGCGCGCCTGCGTTTCCAGATCGAGCGATGCCTGATCGAAACCGCGGAACAAGTTCTGCTGCACCGTCGCCACGTCGTTGACGGACTCGGCCATCATCCGCGTGAGTTCCTGCAAGCGCGTGAATCGGTCGAACTCCAGCGGGTCGAACGACTCGTCGTGCGCAGCCGCATCAGCAATGCGCGACTCCATCTGCGTTTCGGCCTGGATTTCGATCTCACGCACCTGCGAGCGCAAACGCGCCACGTTGTCGTTCAGTTCCGACAGATAGGTCTTCAGCGCATCGACTTCCGACTCAAGGCGCGCACGCGCCGCTCCGACTTCACCCGCATCGTTGATGAGCGAATCGAGCGCACGCGCCTGCACCCGCACCATCGCGCGCTGGCGTTCGGCCACTTCCAGCGCCTCGGCTTCGGGGCTGCGCGTGCCGGCCAAATCTACGCTGGTGGCGGCCACTGCAGGCAGCATCGAACTACCGGACGGGCTTTGCGTTTCGGACGATGCCTGCGTGGCATCGGCGGCATCCGCAAGGCCGGCATCGAGCGGCAGCAGGTTGCCCGCGCCCAGCGCATCGACGTGCGCTTGAATGCGGTCGAACCACACGTAGAGCTTGCGGAACAGCGCGTCGTCCACGCGGTTCTGCCGCAGGCCGCCTTCAATGGCACTTTCCATTTCGTGCGCGGCCTGACCCAGCGTCATGGCACCGGCCATGCGCGCACTGCCCTTGACGGTGTGCAGGTTGCGCAGGAGGAGGCCGGCGGCATTGCGGTCTTGCGGCGCGGCTTCCCAAGCGCGCAGATGCTGACCCAGCTCGGGCAGCGCGACGTGCGCTTCTTCCAGGAAGATCTCAAGCAGCGCCGGGTCGAGCGCGTCTGCCGGCGCCTGGCGGACCAGTTCACCCACGGCAGGTTCGGCAACCGGCGACTCGTGCACCGGCACGAACGTCGGCGCAACCGGTGCCGGGTCAAACTCGGGCTCGCCAGCCGAACCGGCAGTTTCATTCTCGGCCTGTTCGGCTTCGGAGAAGGCAGCGGGTGCCGGCTCCAGCGGCAGGCGCGGCCGCACGAGCAGGCGCTCGCACAGCTCGTCCAGGCTGCGGCGCAGCGGCTCGTCAGTGTCCGGCCACAGGCTGGCGGCAAATTGATGCAGCATGCCGCGCATGCGCTCGACGGCTTGATCGAGCAGACGGAAATCGCCCGGATGCATCGCCACTGGCCGGCTGTTCAGGTTCAACAGCACCTGCTCCAGCGCCCCAGCCAACTGGCGCACGGGCTCCAGCTCAACCACGGCGGAACTGCCTTGCAGCGTGTGCGCGGCGCGCAGGGCCAGCTCGCTCGGCGGCGTGCGGCCTTCGTGGCGCCACTCCGAGAAATCCACACCCAGGCGGCGGATCAGATCATCGGCTTCCTGCAGGTAGACGTTGTACAGCGCCACGCTGATGCGGACCGGACCAATCTCCTTTACACCATCGTCGTGCGGTAACTCTTCCGGCTCGCCGGTCTGCGCGAACGGGAATGGGATCACCTTGGCGTCGGCATCGGCGGCAAGCGGTTCAGCGGCGGCTTCCTGATGCGCCTCTTCAACGTGCTCTGTAACCGGCTCGACGCCCTCATGCTCGACGACCGGTGCGGTGGCGTCGGACACCGGCGCCTCGGCTTCAGGGATCGCTGGTTCGTCGTCCCATGTGAGCGCGACCGCGTCTTCGGCTTCAGCAACGGGGGCATCCGGCGCGGCCAATTCCAACGACGGTTCAGCGACTGCGTCGTGCGATGCGGTTTCAGCCGCCGGCGCTTCCACCCGATGCGGCTCTGCGTATTCAGCGGCCGGAGCAGCTTCGGCTGGCTCAGACGTCGGCACGGCCTCCAGCCACACGAATGGGCCGCCATGGCGCACGCGCTCTGCGGCGGCGACCAGCGGTTCGATGGCGTGATCGGCTTGGGGCGTTTGCGCGATGGCAGCGGCCCACGTCGACAACTCGGACTCGGCGCGCGTGAGGAGCGCGGCCAGGTCAGGCGTCGGCACACGGCTCTCGGCCAGCCAGACATTCATCACCTGCTCGATGGCCCAGGCCGCTTCGCCATAGCGCGTGAGCCCGACCATGCGGCCCGAGCCCTTGAGCGTGTGGAACGCGCGGCGCAGCTGCGTAAGCAAGTCCAGGTCCGAACCGGCAGCCAGACCGCCGGTGCCCATGTCGGCAGCGGCCTGCAGACCCTGCAGATCGGCGCGCACGCCGGCTAGCACTTCTTCGGCTTCAGACAGGAAGATGTCGAGCAGCTCGGCATCAATGGATTGGGTATCCCGTGCGGCAGTTGGCGCAGGTGCGGCGGCGGCAGGCGCGGCAACCGGTGCAGCCAATGCGGCCTGCATCCGCTCAAGCGCGCCGGGGCTGCCAACCTGCCATGCATCGAACTGGGCCAGCGCCTCTTCCAGGCGGCGTCGGCGAGCCGGATCGTCGTCGATGGCGGCGGCATCGCGCGCTTCCTGCAGCGCAGTGCGCAGCTCCGCAGCCAGCGGGTCGGTCGGGTCGACCGGTTGCTTGGCCAGCAGGCGATCGAGCAACGATTGCAGCGGCGACGCCGCATCGGCGTTGGCCGCGTCTGCGCCGGACTGCGTTTCGGACTGAGGCTCGCGGCGGGCCAGCATGCCGGATTCGGTATCGAAGACGAACTCGCGCCATGCGGTCTCGCGCGCATTCGGGGTCAACTGGCCTTCGATGACGATCTCGTCGACTTGGCCACCGGTCAACTCTGTGCCGGCGGAGAGTGCATCCAGCAGGGCCTGCAGGCCGCTGACGTTGGCGGCCAGCGCGGCCAGGTAGCGTTCGCGATCGGCGGTTGCGCCTTCGCCCGCAGCTTGTAGAGCGTTGATGGTCGACTGCGCAGCTTCGGTGGCATGCACCGCCTCATAGGCGTCCAGCGCGGCGAAGGCGTTTTGCATCTCGCCGAACAGACGGGCGGCTTCCTGAAGACCGCCGCTTTCTTCGCCTTCGCGCTCGAAAGCATCGAGGTGCGTTTCGGCGGATGCCAGCTGCGTTTGCAGTGCGCGAACCTGTTCAGCACGCGTGCGGCGTTGCACAGCTTCTCCGGCCAGCAGCGTGAGCCATGCAGGTGCCGGCACGGCCTGACCGTCTTGCGCGACGCGGGCGTGTTCGGCCAATTCACTGCAGCGAGCGGCAAACCACGCGCTGCGCAAATCGCCGGATTCACCATGCAGCGCCCACGGGCGGGCCAGCATGCGCGATAGGAATTGCAGCGTAGGGGCAACGTCCTGCCCGGCAGCTTCGGTCAGGCGATTCGACAGCTCAGACAGCGCCGGCTGACCGAGCGCATCGGCATGCAGCGCCAGCGTCTGCAGTGCAGCGTCGAGTTCGTCCGCAGCGGGCGCAGGTTGTTGGCTCAGTGTTTCGAGCGAGCGGCCGACGCGTTGCAGCGTGTCGCTGGTATCCGTCGGCAGCAGCGCGTAATACTGGCGCGTGTGCAGTGCGCCAGCCGGTGCGTGCGTAGGCGGAATCGCAAAGGCCTCAACACACGCCACGATGTCCGGGCCGAGCGTGTCGTCGCCCACCGGCGTTGCCGGCGCGTTGCTGTACGCCATGCCGGCCAGCAAATACAGCGCGTCGGTCAGCAGGCCTTGCGGCAGATGGACATTGTTGTGCGAGTACTGGCGCAGCAGCAGGTTGACGCGTGCGGCGAGGCGCTTGGCGGTCATGTCGGCCGGCACCAGGCCAGCACGCAGGGCACCAAAGGTCAGGGCCAGCACGAGCCACAGATCGCGGTGCAGATCGTCTCCGGCGCGGCGCGGTTCACGCTCAAGCGCGCGGATGCCATGCAGCAGGTCTTCCAGCGGGGCGTAGGCCGCTGCGGCGGCCGACGGATCCACCACCGCTCCATCGGCGTTCGAGGCCGGCGCCCGCAGCGCGGTCAGCAAGGCGAGCTCGAACTTGCGGCGCAGGCGCGCCAGGCCCGGCAGATCGCGCGAGGGCAGCAGTAGCGCCGGCAGGTGCCGCAACTCATCGGCCCACAGGTCGGCCGGATGGATGCGCTCTTCGCCCAGGCGGGTCAGCACGGCCTGATACGGCTGGAACAGGCGCAGCGGCTCTTCGCCCATACCGGCCATCAGGTCGGCCACGTATTCCTGCAACGCCTGCACGGCGCGCGAGAACACATCCAGCGTCTGGGCGTCGGCTGGAACGGTGCCGGCATCCACTGCCTCAAGCAGGCGCTTGGCGGCCTGGCAATACACGTCGACACCGCGCAGGCCGACGATCAACAGCGCGCCGGCGGCCTGGTGCAGATACTGGCCGGCCAGGCGCAGCGATGTCGTATCGCGCGCACCGATGACCTCCGGATCGGCGATGACATCGGCTGCGTATTCGCCGAACTCGCGCACGGCATCGTCGAGCGCGGCGCGCATGTTGGGCGCAACCCACGCCAGCGCGGAGAGATCACGTGCGGGCACGGCGGCTTTCGGACGAACCGCGGGGGCCCCGGTCGCCTCAAGCGAGGCAGGATGGGACTGGGCGGGCTCGGCGGCAGATTGATGACGCATGTGTGCTTCCAAAAAGCAGGTGGCGGTTGCCGCGATTGCCCCGGGGTGGCCCCTTCGGCGTTCCCGCCCGAAATCCAGTGGTGACGAGATCAGGCGATGCGGAACCGCGCCACGGAGTCACGCAGTTCTTCAGCAAGCTGCGTCAGCTGGCGCACCGACTGTGCGGTCTGGCGCGTACCCGTGGAGGTCTGCTCCGTGATATGCAGGATCTGTTCGATGTTCTGCGCAACGTCCGAAGCCAGCGTCGCTTCGTGCGACGTCGTCTGCGAAATGCTCTCAATCAGTTCGGCAAGCTGGCGCGACACGCGGCCGATCTCCACCAGTGCGGCACCGGCGTTATCGGACAGCTTCGCCCCTTCCACCACACCCGCCGTGCTGCGCTCCATGGCGTGAACCGCGTCTTGCGTGTCGGTCTGGATGGTGCGGATCAGCGCCCCGATCTGCTTGGCTGCCTCGGCAGAGCGTTCTGCCAGGCGCTGCACTTCTTCTGCCACCACCGAGAAGCCGCGGCCCGCTTCACCAGCCGATGCGGCCTGGATCGCCGCGTTCAGTGCCAGCACGTTGGTCTGCTCGGTAATGTCCGAGATCAGCTCAACGATTTCACCGATCTCCTGCGACGACTCGCCCAGGCGCTTGATCCGCTTCGAGGTTTCCTGAATCTGATCACGGATGTCGTTCATGCCCGTGATGGCGTTCTGCACGGCCTGCTGACCTTGCTCGGCAGCAGCCAGCGAGGCGCGTGCGACGTTGGCCGATTCGGCTGCGCCGCGCGAGACCTGCGTAATGCGGTCCGCCATCTCCACCACCGACTGACCGGTCTGGCGAATCTGGCGCGATTGTTCTTCCGACGCGGCCACCAGGCTTTCCGACGTGGTCTGCACCGCCGACGATGCCTGCGTCACCTGCTCGGCCGTCTGCTGCACCCGGCCGACCAGCTCGCGCAGTTCTTCCACGGTGTAGTTCACCGAGTCGGCGATGGCGCCGGTAATGTCTTCCGACACGGTGGCCTGCTTGGTCAAGTCACCGTCTGCAATGTCCTGCAGCTCGTTCATCAGACGCAGAATTGCAGCCTGGGTGGAGTCGTTGTTGCGCTTTTCCACCATCCGGCGCTCTTCAGCTTCGCGCTGACGGGCTTCTGCTTCCATCGTACGCACGCGCGAATCGCGCAGGTACAGGGCGGCCAGGCCAGCCAGGCAGACCACGGTCAGGATGGCCGACAGCACCACCGCACCGAGCGTCACCGGACGGCTGCGCACGCTGCCGGCATAGGCCGACTGCAGGTCCGACAGGTCGGCACGCAGCTTTTCGTTGTCGTTGAAGATCTGCTGCTGGGCGCGCTTGGCAGCGATCAGGCCCGGCAGGTTTTCCAGAATGATCTGCGTGGTCTTCTGCACGTTGTCGAAGCGGGTCGACAGCTCTTGCAGGTAGCCCTTCGTCTCGGCATCGGTGGCAGCCGACAGGCGCAGCGCTTCCGAGCCGTTGAGCAGGCCGTTCAGGGTTTCGCGGAAGGTGTTGGTGTCCTTACCGAGCAGGAACGCCGTTTCCGGGTTCACGCCTTCGCCGGCCAGGAACTCGTTCATGTTCTTACCCAGACGCTGCGTCAACATCACCAGCTGCGACGAGGCGGCCACTTCACGCGCCGGCGCGTTGGTCTGCAGCTTCATCGACGAGATCTGCTCGGCTTCTTCCAGCAGTTCGGGGTTCGACGCGTTGAACACGTTCAGCGTCTTACCCACCGCCACCAGCGTCTTTTCCTGCGCCAGAATGGCCTGGGCGCTCTTGTCGCTGCGCTTCCACTCTTCGATCGACTTGTCGAGCAGCGCTTCGGCATCGCCACCCGAGGCGCGTACACCGCGCTCGGAGTTGCCGTTCTTCAGCGCATCGAGGTTTTCCTGCAGACGCGCGCGGCTCTCCTTGAGCTGGGCGAATGCGTTGGTGTTACCCAGCAGCGCAACCGGCACCGCCTTGGCCAGACGCTGCGAGTGCATCAGCGTGTCACCGGCAATTTCAATCTGCACCGAACCGTTGTTGGCCTGGCGGTTATCCAGGTACACCGAGATCAGCAGGGCCAGCAGACCGACCACCAGGCCGATCGTGAACACGCGCTGCTGCGCGGCAAACGGCACGCGCTCCATCCAGCCGACCACGGCATCCATGGGCGAGCGGCCCAGTTGCGTGGGCGTGCCAGCAGGATTGTCGTCATCCGTATGGGACGCATTGTCCAACTGCGCCAACTGCACGGAAGCCGCCGACGCGCCCTCCGCTGCAACCTCCGGCGCCCCTGCCTCACCGGCACGGCGACCTGCGTTGAACCACTTGAACCCCATAGGACCCTCTTTTCTTGTCGATGCTGCCGTCCCGTTCTGTCGAGATCAGCCGCATGGATTTCCCGTCCGCGTCCGCGCCTTGTTCCATCTGGCGTGGTACGCACCTTCGGCGATGCCCGTGAATACACCTTGGCCACCTGGCGCGCCCTGTTGCACGCGCCTCGCACCGCCTCTTGCCCCTGCACACGCCGCTCCCGTTGCGGCGTGCCCAATCTTTCTTTCTCGTGTGCTCTACGGCTCTACGGCCTGATTGCCCACTCGCTTTACGTGCGGCTGCGACCGACCTGCAGGAACGCCGGATCGGCCAGCAACTGCCGCACATCCAGTTCGCGCCATTGCGTGCCCTGCGCATCGCTCCAGGCGCGTCCCAACCACGGGCGCCCCACTTCCGCCGTGGCTTCCGCAGGCTGCAGATCGCTCAGGCTGCGCAGGCCGGCCACGCGCGGCACGACAATCGCGCACGCACGCTGCGGGTCTTTGGACAGCACCACGATCTTGGCGCCGCTGCCACTGCCCGTCGGCGCTTCACCGCAGAACAGGCCGAAATCGATCACGCCGAGCAGATTGCCGCGCGCGTTCACGAGACCGAGGTACCACGGCTGTGTGAGCGGCACGCGTGCGGGCGGCTGGTAGTCCAGCACCTCGCCGGTTTCGGTCAGCGACAGCAGCCAGTGGTGCTCGCCGATCTGCACGCCCAGAAAGCCTTCCGTCGCCGACTTGGCGCGCGCCTCCTGCAGGCGGCGGGCCAGCATCGCCTGGTATTCGTGCAGGCGCTGGCGGGAGGTCAGGTTGGTGCGCTGTTCGTTCACGTCTGGCTCATGTCCGGTGCTGGGTCTTTGCTGCGCGCGGTCTCGACGTCGCGCTTCTAAACGAACTGTCGCAGCATCACTGCGCCAGCTTGGCGATCTTCTCGAGCAGCTCTTCGGCCTTCACCGGCTTGACGATGTAGTCCGATGCGCCCTGGCGCATACCCCACACGCGGTCGGTCTCCAGGCCCTTGGTCGTGCACATGATCACGGGGATGCCCTGGAAGCGCTCGTCCTTCTTGATGGCGCGGGTTGCCTGGTAGCCGTTCTGGCCCGGCATCACCACGTCCATCAGGATCAGGTCGAAGGTTTCGGCTTCGAGCTTGGTCATGGCCTGCTCGCTATCGGCAGCGACCGTCACCTTGAAACCGTTCTTGCCGAGAATCTCCGACAGGTGCAGCGCTTCGGTCGGAGAATCATCGACCACCAACACTTTCTTGATTGCCATACAAACAGTCCTTCATTAAGAGAGATGCCGTCACTGCGCGGCGGCTTGCGCCACCGGCAAATGCGTCTGGACCGCCTCCAGCAGCGCTTCCTTCGAGAACGGCTTGGCGAGATGGTCCACCGCCCCGACCGACTTGCCCCGCGCGCGGTCAAAAATTCCGTCGCGCGAAGACAGCATGATCACAGGCGTGGCATGAAACTTTGGGCTTTTCTTGATCAGCGAGCAGGTCTGGTAGCCGTCTAGATTGGGCATCAGGATGTCGCAGAACACGAGATCGGGCTTCAGGTCACCCACCTTGGCCAGTGCGTCGAAGCCGTCTTCGGCCAGCACGACCTGGCACCCGGCCTGGGTGAGGAAAATCTGCGCGGTACGGCGAATGGTGCTGGAATCGTCGATTACCAGCACTTTGCAGCCTGTCAGGGAATGCGCCAGCGGAGAGTTCGCCAGCGGTTGAGAGTCAGCCAGTTGTTCCACCCGCGCGGATTGCATCATGTTCTCGCAGTGCGCGACCACGGGTCGCCACGACATTCTGACCGGATGGATCGCGGCAAATCGCCACGCAGCGTGCCCTCCAAACGGAAAAGGCCCACGCTGGCGACGACTTCAAAACTACGCCCCCCGGCCCGCTTATGAAGTGTGAAGCTCAGAATTTGACGAAGTGTGACAAGTCACCTATTCGCCGTCAATGGCGCCGGCCGTCCGCCGGGCGCTTGTGGCATGGAAGCGACGAGCCCATTCATCGAACCGTCACTTCCTGATACTTGGCTGTCAGCAAGAGGGCAAACACTCACTTGCTGACGGGAGACAGGTCAGATCCGGATCAGATCTGCACCATTTCGAAGTCTTCCTTGCGCGCGCCGCACTCGGGGCACGTCCAGTTGATGGGCACGTCTTCCCACTTCGTGCCAGGCGCAATGCCGTCGTCCGGGGCGCCTTGTTCTTCGTCGTAGATCCAGCCGCAAATCAGGCACATCCACGTCTTGTATTCAATCTGTTGTTCCATAGGGCAAAGCTTCGGTGGGTTCCGTCTATTAAAATGGCAGGCCAGATGGTACCGAATCACGCCCGGCTGCGCCAGAACAGGCACCGGGCAGACACGGTGTTTGACCGCATCCAACCCGGATCTGCGGCAAACCACCACATAATCGCCTCGAACCGCCTTTAAACCGTGCCGCAGCGCCGCTCAGCCCGGCGCCACGCTCTCTCCGAACACCCTCCATGTCGACTCCCTCCCGCAGCGCCGCCCTGTTTGAACGTGCCCAGAAGACCATCCCCGGCGGAGTGAACTCGCCGGTACGCGCCTTCCGCTCGGTGGGCGGCACCCCGCGCTTCATTGCCAAGGCAGCCGGCCCGTACCTGTGGGACGCCGACGGCACGCGCTATATCGACTACGTCGGCTCATGGGGCCCGATGATCGTCGGACACGCGCACCCGGACGTCGTGCGTGCCGTGCAGGACGTGGCAGCCGACAGCTTCTCGTTCGGCGCGCCTACCGAGGCCGAAGTCGTCATGGCCGAGGAAATCTGCAAGCTCGTGCCGTCGATCGAGCAGGTGCGGCTCGTGTCGTCGGGCACCGAAGCGACCATGAGCGCCCTGCGACTGGCCCGCGGCTTTACCGGGCGTGACCTGATCGTCAAGTTCGAGGGCTGCTACCACGGTCACGCCGACAGCCTGCTGGTCAAGGCCGGTTCGGGCCTGCTGACGTTTGCCGATACGACGCAGAACGCGCCCTCTTCCGCCGGCGTGCCGGAAGACGTGGTCAAGCACACGATGGTGCTGCCATACAACGACGTCACCGCGCTGCGCGAGGCGTTCGCGCGCCACGGCAAGGAAATCGCCGCCGTGATCGTCGAGCCGGTGGCCGGCAACATGAACTTGGTGCGTGGCAGCAACGAATTCCATCAGGCCATGCGCGCGCTGTGTACCGAGCACGGCGCCGTGCTGATCTTTGACGAGGTGATGACGGGTTTCCGCGTGGCGCTCGGTTGCGCGCAGGCGCTGTACGGGATCAAGCCGGACCTGACGTGCCTGGGCAAGGTGATTGGCGGGGGCATGCCGGCCGCGGCGTTTGGTGGCCGCCGCGACATCATGGGATTCCTGGCGCCGCTAGGCAACGTGTACCAGGCGGGCACATTGTCGGGAAATCCGCTGGCCGTGGCGGCTGGCCTGACCACGCTGCGGCTGATTGCTGCGGAGGGTTTCCATGACAGGCTCGCTGTCCAGACACGAAAACTGGTGGATGGGCTGGCCGAAATTGCGCGCGAGGCTGGCGTGCCGTTTGCCGCTGACAGCGTGGGCGGCATGTTCGGCATCTACTTCCGCGAAGGCGTGCCGACGAGCTTTGCTGAAGTCACCAAGAGCGATGTTGGGCGCTTCAATGCGTTCTTCCATGCGATGCTGGATCAGGGCGTCTATCTGGCACCGTCCGCGTTTGAGGCGGGTTTCGTGTCCGCCACGCACGATGATGCGATTCTGGATGCGACGTTTGAGGCGGCCCGGAAGGCGTTTAAGGGTATTTGAGTTTCTTGTATTTGGGGGATGGGACTTGGCGGTGCATCCCCTGTTTCATCCCCTGCCGGGACTGAAAGGGGGATGGACCACCAACAAAAAACTCAAACCCGTCCAACCACCTCCCCTAACTCCCGCCCCAAACCCTCGGAAGCCATCATCATCGGCGCCCGCAACACATTGCGAATCAACCCCTCGGCAGCCAGCCAAGCCTTCAAAGGCCCAGGGTTCGTCTCGGCAAACAGCAACCGAATCACCGGTGCCAGCGCGTGATGCAACCGCCGCGCATCGTTCAACCGCTGCTCCTGCACCGCCCTTGCCATCTCGACAAACAGCTCCGTGCGGACATGCGCGGCAGCAATAATCGCCCCGACACCGCCGGCGCACAGCGTGCCGAACACCTGCGCATCTTCCCCGGCCAGCACCTGCAACCGCCCGTCGGCGATCAGGCGCTGCGTCTTGTCCGCGTCGCCGCCGCAATCCTTGATGCCGTGGATGTTGGGATGCGCCGCCAGCGCGAGCAGCGTTTCGGTGTCGATGTTTGCGCCGGTGCGATACGGAATGTCGTACAAGAGCACCGGCACAGGCGAGGCGTCGGCCAGTGCGGTGAAGTATTCGATGATCCCGTCCTGCGATGGCCGAATGTAGGAAGGCGCGGGAATCAGGAACGCTGCCGGCCGATGCTCAGCGAGGCGCAGCATCCGCTCGCGCACCGATGCGAGAGCGCTGCCCGAGACACCCATCACTACGGGTAAGCCGTCGGCGGCGGCACGTACCGTATCGAGCACGTCGGCCTGTTCCTGATCGGTCAGCGCAGCGGCTTCACCGGTACTGCCACACGCCACGAAACCCGCGACGCCCAGCTCGCGATACCGCACCACTAATGTATACAGGGCGCCGTGGTCCACCGACCGTGCCGCGTCATCGGCAAACGGCGTCACGATGGGCACCCAGATGCCCGCATAAGACGGACGCTCGCGGGTGTACAGATTGATGGATGAATTTTCAAGCACGACAACACTCCTGGACGAATCAACGACCGGTCAAAGAACCGTCAGAAGCGCTTCGGGAATGCGGCCCCGCGAGATGCGGGTGAGAGGCAACCGTGTCTAACGTATCGGTCAACCGCTGTTCCGTCGCCCATCTGACGGAACAGCGCTCCGGTCAGACGAGCGGCTGTTTGGTGGCTTTTTTGGCGCGCGCGAGCGTCGACACGACCGACAGGCTGAAGGCCGGTGCCGTGCTGATCGACGAGGAACGGGAAATCACGCGCATGGAAATTGTCAAAAAAGTCTCCATACCGTACTGATGTGTGACTGGAGCGTCAAGCGCATAAGCTACAGTGCGCTGAAACGTCATGTAACGACGTCGGTCTCATGCCACATTCTTTTCGGATTCAAGATCTAGAGGATTTCATGACCCCTGCCCTGACCTTCCGCTCGACGCGTTTTTCGGTGCTGCGCTGGCTGACGCTGTCGTTGGCCGTGCTGGTTGCGCCATTCCTGTCTGCGTGCGGCTATAACGATTTCCAGGCGAAGGATGAGGCCACCAAGGCTGCCTGGGCCGAGGTGGTCAACCAGTACCAGCGCCGTGCGGACCTGATTCCCAACCTGGTGAATACGGTCAAGGGCTATGCGTCCCACGAAAAGGACACGCTCGAAGCCGTAACCAAGGCGCGCGCGGCAGCCACCAGCTTCCAGATCACGCCGGAGGTCCTGAACGACCCGGCGGCGTTCCAGAAATTCCAGCAGGTGCAGGGCGAGCTTTCGAGCGCGCTGTCGCGCCTGATGGCCGTGTCGGAGAACTACCCTCAACTCAAGGCTGACCAGTCGTTCCGTGATCTGCAATCGCAACTGGAAGGCACCGAGAACCGCATCACCGTGGCGCGTCAGCGCTACATCAAATCGGTGCAGGACTACAACGTGCTGACCCGTAGCTTCCCGACCAACCTGACGGCCAAGGTGATGGGCTACCAGGTCAAGCCGAACTTCACGGTCGAGAACGAAAAGGGGATTTCCACCGCCCCGGCAGTGAAGTTCTGACGAGCTGACGATCATGTCGATGCGCGCGCGTGCCTGCTTCACCTTCCTGCTGACTGCGGCCCTGTGGCTGGCCGCCGCGTTGCCTGCGCGCGCGCAAAGCGACATGGTGGCCGTGCCGCCGCTGGCCGCGCGCGTGACCGACCTGACCGGCACGCTCAGCGCCGAACAGAAGAGCGCGCTCGAGCAGGTGCTGGCCGATTACGAACAGCAGCGCGGCAGCCAGATCTTCGTGCTGATGGTGCCGTCTACCGCGCCGGAACCCATCGAGGCGTACGGCATCCGCGTGGCCGATGCGTGGAAGGCCGGCCGCAAGGGCGTGGACGACGGCGCGATCATCCTCATCGCCAAGGACAACCCGGCATCGCTGCGCAAGATGCGCATCGAGGTGGGGCGCGGGCTGGAAGGTGCGCTGACCGACGCGCAATCCAAGCATGTCCTGCAGGACGTGATGGCGCCGCACTTCCGCCAGGGCGATTTCTACGGCGGGCTGTCGGCAGGTATCTCGGCCATCCAGACCGTCATTGCACAAGAGAGCCTGCCGCCTGCCGAGCGGGCGAAGCGTCAGCAATCCGGCGGCGGCATCGGCGATTGGCTGCCGGTGCTGTTTCCGCTGGCGATCATCGTGTTCTTCGTGCTCAGCGCGGCCATGCGCTCGGGCGGGCGCGTCACGGGCAGCCTGCCCGGCCGGCCCGGCTCGCGCGTGGTGATGGGCAATCGCGGCTGGGGCCCGGGCACCATTGGCGGCTTAGGCGGTGGATTGGGCGGCGGCTGGGGACGCGGCGGCGGTGATTTCGGTGGCGGCGGCGGTGGAGGCGGCGGTTTTAGCGGCGGGGGTGGTGGTGATTTCGGTGGCGGTGGTGCCTCCGGCAACTGGTAACCGGTGAACGTATCCATGGCTTCCACGACCCGACATCACCACGGCGCGCGCCGTGCCCTGACCCATCTGCTGACAACCTCGTCGCATGCAAGGCGGGCGTTTCCGCCGGCGGATCTGCAAAAGCTTGAAGCCGCCGTGCGCGAAGGCGAACAACACCATCGCGGCGAAGTGCGCGTCGTCATCGAGAGCTCGTTGCCCGTGCGCGACGCCTGGGCCGGGATGTCGCCGCGGCACCGTGCCCGGACGTTGTTCGGGCTGCTGGAGGTGTGGAACACGCGCGAGCACGTGGGCGTGCTGCTCTACATCAACCTGGCCGACCACGCGGTCGAGATCCTGGCCGACCACGGTATCGCCGCCAAGGTGGACGCACACGCGTGGCGCGCCATCTGCGAGACCATCACGCGTGGCTTTGCGCAGCGCGTGACCATGGCGCCGGTGCTCGACGCGCTGGCGCAGATCAACGACCTCCTCGCCGCGCACGTGCCTTCCGATGGCACGCCGCGCACCAATGAGCTGAGCGACCGGCCGGTCGTGCTGTAACGGCGCAACGCTTCATTTATTTTTCCCCCTGCCGTGCTGGGCCATGTTTCAGAACTGAAACGGTTTCGACGCGCCCGGCCGCGCCACCCCTGTCAGCCACGCGCCTAATCCTTCCATACGAGGGGCTGGCTACGCGCGCATCGGGCGTCGAGATCAGGCCCAGCTTCCGCCGTAGGCCACCTCTCCGATAAAGCGGTCCTCTCTTCCTGCAAGACCCCGCCCGAGACACCTTGCGGCCACATCGAGCCGGACGACTGCACCGCATCGCATCTTGTCCTGGCAAGCGCCCCAATGTTTCAGCAATGCACGCATTGGCGCGGGTGGCACGGATGCGGGCTTACCCGCGGCTTTTTGCAGCGCACAACGCGCATCCGTCACTTTCACGTTTGGCATTTGCGCAAAGCCCATGTGCGTCATCGTTTGCTGTCTTGCATGCGGCACAAATTCCGCGTGACGCCGGGGAAACAAGCGCCGGCCTTTTGCCTGGGCTAGACGCTCACCTGCCTGCTCAACCATTGAAAATCAAGGACTTAGCAGCAATGGCACGGTCGTCGCTCTTATGTTTCGCACAACATAGCGGCGGACCGTTCCGGAAACTCCAGACCAAGCTTCAGAGAGATCAACGTGAAAACCAAGACTGCAGGAAGCAAGCGCAAGAGCATCGGAGCTGCCGGCATTGAGTACGCGTTGCTGCTGACGTTCGTCGCTTTGGCAATGGCCGGATTTCGTCTGAGCGTCAAAACGTCCACCGGCGCGATCTGGAACAACACGTCGACGGGGTTGTCGTCGATGGCCAGCTCGCGTCAATCCGGAGGTGGCGGCAGCGATGACGGCAACGGCAACGGCAACAACGGAAACGGAAACGGAAACGGAAACGGCCATGGTCACCACGGTGACTGAAGCGGGCAAGCGGCGCGCCTCAAAGCACCTCATGTGGTGACGGACCGACGCGCCGGTCGCGACAACAAGAACACGGCACCCAATTTGGTGTCTTGGGGAAGTTCAGAACAGGGCCAGTGCCATTGAACACAGGCCCATTGCGAAGCGCACCGGCACGGTAGCCGGACGATCGCAGGTAGTGGTTTTTGCAGTATGCCCGGGCGCGAACCGGTTCCTGAAGGTCATACCGGCCGATTCGCGACACCCATGGCGCAACCGTCGCACCAGCGGCGATGCGCACGGCGAGGCAGCGCGGGTGGCTTGCCACACGCGTCGCCCCTGGGCAGCGGTGAAGTCGGGGGAGCCTCGTCTATCGCGTAGTGAACTGGAACGTGCCGGTCCTGGCTGGCATGGCGCCGGCACTCGCTCGCGAAATCCCGAACCCCCTCGATCCGACCCTGGCCGGCTTGCCTGGCCAAAACGCGCCCGATCTTCAGCGGTGCGCTCTTCCTTGAACCGTGACCAAAGGAGTTGGACATGAAAGCCATGATCAAGCGTTTCGTGCGCGAAGAAGACGGTGCAGCCGGCGTGGAATACGCACTGCTGCTGGCATTTGTGGCACTGGTGATGGTGGCCTCTGGCCCCACCGTCAAGGCTGCCGTCGGCAGCATCTGGAGCACCATCGCGACCCAGCTGTCGACGGCCGCCGCCTGAGTAGTGTTTGTGTGCCCAGGTCAGGTCCGGAGAACTCGGACCTGATCCGGCCGAATCGATCCTGGCCGACAGCGCCAACGGCGTCGCACGGACAGGAAACAAGACAGTGCCCCCGGGGGACCGGTGCCATGACCACTTCGACTCACCTCAGCCTAGCCAATCTCGCCCTGATTCTGCTGGTGCTTACGGCCGCCGCGTACGACGTGCGCACCCGCCGCATCCCGAACTGGCTGGTGGGCATGGGTCTGGTCAGCGCGCTCGTAGCACAGGGCATGGCAATCGGCGTGGGCGCAGGTTGTCTAGCTTGGCTTGGCGGCGCCGCTGTTGGCATTGGCTTGTGCTTCGGGTTCTTTGTGCTCGGTGGCATGGGCGCGGGCGACGTGAAACTGATGGGCGCGATCGGCGCGTTCATGGGGCCGTTCGGTGCCTTTCATGTGGCCTTGGTGAGTTTTCTTGCGGGCGGTGTACTGGCGCTCGTCATGGTGCTGCTGCGCCGGGAGGCACGCCGCTCGGCGGCGGGGGTCTCGGCGCTATTGCTGTCAATCCCGTTCGGCAGCAAGGCCGTGCATGCAGAAGGGCAAGGTCCGAAGCACGGTGGAACGATCCAGTTGCCTTATGCGGTGGCGTTTGCCGCAGGCACGTTGCTGGTGAAGTGGGGAGCGATGTAGTCGAGGGGAGGAACTCTGGCGCGTGCCCAAGCGCTGCAAGAACAGCTGACGACCACCGGTCAGGCACGACCGGTCAACAACGTCCCAGGCACGCATCAGATACCACGGCATTCAAGGGCCGCGCAACAGCGGCCCACGCGGGGGAAGTGAAATGCGTCAATGCAGTCGAACGATTGGGCAAGCCAGGACCAGTGCGGCGCCCCATCGCCATGCGGACGGTCCGCGTCCGTCCTGGCATCCGCCCCCTTCGCCCGAGCACCGCGCAAACGACCGGCGTCTTGGCCGGCCGTGCTTACCCCCCGCCTGCCTGCGAACCAAGTGGCGGTGGGATTGAACACTGACAGAAGGGGTTGGGAAATGAAAAACCTGCGCATCCTTTCCATGCTGCTCATTGCCACGATTGCCGCGCTTGCGGCGGTGGCCTTCGCGTCGCGCTGGCTGACGCAGCAAAGCGGCAGCGGCATCACCAAGATCGCGGTCGCGGCGACGGACATCGATCTGGGCCAGCGCCTGTCGCCCGAGGCCATCAAGCTGGTCGATTGGCCAGCCTCCAGCCTGCCCCCGGGGGCGATCAACGACCCGCACGCGCTGGATGGCCGCGTTGTGCGCGCCAGCCTCACGCGCGGCGAGCCGGTGCTCGACTCCAAGCTGACGCCGGTCGGGACAGCAGGCGGTCTGTCAGCCGTGATCGCCGAAGGCAAGCGCGCGATCACCGTACGGGTCAATGACGTGGTGGGCGTGGCGGGCTTCGCATTGCCGGGCAGCTACGTCGACATCATCGTCAACACGCAGCAGGACTCCAGGGAAGCCAAGCCTGGCGCCGATCGCAATGACCAGTCGATCTCGAAGATCGTGCTGGAAAAGATTCTCGTGCTGGCTGTGGCCCAGGAGGTCAACCGCGACGACACCAAGCCCAAGGTCGTCAATGCCGTCACGCTGGAAGTCACGCCGGAGCAGGCCGAGAAGATCGATCTGGCACGCAGCGTCGGCAATCTCTCGCTGGTATTGCGCAACCAAGTGGACTCGCAGCATGACGTCACTGCCGGCGCCACCAAGAGCACGCTCCTCAAAGAGCCCGTCGTGAGCACGGCCGTGGCGGTGCCAGTGGTGAAGACGGTGCAGATCGTGCATCGCGTGGCCGAGCGTCGGTCCGCAGGCAACTGCGTGGGCGTGATCAACGGCGTGCAGCACAGCCAAGAGTGCTTCTGAGCATCGGCAGGCATCGCGCGAAGAAAAGAAGAAACAGACGAGAGGCTCCGCGAAGAGAGTCCTGAGTCCGACGGGGCACCGGCCCTGTCATGCAGAACAACCAATCTGGGGGATCGTCATGGACCGACTCGTTCATCGCAGCGCCAAGCGCTGCATCGGACCGTACCTGACACGCAAGGCGTTTGCGGCGGCCGCGCTGGGGGTGCTGTGCGTGGGTATGGCGCATGGCCAGGTGGGCGTCGAGAGCGCCATCCTGACCAACAATGCGGCAGCACCGGGCAAGCCGCTGAAGATGGCGGCCAACGGCCCAATCCAGCTCACGATTGGCAGCCCCGCCTCCGCTGAAGCCAACCGCGACTCGGCCGGCAAGGGCCCAAACTGCACGGGCCCCATGCGTTCGCACAGCGAGGTCACGGTGCCGGTCGGCAAATCGACGATGGTGCAACTGCCCGAGCCCGTGCGAAGCCGTACCGTCGGCAATCCGAACGTCGTGCAGGCGATGCTCGTCTCTCCGCAGACGCTGTACGTGCTGGGGCTGGAAGTGGGCTCCACCAACATGATCGTGCAGGGCCGCAGCGGGTCGTGCAGCGTGGTGGACGTGGCCGTCGGTGCCGACCCAGGCGGTCTGCAATCCACGCTGCGCAAGTTGATGCCCGAAGCCCGGAATGTGCAGGTGTCGGCCGCCGCCGATAGCCTGGTCCTCGGCGGCTCTGTCAGCGATTCCGTCCAGGCGCAAAAGGTGGTCGACATTGCCAACGCCTTTGTCATGCGCCGCACGCGCGGCCCCAACGAGGGCGATCAGAACGCGACCGGCCAGGGTGGCCAGCAGCTCCACACCGCCGGCCCCGGAGCACCGCTGCGCAGCCCGCGCATCATCAACATGATGACGGTCGAAGCACCCCAGCAGGTCATGCTGGAAGTGAAGGTGGCCGAGGTGTCCAAGACGCTGATTGACCAGATGGGCGCCGCGTTCAACGCGAACGGTGCGTTCGGTAGCTGGTCTTTCGGGGCCATCGCCAACTTCCTCTCGGGCTCGAGCGACATCGTCAACTTCAGCAAGGCCAACCACTTGCCGCTCAAGTTCGCGCTCGATGCGCAAAAGGGCGATGGCTTGGTGAAGGTGCTGGCCGAACCGAGCCTGATGGCCATCAGCGGGCAAGAGGCCAGCTTCCTGGCGGGCGGTAAGGTGTTCATCCCGGTGGCGCAGGGCGCTGCCGCCAACGGCGTGGCCACGATCGTTCTGCAGGAAGAAACCTTCGGTGTGGGCCTGCGCTTCACCCCCACGGTCATGGAGAACGGACGCATCAACCTGAAGGTGTCGCCCGAGGTGTCGGAACTGTCGCCCACAGGTGTGGCTGTCACCGCGCCCAACAGCAACAACACGTCGATCCTGCCGCTCATCACCACACGCCGCGCGTCGACCACGCTACAGGTGCATGACGGCCAGAGCTTCGCCATTGGCGGCCTCATCAAGAACAACATCACGGGCAGCCTGAAAGCACTCCCGGGCATTGGCGAGCTGCCGATCATCGGTTCATTGGCACGCAGCACCAGCTTCCAGCAAGACCAGACCGAGCTGTTGTTCGTGGTCACACCGCGGCTGGTCAAGCCGCTGCCGGCTCAGTATCCGCTTCCGACCGACAGCTTCGGAACGATCAACCGCGGCGAGCTGTACCTCAACGGCAACATGGAGGGCCACGTCCAGGCACCCGCCAGCCAGCCAACCGCAGTTGCAGCCCCCGCCGCCAACCCGGAAAAGGCCGCCGCAGAGCCCGCTGCAGCGCCAGGACCGTCCGCCCAAGCTCCGACGCCTACCAACGTACCTGCGGCGCCGGCGGCTCCTGTTACTCCGGTCGCCCCCGCCGCCAGTACCGCGCCCCGCGATACACGGCGCTTTGTAGCGACTGGCGAGCAATCCACCGGCAACTGAGCCCATCGCCAGCAATCGTCAAGGAGAAAACCATGAACACCATTTCGATGCTCGCGCGTGTCGGACTCTGCAGCGGACTGGCTCTCGCCCTGGCCGGCTGCATGAGCTCGACGCCGGTCTACGACAAGCACTTCGGCGAGGCCGTACATACGGTACGCGTCATGCAGACGCTGAACCCGAATGCTTCGATGAACAGCGACCCGGTAAGCGGTGTCGACGGACGCGCTGCTACGTCCGCCATGGACCGCTACAACACTCAATACCGTGCGCCGCAGTCGGACGCCAGCGCGTTCACCGTGGGCGTCAGTTCGGGCAATAGCCTGGACTCCATGGGCAAGTGACCTAACCTGTGGCGCACCAGGCTGCTGCCGCGCCACGCAAGGCTTACAGGAGCAAGGCAATGGCCAAGATCGCCCTCGTATCCGCCGACGAATCGCACCTGCAGCACCTGGCCGGGTTGATTACACAGGCCGCGAACCATGTCGTGCAACGCACGCGCGCCACGCCGTCTCAGGCACTGACTCGGCCTGACCTCGGGCAAGGCAATGACCTGTTGATCCTGGAAGCCAGCCGCTTCA